>NZ_CP159280.1:0-313466 GCF_040448525.1 Arthrobacter sp. K5 | reverse complement strand
AGGGCAGCACGGCTTTCGAACCTAGGAAGACGCTGGTCAGATTTGTGGCAATGACTTTTTCCCACATGTCTTTCCGGGAACCGGTGGACAGGTTCGTACACCCCGGCAATGCCCGCGCGCGTGGAGGATATCGATGCAGCCGAACGTTCAACTGCTGCGGCAGCCATCGCCTGGGTGCCTTCCCGGGTTGAGACATCCGCTTGCATGCCAAACGCACGACCGCCTGCGGTGACAATCTCTTCTTGCAACGCCGGCGGCCTGAGTGCCGTTAATATCTATGCAGGCAACGGCAGCACCACTCCTCGGCGAGCAACATATCGCCGTAGCTCGGCCAACTTCCGTTTGCCGCACTTCCGTGACGAGTGCGGCTTTCCCAGCCACACGGCCCGATCCGACGCTCATGGATTTCCCCCAAGCGACAATGGTGGTTTGTCGGATTCATGCACACGCCCACTTTCATGTTCATCATCCTCTTTACCAATGTGAGGGCTACGGGCCTGGACCGGGGAGCCGGGAGGTGCCAAAGCGCCGTGTTCCCGGGCCCGGACCGCCGCGTTTTTGCATCGAGGGGCCTCGGCCTCGGTGTTCTCGATGGGTCAGTCGGACTTTCTGGCCCAGGCGTCAAGGCCTTTCTGGCCGCGAGTGCGATGATGGCGCCCATAACCATCTGCTGGTAAACCGGGTCCACTCCCAACAGGTTGAATCCGTTACCGATGAAGGCGAGCATGAGGACACCCAGCACTGTGCGCCAGATGGCACCGTATCCCGCCTTTGATGGAGGTGCCCCAAAGCCACTACTGCGGCAATAGAGGGGTGAGTGCGAAAGGACGCGCCGGCGTCGGTTTGTCCCGTGCCGATCCGACTGGCGACCATTACGTCCCTGCTATGCCCGCACAAGAGACCGGAAAATAGCGTAGGTGGTCGCCGAGATCTGTCCGGTCTTGATTCCCGGAGAGTCGCGCTGCCTCGCTGTTTGCCACCTGTGGCGAGAAGATATACCGGCCGAAGTTGCTCCTCGACAAGGCGGATGCTGGCCAGGACGATGGCAAGGAGGAACAGCCAGATTGTCCACATATGACGCCCATAAGCAGTGTCCCCTGCCGAGGGACCCTGAATGCCTGGTCCTCCACAGTGATGAGCGATGCCGCCGGTGAGCGCCAGTAGGCAAGGCCGCCGAACGCCAGGCGTTCAGAGGTCCGCCAGAGTGGCGAATGAGCGGGGTTGATCCGCCCGAAGGATCACCAGGCCGCCGTTGAGTTGAAGGCCCATCATACTGCGCCGTGGCGAGAGCCCCAGAGACCCACCCGGAAGTAGGACAGACCCGGTGGCGTTCGTGGTTTGGGCCGCGCTATCACTCCACCGACTGCATGAAGATCGCTGCGACAGGAGAGGTCGAACCCTCCGGCAGATGATCACGAGCGTCTGCAGCCGAGGGCAATAATGCCTACCTGGCGCCCATTGGTCAAAATGTTCAGAGCGTTTCGCGGTGTGAGGAACACGTCGCTGGATACGGACAGCCAGAACGGTAAGGACCAGAAGCTTACGATGATGCCGTACTCGCTCAGGCTTCCGCGGCTGAATCTAAGATTCGCCAGGCGAGGTTTTGTGCCCATTGGGCTCAATTTTTCGATTTTCTCACCTCATGATTTTCTTCCCTGTACCCAAGATCATCGGCATCACGACCTCTTCGGTCGCATCGTCGGCGTCGATCTGCTCTACGATTTCGCCTCGATCGCATGACACGAGTGTGCGGTGTGCAAGCCCCCAGCACTTTCCTCAAGCTCTGAAGAGATCAGCAGAATCGCCAATCCCTTCCAGCCGCGTAATCACCTGATCAGTAACTCGTAGATGGCGCGCTTGGCGCCGACGTCGAACGCCGCGGGTCGGTTCGTCGACTATGAGCAACTCAGGCCGCTTAACTCAGCCATTTCCCCAGCGCAACCTTCTGTTGGTTTTCCACCTGACAGCGTCGAGACCGGAACGGTATGCCGCCCTGCACCGTGGCACCTACGTCGCGCAGGGTTCGTTCCGGCAACGTCGCTGGCTCTCGGAAGGCTGAATGATGCCCCATCGCGAAACTGTCGGCCGATGGGCCATGAGTACGTTGTCGCGGACTGTCGCCCCCACGACCAGGCCTTGGTCCTTCCGGCTTTCCGGCAGCATCGCTATTCCGGCCCGAACGGCTGCCCGGGGCGAACGAAACCGTACTTCCTGGCCATGGAGGAACATCTTCCCCGCCTGTGGGACGGTCGGCCCCAAAAGATTAGCGGCCGAGCGAGTTCGGAGCGTCCCGAACCGACAAGATACCGGCGATGCCGACGATTTCGGCCGGCATGGATTTGGAAACTGGCACCGGTGACCCGCAGGACCTCGCTGGAGATTGTCGACGGCCAAGACCACAGGTGCATCCGGCTTCGGCCGCTGACGCTCAGGAAAAGCTACGGAGGCAGCACGCCCCAGCATTGCCTGAACGAGAGTATCGGGCGTCTCATCCATGGCCATAGTGGTCCGGACAAGGCGTCCGTCCTTGAGGATGGTCGTCCGATCTGCGATATCAAGCACCTCATGGAGGAAGTGCGAGACGTAGATGATTGTTGTTCCCTGGCGACGGAGCTGATCAATTATTTGGAGCAACTGGCCGGCTTCGTCACGGGTCAGTGCAGCTGTTGGCTCATCCATCACGATGACTTTCGAGCCCCGGGCCAGTGCCCTGAGGATTTCGACCTTCTGTTGTGCAGCAACACGGAGCGAGCCGACGCGTGCCCGCGGATCCACGCTCAGTCCGGAACGTTCACTCAGTTCTTCGTATCTTTCACGAAGATCCTTGCGCGATGCGAAGCCGGCAGTTCCGCCTTCGACTCCAAGAAAGACATTCTCCAAAACGGTGCGTTCCGGAACCAGGGCCAGTTCACGGGCAATGAGAGTGATTCCATCGTGAAGCGCGTCCCTCGGTGCGCTGTATCTGACTTCCCGTCCATCAACCAGCAGCGCACCGCCATCTGGCGAGTGAACGCCCGCCATCAGCTTGCCGAGCGTCGACTTGCCAGCCCCGTTCTCGCCGACGAGGGCGTGTACGTGTCCCCGCTGCACGGAAACATCGACGCTGTCCAAGGCGAGAACGCCACCGAAGCGTTTGGAGATCCCCCGCGCGATGATCACATCGTCGCGCGGGGTCGTGCTGCGGTCCAGCGAAATCTGTTCTGACGTCGGATGGTTCATTAGCCCGACCACTGTGGCTTGAAATCGGGGTGCTGCTTAATAAAGTCCTTCGTCAGGAGTCCCTCGGTGTAGCCGGCTACCGCGGCCGGGTCAGCGAAGTCGGGTGAGACTTTCTCCCCCTTAAGGGCCTTTGCCACGGCTTCTGCGGTGAGTACTCCCTCGTCTTTCGGGAGCCCGATCGCTGATGCATACCATTTGCCGGACATGACACCCTTGTACGCGATCTCGCTGGCTCCCTGACCGATGACGACGAAGTGAGCGCCAGCAGCGGTGCCGGCCTGGGCTGATCCGTCGGCCATCTGATCGCCGTTGGAGGCGACGACGTCAATATCAGGGTGTGACTGCAATACGTCCTGCATCACCTGGCGGGCCGGATCAGCCAAGTACTCGCTCTGAACCCGAGTGACCACTTGGACGTTCTTGTGCCCGGCGATCGCCTTTTCGAAGCTTTCGAACTTGATCTTCTCGAACGCGACCTTTGGATCGCCGCTCATGTAGACCACTTTGCAGGGATTCTTGCTGGCGCAGGCTTCTGTGGTCGCTGTTCCGATAAGTTCTCCGTAGCGGGTCGACGAGCCGACGGCGCTCATGACCTGTCCATCCAGCTGTGCCTTGTTGGTGCTGATGTCGGGGCCGAGGGGGAAGCCGTTGCTGGCCACCTTGATGCCCTGGCTGATTGCGTCTTCCGTGACTGGGACCAGCGCGGTGTTGTTGACGGCACCGACAATGAAGGCGTTGAACTTTCCTGATGCCAGAGCATCCTGAATCTGTGCCTGTTGTGTGGCTGGGTCAAATTTGCCGTCGAACGCCGTTACCGTGCCGCCGTACTTCTTAGCAACTTCTTCGATGCCGTCGAGGGACGCGGACATGTAGCTGTTCGATCGCGAGCCCATGAAATAGGCGATCTTGGGCGTCGTGTCGGAGGCGCTGTTTGAGGAGCCCGACGGGCTGCCACAGGCAGACAGTGCACTGACCACACTGAGGGCCACAGCGCCAATCGCTACGTTGCGACGCGCACCCGTCAAGGTCCTTTGTGAGAGTCCCACTAGCAGTTCACCTCCAGGATCCCGACATGACGGTGGCCGGAAACCGGCAGTGTATTCGTGCTCATTTATGCTCCTTGCTCAGGCTTGGTGTCGGCTCAGCAGACTGGTATATACGGACCAGATGAGTGAAATGGAACCTGTCCAACTCCGGTGTTACTAGATTTCAGCGGCGGTATTTGCGCACCGCTCCGTGCCTCACGGCATCCCTTCAAGTCTGTGATTCATGTCTCTATCGTCGACGGAGGCGTGATAACTGTCCAATGCCAATTCCTTCTAGGGTGATAACCTGAGGTCATCATGGACTACACGGATGTCATGCATTTCCTGGCTGTCGCCGAGGCAGGGTCGAGTTCGGGAAGCGGCGGAAACCATGCACATTTCCCAGCCTGCTGTTTCCCGCCGGGTGATCTCACTTGAGCGCCAACTTGGAGTGCAGCTGTTTCACCGGACGCCCTCCGGGATGATCATCACACCCGCAGGCGACCACCTCCGGGAGATGGCCCTAGACATGCGCAACCGCATCCGCAGAGCGGAGGGCGTCATGAGAGGCATTACGCTTTGGCACCCGGTCGTTCACGTTGACCTGTCCGGAAATGACAGCTCATCACTTCATTGCCCCCTACATTGCGGAGGGCGCACCGGTTGCCGCTATCCGGACGGCCATACCGTCAGAGGTTTACGGGGAGCTGAGGAAAGGCGCGGACGTTGGCCATTAACACCTTCCGAGCCGCCGCCCAATTTGGCGGCACATACATTGAGTTCAACATTGATCCAGGTCCAGTATTCAGGGACCCCACCGTTTCAAGTGAAGAACGGAAACGCTGAGCTGGCCGATGTCGTGCGATATCCGGTGTTGCTGCCGGGGTATGGCAGGGCGGTAGAAAGCCAAGTTCGGCTAACGGCCGATCGGGCCGGTCTCGACCTTTAGTTTGGCGACGACAACCACGGACCCCATCATTGCTCAGGCGATGGCGGCCGCTGGCAGAGGCAATGCGGTCGTTATAGAGCCTGCCGCCTACAACCTGCAGCACGCTTTCGTTGTGCATCAGGGAAAACCGCTCGTCGTACACTTTTTCGCCGCCTGGGACCCGGCCCACTATGCGTCTGGGGAAATAGAAGATTTCGTTCACGAACTGACGACTCTGGTTCAAGCGATTAACTCCTTTCCCCGCGCACGAAGCCCGCACCACCGGTCAGGATTGAGTGCAACCGGGCCACGCGCGGCAAGCGCACTGAACCTTCGATACGCTCCCGTAAGCGGCAGGATCGCGTCACCCCGCTTGGATGTCCTGTTTGAACGTCTCGGGAAGCCACTTCAGCAGCATGGGAACGGCGATCAGGGCCACAACAGCCATGTACCAAGCTGCCGACGTAGAGGTCCCGGTGGAACTTGCCATCGCCGCCGCGATCAGCGGCCCAGGACCGGCGACGAGGGCAAGACCCAAGTTGTATCCCAGTGCACTGCCGCTGGACCGGGTTGAAGCCGGGAACAGTTCAACGAGCAGAACTACGTTGGTAACGCTGCAGAGTGACTGGCAGGCGCCGAAGAGGATCAGGCCGGCCACGATTGCGATGCCGTTACCGGTGCCCATGAGCAGGAACGACGGAATGGACAGCACCACGAAGCCTACGGTGCCAAGGATATTCAGGCTGCGCCGGCCGTAGCGGTCTGACAGGATTCCGGCCAGAGGGCACATCAGCAGGTAGATGAACAGGCCGGCCCCGCTAAGCATCAGGGCCGACGCACGGTCCAAGCCCAGTGAGGTGGTCAGGTGGTTGTTCATGTATGTGGCCGTAGTAGATACCGAGTCCGGAGACACTGGAGAACGCGAAGGTAATGAGGATTGGTTTGAGGCCCTTGGTGCCGGCCTTGGTCAGCGGGGAACCGGCCACGCGCTGTTCCGACTTCAGTCCCTCGAATACAGGCGTGTCGCCAAGCTTCATGCGAATGTACAGCCCCGCCAAGGACATGGGGGCAGCCAGGAGGAACGGCAGCCGCCAGCCCCAGCCCGACAGGTGCTCCGGGGAGAGGGCGGAGCTGAGTCCGAGCGCGACGAAACTGCCAACGATGAACGCCAGCGCTGCTGTTCCGGAGATGAGGCTCGCATACAGGCCCCGCTTGTTGTTCGGCGCGCTTTCCACCAGGTAGGCAGCGGAACCGCTCCACTCACCACCTGCTGCGATGCCCTGAACGCACCGCAGCACGACCAGCAGAACCGGGGCCAGGAGGCCTGCCACAGTGTACGTTGGCAGCAAACCCATCACCGTGGTGGCGCCGCCCATAAGCAGCACCGACCACACCAGAGCTGCTTTCCGGCCGTGTTTGTCGCCGATAGGGCCCAGGATGAAGGCACCCAAGGGCCTCATGATGAAACCCACGGCAAAGACGGCGAAAGCGCTCAGCAGGGACAGGATTGGCGTGCTCTCGGGGAAGAACAGCTTCCCGATAATGCTGGCAAAGAAGCCATATACGGCGAAGTCGAACCATTCCATGAAGGTTGCCGACTCCGACCGCGAGGGCAGTCTTGCGGCGCGTTGCCGGAGATATTTCCGTACTGACCGGGAGTGTGGTGCTCTGCATGAACACGAACCTCTCTGTTGACTCCTGTTTCGGGCATGGATTGGCCTCCGCCCCTGTTGCGAGCAAGGGACGGAGGCCAAGTGGTGAGGCGATGGCCCCCGCTCGGCAACGCGCGGGCCATCGGGCTTAATCCTCGTAGGGGTTGGGAATGGCGATGTACTGCGCGGTGGTGTATTCAGCGAGGCCTTCGGCGCCGCCTTCCTGCCCAGACCCGATTGCTTGACCCCGCCAAATGGTGCCGCGGCGTTGGAGATGATACCGGCGTTGGAAGCCGACCATGCCGAACTCGATCTGCTCGGCGACGCGGAGCATCCGGGCATGGTCACGGGTGAACAGGTATGACGCCAACCCGTACTCAGAGGCATTTGCCGTGCGGATGGCTTCGTCCTCGGTCCGGAACGTCGTCACCGGCGCGACCGGGCCGAAGATCTCACTCCCCAGAATCGTCGCGTCGTGTGGCACGTTCGCGAGCACGGTGGGTGGATAGAAGTAGCCTGCGCCGTCGACAGGTGCCCCGCCGGTGGCGACGGTGGCGCCCTGTTCCACGGCTTCGGTAACAAGAGCGTGGATGTCCTTGCGGGCACCGGCGTCGATCACGGGTCCCACGGTGGTACGGGTCAGTACCGCGGCCCAAGGTCAGCGCGCCCATGGCTGCGGCGAACTTCGTCGTGAATTCCTCCGCCACGGCCGAATGGACAAGGAACCGGTTGGCGGCGGTGCAGGCCTCGCCCATATTGCGCATCTTCGCTGCCATTGCACCCTGCACTGCCTTGTCCAGGTCGGCGTCGTCGAACACGATGAAGGGGGCGTTGCCTCCCAGCTCCATGGAGGTCCCGCAGCACGTTCTGGGACGCGTCTGCGAGCAGGCGACGACCGACCGGCGTCGAACCTGTGAACGAGACCTTCCGAAGGCGAGAGTCGCGCATCAGCGGCCCTGAAATGGCTGATGCGGAAGATGAAGCCACGACGTTCAGCACGCCAGCTGGCAGACCGGCTTCCTGCATGACCTGCGCGAAACAACAGCGACGTCAATGGGGTGAATTTGGCGGGTTTGAGCACCATCGTGCAACCGGCTGCAATGGCCGGGGCGACCTTGCGGGTGGCCATGGCCAGTGGGAAGTTCCACGGCGTGATCAACAGGCACGGGCCCACCGGCTTGCGCTGGACCAGGATCTTATTCTTTCCCTCCGGAGAGGTGAGGTAGCGGCCGTAGTCCCGGACAGTCTCCTCCGAGAACCAGCGGAGGAACTCTGCCCCGTAAGTCACTTCGCCGCGGGCCTCTGCCAACGGTTTGCCCATCTCCAAGGTCATCAGCAACGCGAAGTCTTCAGCCCGTTCGGTCACCAGGTCGCCGCGGCGCAGGATCTCGGCCCGTACCCGCGGGGCTGTCCGCGCCCAGGAGGACTGGAACGGCATCGGCGGCATCCAGGGCCGCCATCGCGTCGGCGCTGGTGGCATCCGCGATTTCCAGCAGGGTCCTGCCCGTTGCGGGATCTTCAACGGCGAACGTCCCACCGCCGCTCGCGTCGCGCCACTGGCCATTGATCAACAGGCCGGTAGGAATGGTGGAGAGCAGCAGTCGCTCCAGTTCAGGTGTGACGATAGCCGTTTCAGGCATGTGTGGTTCCTTCCGGGCAAGTGAGTCGAGTTCCCCTGCCGTCGTGGTCCGGTTGGAGCTCGTCGAGGATCGGCAGGAGATGGGTCTTAAACAGTGGGTAGTTCTCGGCCATCGGGAAGTGCCCGATGTCTTGCATTGCACCACCCTTTGCTCCCGGGATTTCGGCGATCGCGGCTGCCGTGTCGGCAGGTGTGCAGGCATGGTCGTATTCGCCGGTCAGGAGGTAGACAGGGCATGCTTCGGTGTCAATCTCATGCCACCTCCCCGCAGGTCAAGATCCTGGGAGTAGAAGTAAGTGTCACCGCGGTAGATGCCCGGACCCCCTTGGCTGTAGATCCACCACACCTCGCGGCGGGAGAGCTCAGGACTCTGCGGCGCCATAAGGCTCGAGGTCCAGTGTCGGTACGGACTGCTGGGCGTTAACATCAGGACGCAGGGACCAGTCCTGGAACCGCCCGTTAACTTTGAGCGCCCCGGACAGACCAATGACTGCACCTATCTCGTCAGCGTGCCTGCGGGCCAGCTCCAGCACAAGCGAACCGGCCATCGAGCAACCGATAACCATGGGCTGCTGAAGGTCCAGCGCCGCTGCGAAGTCACGGACCACGGCGACATAGGCATCAGCAGTAAGCAAGTATTCTTCCTTCCACCATCCTTCGGGGGAGGGATCGTCCGTGCCAGTGGAAGGTCGAAGGCCACCACACGGAAACGGCTGGTGATCTCCGGATCATTGAGCAGGTGCCGGAACTGCCGGGAATCTGCTCCTGCCGTGTGAAGGCAGAGCAGCACCGGCCCGCTGCCGGCTTCTTCGAAGTAGATGCGCTGGGCGCGGCCTGAAGAGGTGAGGTTCACGTAGCGGCCGACAACGTCTTCGATCATTGCTGCCGGGGTCTCAGTGCTGGACATGAAGGGCCTTTCCGAGGTCCACGAGTCGTGCGAGGACCCTGAGGTTGCGAACAAGTTCGACGTCGGAACCGCCCACCGTGACGTCGGGGCTGTTTTTTGCGAGGGCGAGCAGGTCATGGTGCTGGGGTTTCGGCTGAGGATCGAACACCTGCCCCCAGCCGGCCTGCGTAGCCGAAATGACGATATGGTCCCCGGGCAAATCCTTCCAGGGGGTTAGCACGAGGGTCGCGTCGCGGAAGTTCAGCGCCACGCGCCAGTTTCCCGGTGAGACAGCATCTATCCAAAAGTCGCTGTACTTGCCGATGACCTGAATCTCGCCATCAGCCTGTACCGCGTTGGCGAGATGGGTAAACCACAGGTCCGAAATGACGGGGGACGTGTTGTTAGTTGAAGTCATGAACAACTTTCTGCGTTCGGGCAGCGGACTGAGGGTGTTCAGGCCGGGGACGGAAGTCCCCGGCTTTCCCCGGAGAGATCCTTCAGATGGTCAGTTCGTCCACTCGGGCGATGGCATTGCCGTTCTTGCGCCGGACTGTCTTGGCGGTGGCGATGGCTATGAAGCCAAGCACAGCGGAGATCACCATGTACCACGCGACCGCGTTGCTGGACTGGTACTGCTGGATTAGCAGGGTCGCGATGATCGGCACGGGGGCGGAGGTCACAATGCCGCCGAGCTGGTATGCAAGGGACGTGCCCGTGTAACGCACCTCGGTGGGGAAGAGTTCGGCCGTAAACCCAGAAATCACTCCATAAGAGACGCCATGGAGAATCGGCAGAGCGATGACCAGGGCGGCCAGGATTCCCCAGAAGGTGCCGGTGCTAAAGAGAGCGAAGACCGGGAATGCTCCGGCAGCCACAAGGACGCAGCCGGTCAAAAGCACCTTCTTCTGGCTGTGCTTGTCAGCAAACGTCGCGAAGAACGGCAGAGTGAACACTTGGAGCGATGCCGCGATCATCAAGGCGACGAAGATCGTGCCGGACGGAATGCCGAGTTGCTTGGGGCCATAGCTAACCAGGAACACGGTGGCGATGTAGAACGTGAAGTTCGGAGCGAAGCCACACAGGATGCCGTGCATGAGGGAGCGCTTGTGGGACTTGAACACCTCCAAGGCGGGAACCTTTGGAACCTCGTTCTTTTCCTGGATTTCCAGGAACTCAGGTGATTCCGTGACTTTCAGGCGGATCCATAGACCCACGACCACGAGCAGGACAGATGCGATGAACGGGATGCGCCAGCCCCAAGCCAGGAGTTGGTCCTGCGGCATGAGGGCAATGAGGGCAAACGTACCGCTGGAGAGCACGGTGCCAGCCGGGACGCCGGCCTGAGGAAAACTGGCAAAGAAGGCACGCTTGTTGGCTGGCGCGTGCTCCAGAGACATGAGCACTGCACCGCCCCATTCACCTCCAACGGCGAAACCCTGCAGGAAGCGGCAGACCACCAGGAGGATCGGGGCCCAGATGCCGATGGTGGCGTAGTTGGGGAGCAACCCCACCACCAGCGTTCCGAGGCCCATGGCCAGAACGGACCAGACGAGCATCTTTTTCCGGCCGATCTTGTCGCCGAAGTGGCCGAAGAAGGCCCCGCCGAACGGGCGGGCGATAAACGCCACCGCAAACGTGGCAAAGGAGGCTAGGGTGCCTGCAAACGGGTCAAGGGTGGGGAAGAACTGGCTGTTCAGTACCAGGACAGTCGCTGCGCCGAAGATGTAGTAGTCGTACCACTCGATGGTGGTGCCGATAAAGCTAGCCATGGCGACCTTCACCGGTGAAGGTCGCGACGCCAGTGTCGCTGATGATGCGCCCATAACGCTCACCTTTCAAAACAGAGTACGGGTCCGGCTTTCGCGGGATGGTCATAAGACCGTATTACGGTGTTATGAGCTTAGGGTGACGTGCCACACGTCAACCGCCGACGTGGAAAGCAAAAAAAGCCCCGCCCGCCACAAGGGCGGGCGGGGCTTTCCGATGGCACCGGGTCAGCCGGCGTGAAGTTTTCGCATCTCACCGAGCGCCGCCTCGGCCGCGTTCCGCACATGCTCTTCGCACGCTTCTCGGGCTTCGTTCGGATCGCGATTGACAGCCGCCGCGGCCGTGATGCGGGTAATCTCGGCAACGGTTCGGGCATCCCGGCCGGGCGCGGCCAACGAAAGCGTACGGAGCATCTGTGTCCGGGCATTCACGCTGCGCAGCATGCGGGCGATCTCGGCATTTCCAGTGCCTTCCAGCAGAACGTCATAGTAACGATCCTTCGCTGCCAAGCGCTGTTCGGGGTCGCCAGAGGCCACGGCGCCCTTGACTTCACTGAGCCTGGCGACCAGCTCGGTGCACTGCGCGTCGGTGGCCCGTTCGGCGAAAAGGCTACCTGCCAGCGATTCAAGCGCACGGCGCACTTCATAGAGGCTCTCGGCGTCATGAATGCTTAGCGTAGCGACCTCGGGGCCCCGATTCGGGACCATAGTCACAAGGCCCTCGGATTCGAGCTGCCTGAGGGCTTCGCGCACAACCGTCCGGCTAACGGAGTACTTCTCGCACATCACCGTTTCCACCAGTCGCTCACCGGGTACGAATTCCTGGGCAACGATGGCGCGGCGCAGCGCGTTGACCACTTCCGTCCGGAGCGGAGCTGCGGTCCTGCGGATGGCATCGATAGTCATAGCATTCCTTCTTGAGGGTTTCACCATCATACGCGAAAACCGGCAATTTGGGACTGGACATGCTGAGTGGTATTACTGTAATACTGGATTAGTACGTAGCCCAGGTCACAAGAATTAGTCCGCCGATAGCGGCGGGGACTGGAGTAGGACGATGAAGTTCAGAGGAGCGGTTCTGGAAACGATCGGGGCGCCGACGCCCTGGGAGAACACCACCCCCATCAATGTGGCCGAACTGACCCTCGACGCGCCCGGACGCGGCGAACTGCTCATCCGCATGGAGGCCGCGGGCGTGTGCCATTCGGATCTCTCGCGCGTCAGCGGCGTGCGTGAATGTGCGGTCCCCATGGTGCTGGGCCACGAAGGATCGGGCATCATCGAGGAACTCGGGGAAGACTGCGGCGAGTTGAGGGTGGGTCAACGAGTCACCATGACATTTATGCCACGCTGTGGCGAGTGCGCCGCATGCACTTCCAGCGGGTGGGCACTGTGCCTCGAGGGAACTAAAGCCAACGCTGAAGGTACGCTGCTTCACGGCGAACGCCGTCTCCGGATTGACGGCCAGCCGCTTGACCACCACGGCGGGGTCTCGGCCTTCGCCGAGTACGCCGTCGTCGACAAGCATTCTGTGGTGCCGCTGCCTGAAGGCGTGCCCGCCGATGTTGGCGCCCTCCTGGGCTGCGCTGTCCTGACTGGCGGCGGTGCGGTTATCAATGCGGCAAAGGTCCGTCCGGGTGAGTCCGTTGCCATCATCGGCATGGGCGGCGTGGGCCTCGCGGCTGCTCTGGTGGCCAAGGCTGTCGGCGCCGGTGAGGTCACTGCTATCGACATGCTGTCCGCCAAGCTGGAAACATCGTTGGAAATCGGCGCAACTGCCGCCTATACGCCGGACGAAGCCGCCGCCGCAGGACTGAAGTTCGATGCTGTTATTGAATGTGTGGGCAACCCGGCGGCGCTTTCCGGAGCCATCAACCTCACAAAACCGGGCGGCCGGACTGTGACAGTCGGCCTTCCCCGCCCTGATGCGCGGCTGGAGATTTCCCCGTTGAGCCTTGTCGTGGAAGCCAGGCAGCTCATCGGGTCCTACATGGGCTCAGGTATTCCGTCCGAAGACATCGCCCGGTACGCACAGATGTACCTCGACGGCATCCTGCCGGTGGAAAGGCTCATCACCGGAACCATCGCCCTGGAAGACATAAACCACGCCATGGATCAACTTCGTGAAGGCAAAGTCATCCGCCAGATCATCAACCTCAAGGAAAGGGCCTCGTGAATTTTACCGATCAGACCGTCATTGTCACCGGTGCTGGAAGCGGAATTGGCCGGGCAACTGCCCTCCGATTCGGTGAGCTCGGCGCGAACGTAGCAATAGCGGACAAGAACGAAGCTGCCGCAGCAGACGTAGCGGCCGCAGCAGGTGCGAAGGCCTTGGCCGTCACCGTCGACGTTAGCGACTCGGCCAGCGTACGCGCAATGGTGCAGACCGTCGTAGACAACTTCGGTGGCATCGACGTCCTCTGCAACAACGCCGGCTTCGGCTTCCCGGAAGCGTCCCGGAGATCGATGAGGACAACTGGGACCGCCTCATGTCCGTCAACCTCAAAGGCGTGTTCCTCTGCTCCAAGTACGCCATCCCAGAGCTCGCCAAGACCGGTGATGGCAGAATCGTGAACACTTCCTCCTACACGGCAGCCGTGGGAATCCGCAATCGCGCCGCCTACGTAGCCTCGAAAGGCGGCGTCTCGGCGCTGACCCGGGCCATGGCCCTGGACCACGCGGACCAAGGAATCAGGGTCAACGCAGTTGCCCCTGGAACCGTCAATTCGCCCTACTTCGACAAGATGATCAGAGAATCCGAGGACCCGCAGCAGCTCTTGGACGAACTCAACGGCCGTTCCCCCATGCACCGCATGGGCCGACCTGAAGAAATCGCCGAAGCCATCATCTGGCTCGCCGCCAAAGAATCCAGCTTTGCCACAGGGTCCGTCCTGACGATCGATGGAGGAACATCAACATGGTAGAAATCCAACACCATGCCTCCCTTTTCATAGGGCTCGGCAACATGGGCCGCCCGATGGCTATCAATTATGCGGCCGGGCGGGAACTGTTCGTCTACGACACAAATCCCGTGGCCGCCGCCGAGGTAGCGGCGGCAACCAACGGCATCGCGTTACCGGACCTGGAATACATGCCCTCGCACGTCCGGACCGTAATACTCATGCTCCCCAACAGCCGCATCGTCGAATCTGTGCTCCGCACCAGTCCCGGTCTCTTCAAACGGTTGCCCGCAAGATCTCTCATCATCGACATGAGCTCCTCCGAGCCCGAAAGCACGGCTGCCCTCGCGGCCGAGGCTGCAGCTATTGGTATTGATTATGTTGACGCACCGGTTTCCGGCGGCGTCGCCAAGGCCGAGGTGGGAAAGCTGGCCATCATGGTCGGCGGCGACAGCACCGCCGTCGAACGCGCCAAACGTCACCTCCGCCCCCTCGGCGAGACCATCACACACGTGGGCCCGGCAGGCACCGGCCACGCAGCGAAGGCCCTGAACAACCTGCTGTCAGCCACCAACCTGGCAGCCGCAGCCGAGATCCTCAGCGTTGCAGCCACGGCCGGAATTGCCCCCGAAAAGATGCTTGAGGTCATCAACGGCTCCACCGGACGCAGCCAGGCATCCGAGTTCAAGTACCCGCGGCACGTCCTGACGGGAACCTTCGACTCCGGATTTGCCATGGACCTGATGCTCAAGGACCTCAGGATCGCCACGAACCTCATCTCCCAGCAATCCGCTGAGGCGCCAATCGTGCTCACCGCCCAGGCAACGGCCGAGAAAGCCAGGGAACTGCTCGAAAGCGCCCAGCCCGACCACACGGAATTCGTCCGCTACTACGAAAAACTCAACGGAACATCCCTGCGTGCCGGCTGATTGACCGCAGAATTGAAAGGACCCCAGCATGACTATTGACCTCAACGACCAGACCACACAGGCGCAGGAATACATCGACGAGATGGCCCGCAGCCGCGGCTACGTCCTCGACTACCACAAGGTCATGGCCAAGCACGATTTCCCTGTCCTGCAAGCAGCCAACCACGTCGTATCCGCCGCCTATCTGGACCAGCGCACTTTGGATCGCAAGACAAAGGAGCTCATCTTCATTGTGAGCCTCACCGTGATGCGGGCATCCAAGGGCCACATCCAGTCCCACATCCGCGTTGCCCTTGACCTCGGAGTCACCCCGACCGAGATCCTCGAAGCCATCGAAATCTCTCTGCCTGAAGCCGGCGTCGTCGCATTCCAAGCCGGTTTCGACGCATGGCGTGAGGTCATCGGTGCAGACGGAATCGAACCAACCGTGGAGGTCCACGAGGGTGGCAATGGCGCCTCCTAAGTATGACGGCGGTTACCGGGTTGTCGCCGTACGCGTCGGCACCCTGGCCACCGAACGCAGCCATGTCTTCCTCAATTACCGGCTATACGGGAAGATGACGGACCGGCCACGGTGGACTACTACTTCTGGGTCGTCCAAGGACCGGATACAACGATTGTTGTAGATACGGGTTTCAGTGAGGACGCCGGCCGCAAGCGCGGCCGGACTCTGCTTCTCGATCCGGCCGAAGCCCTCGCCCAGCTCGGGATAGATCCGGAAGCTATCGAAGACGTTATCGTCACCCATGGCCATTACGACCACATTGGAAACCTTGGCCTATTTCCCAACGCCCGGATCCACATGGCCGAGGCCGAATATAGGTTCTGGACCTCACCTACCTCCGGGCACATTCAGTTCTCCTTCTACTCGGAAGAAGGAGAAATCGATCAGCTTCGCTTGGCTGAGACCGAAGGAAGGCTCAAGTTGTTCTCCGGCGAAACTTCGCCGGTTCCAGGAATCAGGCTGGTGGAGGTTGGCGGGCACACGCCGGGACAGGCAATTGTCTATGTCCCCACATCGGAAGGCGAAGTGCTCCTGGCTTCCGACGCCGTCCACTTCTACGAAGAGCTCGAACGCGACATGCCCTTCACCGCCGTCAGCGACCTGCCAACCATGTATGACGCCTTCGCTTTTATCCGCAGGGAAAAGCAGGAACGCGGACTCACCGTCATCCCTGGCCACGATCCGGACGTCCTCACACGCTTCCGGGCGTGTCCAGACCTTCCCGCTGGAGCCGGAGTAGTCATTGGCGGGACCCCTTCAACAAACAAGGAGACACCATGACCAGCACATTCAACGTCGTAGCCCGGTACCGGACCAAGCCAGGCAATACCGAAGAGGTCCTCAAGCACCTTAGGAACATGGCGGCTGAAACCCGCAATGAACCCGGGAACATTTCTTACGAGTTTTTCCGCGGAGTCGAGGACGACAGAAAGATTGTCATTCTTGAGAGCTACAACACCGCCGATGACTTCGAACTCCACCGGCAAACGCAGCACTTCCTTAAAATCGGTGCGACCCACATCATTCCCGAACTCGAGTCGCGGACCGTTTCCACGTATGTGACCGCCAACAGCCCTGCGGAAGCACCGTAAGAAGCACCGCGGATTCACACCAACCTCCCCCGCCGTCGCCCGGACCAGCCCGAACTGGTCCGGGCTTCACTCTGTGCAGGCCCGCCCCGGTGTACGAAATCCGTCGGCGAACCATACCCGGCTGCTGCCGACGCCATCACCCACCGGCTCCATGGTTTGGGTCGCCGAACGGGACTGCCAAAGCCTTGTCCCTGACCTCCGAGCCGCTTCGCCGAGGTAAGGGACGGTCGGCGATCTTCGTCCCAGAACCGACCCGACAGGACATTCCCATGAAGGCCGTGCGAACCGAAAAGCCGACCATGCCCGCGTTGCTGGTCACCCCGGCAGCGGCCCGCCGGATCGGCCTCGTTAAAGTTCGTGCCATCTCATAGAACCGCAGACAGACCCTGGCTCGGACTTCTCCGGCGTTCTAGCTGAAGATATCGATAACCACTTGAAACGCGGTACATCGGGTCCGTCGGCGACCTTCGTCGTGCCTTGCCTTGCTGGACCCGGGAGCGGTGCTTGGTCACTTTCGCCAACCACCTTCGACGTCCGGGATGTTTGCAACAGAGCACTCGTGAAGATCTTGGGGTTTGAACTGTTCTTCGACCCTGGCCCTTTCGGGCGCGACCTCGCCCTACTGCTCCTTATGACAGCGAGCGGCGACCTCGAAGCCCGCATGTCGCGATTGTCCTGCCGTGGACGGAGAGGGACTGGGCGCTCGACCAATTGGACAACGGGGGTTGGCGGAAAACTCATCCTCACAATCGGCCGTTGACAGGTCACTGCCGGAATCGCCAGAATGCCGCCCCAAGACCTTGGGGCGGCATTCTGGCGTTGGCGGTCTTTACTTAGGCGTCATCGGCCGTCGTTGAGAGCACGCGTCCCAGTCCCTCATAAGCTGCCGGCCGGTTCGACTTCAGCCAGAAGGCGATGAGGAGGCTGAGTACGAACCAGCTGATGCAGAACCATGGGATGAGGCTGACCCAGATGATGTCGCCGCCGAGTGTGCTGAGGTTTGACCAGAGCAGGTACAGGGCGCTTGCTAGCCCGATGGCTCCGATGCCGGGGCAACCATGGTGCGCCACCAGTGGGCGTGCTCGCGGTGTGCCGGGAGGCTGTGGTAGCGGATGGTGGCGATGGAGCAGAGGATCTGGTTGAGCATGACCCAGAAGGTGCAGGCGATGGCGAACCAGCCGAACACTTCGGAGTATGCCGCCGTGTTGAAGTCGTTTCCTGCGAATTCCTAGGCTGAGGGGGCTGCAAAATAGAACGCTGTGAAAAGCCCCAACACCAAGGCTGCTCCGAAGAAGGTGGCCACGGCAGCGTGGTGGGGGCTTCCGTAGCGGGAATGGGTGTGGCCCAGTTTGCTGGGGAACAGCACACCTTCGCGGGCGATCGCATAGATGTAGCGTGAGACGGTCTGATGCAAGGCAAGGATTGATGCGAAGCACCCGGTGATGATGAGCACGTTGATGCAGTCTACGGCCCAGGGTCCCACAAAGGTGTGGGCGAGGGAGATGTAGGACTGGCCCAACTGTCCGGTGGTTTCCTCGACAACACGGCCCATGCCGAATCCGGTGATTGTTGCCCAGGCCGTGATGAACAGAATGAGGCCGATGCCGAGCACGGCCAGGTAGGTTGCCAGAGGTACGAGTTTTCTTGGGTTCTTGGCCTCCTCGGCATAGTTAGGGACGACTTCGAACCCCAGCCAGGACCAGAAGGCGAAGAAGATGCCGATGCCCGGTGCGATGCCGCCGAAGGCGTTCACGGGATTGACGGGCTCCAGGCTGACTCCTTCGGGGCCGCCATTGATGAAAATCGCACCGTTGACAATCGCGAGGATGGCGATTTCGAAGATGAAGAGTACTCCGAGCACCTTCGCAGAGAGTTCAACCCCGAAGTACGACGCGACAGCGGCCAGTACGAGGGCAAGACCTGCGATAACGAGCCACGGGATTTTGATTCCCGTGGCTTGCTCAGTGCGGCGGCCCCGAAGTAACCGATGGCACCCAGTACGGCAACTTCCACGCACAGATATCCGAGCATCAAGGACAGTCCCGAGGCGAGGCCGAGGGGCTTGTTCAAGCCGTTGCTGATGAAACTGTAGAAGCCGCCTGTAGCGCTCAGCCGCCTGGTCATGGCTACGTACCCGACGGCGAAGCAAAGCAGCACCACCATGGCGACGATGAATCCGGCAGGAGCGCCGACGCCATTGCCGAACGCTACTGCAAGGGGAATATTTCCCAGTGCAACCCACCAAGGGGGCGGCGCTGGAGAAGGCGAGCAAGAGAATGCCGATGAGACCGAGCGAACCGGACTTGAGGCGATGAACATCTTGTTGCTCGGGTGCCGCGATTGCAGCGTTGGTAGTTGCCATGGGGTCCTTCTTCGGGAATTCCGGTGTGTGCTGCAGGGGCAGTCCACCCGAAGGTCATTGGGGATTTGATGCGGTGGGGTGTGATGCGGTCGGCGACTGGCCGAGTCGAGTGCAGGCGTGACGCCATCATCGGTGCCGGGGTCGCCGCACGCGATGAGGAGCTTGCGTTGGGTCAGTGCAGAACTGCTCCAGCAGTATGAGAAAGTGAAACATTTTTGTGTTTCGTCTTTGTGAGTATGGGGTATCCAGCGTGTTTCAGGCAATAGGAAATTTTTAGGGTGCGCGGGTGAGCCGCCTAACCTCTAGACTGGCGTGAAGAGCGTGCCTATGCGCCGGAGTGTAAGGAAAGGCTGTGGAGGGGTTGCGACGATGAGCCAGGCGGCGGAGCGAGAGATGGATGGATCGCATTCCGTCTTGGCGAGGGATACGCCCCTGGCGCCTCCGAAACTGCCACGTTCACTGTCCGAGCTGATGACCGAAGCGTCGGGGACCGTCGGGGCCCACCGCACGGCGGTGCAGAAGCGCAGCCGGTCCAAGATGGAAAATGTCTTGGCGGCGGCGATCGATCTTCTTGTTGAAGGCGGCCCGGAGGCCGTCACCACAACCACAGTTGCCGCGCGAGCCGGGGTGTCGGTCGGATGGCTCTACAACTTCTTCGACGGCCGCGAGGCGCTGCTTGAGGAGATCCTGGTTTCCTGCCTCCAGGATCTCGACAACCGACTGGAACGCGTCGATTTTCACCTCGGTGGCCCCGGGTGGAAGGCGAGAGCCGAGGCAGGCGTTGAGGCCCATATTGAGTTCTTCAATGAGACTCCGGCTTTCCGGGCCATCTGGTTTTCAACGGAGTTTACGGGCCGAATGATCCGGGCGAATCGTATGCACGACAACGAGCTGGCAGCATACCTTGCCCGCACCATCACGCAGGTGCGGGCTGACGCGCCGAAAGTCCCCTTGGACGTAGTCACTCAGATCTTCGTCGGAATGCTGGATAAGGGTTTTGACCTTGCCTACAGGGAATCGCCGGACCGCGGCAACGAAGCACTGCTCGAAGAAATGAAACGGTCAAGCATCGAGTATCTGGCCACCTACCTCCCCTAAGAATCCTGGATCCAACGTTCATGCAGGAAAGCGAGCTACGCCCGGCCGGGAGGTCCCGGCCGGGCGTAGCGGCATTTAGTTTCGCGGTTCAGGAAGACGACATCTTCTGCGCGTACGTGGGCAATGCTGGCGAGGCTTAGCCGCAGGCTCGGCCGACCAGCTGGGTGACCGCTTGGGCGACGGGTGTGGGACCGTCGGTCAGCTCGACGATGGTCCGGTTGAGCGCGGGCGTGTGCAGGGCCGCATCGATAAATGCTGCAACATTGTCACGGTGCACGTCGCCGTATTGGATGGCGGGTCCCGCGGTGACACGGCCGTCGCCGGGCTCGTCGCGGAGCAGGCCAGGGCGGACAATGAGCCAGTCAAGGTCGGTCTGCGCCAAGTAGACGTCGGCGGTCTTTTGGTCCTCATGTAGTGCTCGAAGCGGTCGTTGACCGGCCCGCCCCGGCCAGAATCGGGGAACGCAGAAACCAGCACGAATCGTGAAACTCCTGCGAGGGCGGCGGCATCAGCTGCCTTCTCGAGGCCCTTTCCGTCAATCAGCGTGGTCTGGTCCAGGCCGGTGCCGTGGGCGCCGGCGGAGAACACAACGGCGTCATGGCCTCGTAGCCGGGCCGCGAGGGTTTCGACGGAGTCTGCAATGAGGTCGCCGAGGACGGGCTTCGCGCCAGTTGCAGCTACGGTTTCCGCCTGGGTGGGGTTACGGAACATTCCGGTAACCTCGTCACCGCGTTCGCTGAGCAGCAGGGCCAGCCGGCGGCCGACACCTCCGGCTGCGCCAATCTGGAACACCTTCATGGTCATCTCCTTGCGTCAGTAAATTTTGTTACAGTGCGTAGTCGTACTGGTGCAGGAATCGGGGCTGGGCGCCCAACGCTGCTGCTGCGTTGTTTGTCCAAGACGCGTCCCGCAACAGGGCGCGCCCGATGAACACGGCGTCTGCGGCGTCGTCGCGGATCAGCTCAGCGGCCCACTCCGGGTCGGAAATGCGGCCGACGGCGGCAACGGGGACACCGCTCCGGGCGCGAACCTGGGCGGCTTTGTCGACCTGGTAATCCCTTGACTCGGGAATCAGTGCTGGTTCTAGGCCACCGGAGGAGGCATCAACAAGGTCGATCCCACGCTCCTTGGCCCATCCGGCGAGGTGGACGGTGTCTTCAACGCTCCAGGCACGCCGGTCATCGTCGGGATTTTCGTTGATCCAGTCAGTGGTGGAAACGCGCAGGAAAACCGGGCGCCCTTCGGGCCACACAGCCCGTACTGCGTCAATGACGGCCAGTACCAAGCGGGCCCGGTTTTCCAGGCTTCCACCGTATTCGTCGTCGCGAAGGTTGGATACCGGTGACAAGAAGGAGTGGAGCAGGTAGCCATGCGCAGCATGGATCTCAACGACTTCGAAGCCGGCCTGATTGGCCAGTCGGGCCGAATGGGCGAAGGAAGACACGACGTCGGCGATTTGCCCGTGCGTCAGGCTCTCCGGGGCGGGAAAACCGGGAAATTCCACAGTGCTCGGGCCCATGGCTTGCCAGCCGCCTGCGGCCTGGTTCACGGGGTTTCCGCCGAGCCAAGGCGGGTTCACCGATGCCTTGCGCCCGGCGTGCGCCAATTGCACTGCCGGCACAGCCCCGCCCGCCCGGATGGCTCCCGCCAGCCGACCGAAAGCCTCCACCTGCGACTCGGACCAAAGCCCAAGATCGAAGGGCGAGATGCGGCCTTCAGGCGCGACGCCGGTCGCTTCGACCATCACGAGGCCCGCACCACCTGCGGCACGGGCAGAGTAGTGGGCAAGGTGGAAATCGGTGGGCTGGCCAATGTGTTCCCCATCGGCTGCGGCCGAGTAGGTGCACATCGGGGACATCCAGACGCGGTTGGGGATGGTTAATCCGCGCAGCGTGATGGGGCTGAAAACGTTGGTCATGCCGATCTCCTTGCAACTTGGTTCGGTGGACATCGTAGTACGATGAGTGTCGTATTAGCCAAACCGTCGTTGGAGAACATCTTGGATAATCAAGGCATGCGCACGCTGGACCACCCGATGCCCGATCACATCCGGATTGACACCGTTCTTTCTGCCCTGGCCGATCCCATCCGGAGGCGCATCGTGAACCAGTTGGCTGACGGGCACGATGACCAGGCATGCATTGCTTTTGCCCTGCCGGTCAGCAAATCCACGTCCACGCACCATTTCCGGGTCCTGCGGGAAGCCGGGATCATCGAACAGCGATACCAGGGAACGGCGATCCTGAATTCGCTGCGCCGCGCTGCGCTCGACCAGTTGTTCCCCGGTCTGCTGGAGGCCGTTATCGCCGCCGAACGTTCGGCGGCGATAACGGCGATGCCCGGAGGCTAGTTAGGCGTAGAGACGTCGATGACGAACCGGTACCGAACATCGGACGCGAGGATGCGCTCGAATGCTTCATTGACCTGCCCGGCGGAGACGAGTTCGATATCAGAACCAATTCCGCGCAGGGCACAGAAATCCAGCATCTCCTGGGTTTCCTGGATGCCGCCGATGATAGACCCCGCGTAGGATTTGCGGCCTCGAAGAAGTGAGAAGACATTCAACGAAAGGGGTTCGGCTGGCGCGCCCAGATTGACCAGCGCGCCGTCGAGCGCCAGCAGCGAGAGATACGCGTCGACGTCTATCGGCGCGGTCGCGGCTCAGGGTGCCTGGGCCGCGACTCCTGCCCGGGACCGCGCCGACATCCTCTTCCGCACCTACGAAGGAATCCTGGGCCGGCGCGATGAATTCGCGCGGCTGATCGTGGACGAAATGGGCAAGCCATGGGCAGAGGCCCAGACCGAAGTCGATTACGGTGCCGGGTTCTTCCGCTGGTTCGCCGAGTCCGCTGGCAGGCTTCATTCCGAAGGCCAGTACGGCGTCGAACCCGGAGGCCAGTACCGCATTGCTGTGTCCAAACGCCCCGTCGGACCGTCCCTGCTGATCACCCCCTGGAACTTCCCGCTCGCGATGGGCGCACGGAAAATCGCCCCCGCCCTCGCGGCCGGCTGCACTACAGTCCTTAAACCCGCGGTGCAGACACCATTGACATCGTTGCTCCTGGCCCAGGTCCTGCAAGAGGCCGGCACTCCGGCCGGCGTCGTGAACGTGGTCGTCACCGGCAACTCACGCGGTGTGGTCGCCGCCATCATGACCGACCCTCGTGTCCGCAAGGTCTCCTTCACCGGTTCCACCCAGGTCGGCCAGACGCTGCTCTCCCAGGCCGCGGAGAACGTCATGAACACCTCCATGGAACTGGGCGGAAACGCGCCCCTGATCGTGTTCAACGACGCCGACCTGGACAAGGCCCTTGAAGGTGCCATGCTCGCCAAACTCCGTAACGGAGGCCAATCCTGCGTCGCGGCCAACCGGATCTATGTCCAATCCGGCATCGCCGACGAATTCATCGCCCGTTTTACCGAGCGGATGGCCGCCAGCACAACGGGTGAAGGCCACGACCCTGCCACCACGCTCGGCCCGCTCATCGATGACAAACAACGGGCCACTGTCCACGAGCTTGTCACGGACGCCGTCGCCAAGGGCGCCACCTGCCTCGCCGGCGGAAAACCGATTAACGGGGACGGCTACTTCTATCCGGCCACTGTCCTGACCAACATCCCCGCGGACGCGGACATCCGCACCGAGGAAATCTTCGGCCCCGTTGCAGCGATCTACACCTTCGACACCGAGGACGAAGCCATCCATGAGGCCAACAACACCCCCTACGGGCTGGCCTCCTATGTCTTCACCGAGAACCTCTCCCGCGCCCTGCGCGTCGCCGACGCCCTCGACGCCGGCATGACCGGCATCAACCGCGGACTCGTCTCCAACCCCGCCGCCCCCTTCGGCGGAACCAACCAATCCGGACTCCACCGCGAAGGCGGCACCGAAGGCCTCGAGGCCTACCAGGAAACCAAATACACCGGCATCCAACTCTAAGAACCAGTTCCGTCCGGCATGACCCAAACAGCCAGGGGGTTCCCGGCGCAATCACTGCGCCAGGAACCCTCTGCTGCATGCCGGAACTACAGAAACCAAAATCCCGAGGAAGGAGACCGCGATGAATGCGGCCACAGGAATCCCACAAGTCGCCATCAGCATGAACTGGTCCGCCCTGTCGGTCGGTCAGCACATAACCGTGAGCGAGCCGGTTGGCGAAACCCTATCAGGCGGTCATCGATTAAATGACGGAGGGCAAAGGCGTGATGAGCGTAGTCACAGAATTTATGGACCTTCGCAAGGCGTTCGACTATCGCGAAGGCGTTGTCATCGCGCCCGCCTAGCGTTTGTTGCGCGCCGGACTTCAGGCCCCGACGATGGAGCCATCCAGCGCGCAACAACCCTGGTCGCGTGCCGCCCACGCAGATGGGGGTCATCTGCTGGTGAGAGACCGCGGAGCGTCCATTTCTCCGCATACTCCTCAACGAGGCGGGCAAGGCCTACAGTGGCCGGGTCAAGCCGCAGCCGGTCGACGGCCAGCGCCGACAATTGCGCGGCTCGAGTGGCGACGGCAGGATTCTCGAGTCCAAACCGGGCGGCAGCTTCCCAGTCAGGTGACGCGGCGCAGATGTCTTTCGCCGTTTCAGCGGTGGCAGGATCAGAGATGAGCGCAGCGACCACGGCAGCAGGCACGGCCCACCAGCAACCGGGCTGTGCATCCAAGTATCTGACCTCAAAGTAGCCTTTGGGTCGAACGTGGGGAAACAGCGTGCTCAGGTGCTGCTGTAGGTCCGCAACGGTGGCCGGCTGGCGGTCCGGAACTGCCGAAGTCCCCATCGACAGCCATTCGCGGAACGTCAGCCCCGCAGGAGCCCGCCAATCGCCCTGTGACCGACGAATCATCATCAGGGGGGCGTCCAGGGCCCACCGGGCATACGCAGCGCCGGGATCGTGGGCCGCCTTGATATACGGGACGCCCGTTCGGGCCGGGTCGAGGTTGAGCCAGGCGGCAAGTCGCGTGCTCTTCCAGCCGCTCCGTCGTCCAGTGATCCAGGAGGAGTTTGCAAACGTTGCGGCAAGCACAGGGCCGATCGCATACAGAAGGTGCCAGCGCTCACGGATCTCGGCATCACTCGCACCCGCTTCGACGTTGACCTGCACTGACGCAGTCGAGCACATCATGGTTGGGCCGGCCGGAGCCCAGGGTTCGAAATATTGCTCCATGGCAGCGTAGCGGGGGGCTTGTGTTATCCGCTGCGGTTCCCGGTAGGGGGCAACGCCAGCGCCAACTAGGGAGGCCCCCAGAGCGGAGGCCCGCTCCCGCAGCAGTTGCAGGCTGTCGTGCACGGAGCGTACAACTTGCTGGAGATTCGCTTCCGGGCGCGAGCTGAGCTCAAGCTGCCCGCCCGGTTCAAGCGTCAGACTTCCTGCCACATCCACGTGGCTCAGTTCGGAGAACAGACGCCGATGGTTATCCTCTGGAAACGGAAGCTCAAGGGATGGGTCTCCGACGCGGCCCACAAGGAATTCGAGTTCAAGGCCGATTTGTTCTGCGGGACCGGGCGTAAAGCATGAGCGTTGGATCCAGTCCTCGGCAGCGGCTGGAGTCAGGGGATCTTCCGTACAACCGGTGGGGCCGTGCGTGCTGAGTGGGGTCTGGGTGGAAGTCACGTCCTCTGGGTCCTTTCAAGAAGAAGAGGTTGGGTGGGCCGCCACCATTTGCCGGCCCACCCAACCCTCTCTGTCGCGCGCAACCGCACGCGGGGCCGCTTAGGAAGGGATGTCGCCGTCGTAGCGCTCCGCGCCGGGGAGGGGGGCAACCCACGGTTGGGCGGACCGGCACCAGACTTCAACCGTTGGCTTGAGCCACGACGTGTCATTCAGCGTCCCCGCTTTGACGAAGGCCAGGCCGGGCATGGCATCGATGCGACCGACGATCGGAGAGCCGCATTCGGAGCAGAACGAACGGTTCGTGTTGGTCTTGTGCTCTTCTCCAACGGTGATGAAGGTCTTCACCGCGTCGCCGGAGATGGTCAGCTTCTCGTCATCGACGCCTACGACGAGGGAATAGGCGCCGCCAGTCTGGCGCTGGCAGTCGGTGCAGTGGCAGACAGCAGTGAACTTGGGCTCGCTGTCGATGGTGTAGGTAACCTCACCGCAAAGGCATTGACCGTCGAGTTTCATGGGTGCTCCTTGAGCGTCATTGGGAAGGGAGTTGTGGAGTCCGCCGCCTCGCGTGGCGTCGGTCACATCCTAAAGTGAAACAATATCGCATTTCACTATTTTAGGGAAGGTCTTGATCTTGGCCGGATGCGCATCTAAACTGAAACCTGAATCTGTTTCAGAATTCTTCTCTAATCGGAATCCGGCACGCAGCACTAGGAGAGAACACATGGGAGTATCCATCGCGGAAGGTAAGAACGCGATCAAGCCCGCAGACTTCAACGCGCCATACGGACTGCTCATTGACGGCGACATCGTCACGACCGACGAGGGCTTCGAAGTCTTCAACCCAGCCGACAACTCGGTCATCGCCAGCGCACCGCAGGGCACCCGGGAACACATGGAACGTGCCATTGGAGCCGCGAAACGGGCCTTCCCCGCCTGGGCAGCCCTCACGGCCGACGAACGAGAAGCGATCATTGTCGAATTCTTCGAGGCGCTCGAAGCCCAGAAGGACGACTTCATTACCTTGCTCTCCCTTGAGCAGGGCAAGCCCCGGCACAACCAGGCCACCTTCGAAGTGAACCTTGCCAACCCCTGGATCCCGAACACCGCCAAGTCCAGGCTCGAAACCAAGGTTCTGGTGGAAGATGACGCGCACCGCGTCGAGTTGCGCCGCTCCCCGCTCGGTGTCGTCGGGGCCATCATCCCGTGGAACTACCCCTACCTCCACGTCCTGTGGAAGACGGTCCCCGCGCTCATCACCGGCAACACCGTTGTCCTCAAGCCGTCTCCCTACACCCCGCTCTGCGCACTGCGGATCGGGGAACTGGCCGCACAGGTCTTCCCGCCGGGCGTTTTCAACATCGTCACGGGTGGCAACGAGCTCGGACAGATCCTTACTGAAAGCCCGGACGTCGGAATGATCACCTTCACCGGCTCCACGGAAACGGGCACCAAGATCATGGCGTCTGCCGCCGGCACGATCAAGCGAGTGACCCTGGAACTCGGCGGAAACGATCCCGCCATTCTGCTCCCGGACGCAGACTGGCAGGATGCCGTGCCCAAGGTGTTCAATGCGGCGTTCGGAAACTCGGGCCAGTGGTGCATCGCGGCCAAGCGCATCTACGTGCACCGCTCTTTCCACGAAGACTTTGTCAAAGCATTCGTGGCCTACGCCAGGACGCAGAAGGTTGGCGACGGCATGGATCCCACCAGCGACCTGGGCCCCATCAACAACCGGATGCAGTACAACAAGCTGCGCGACCTCTTCGAGGACACCCGCCGCAATGGATACGACGTTCCGCTGGGCGGCACGATCGACGAGTCACTGGACGGCAACTTTGTGCCCGTCACGATCGTGAACAACCCTCCGGAAGACAGCCGCATCGTGCAGGAGGAGCCGTTTGGTCCGATCGTGCCGGTCCTCGTGTACGACGATATTGATGACGTCATCGCGCGCGCCAACGCCACCGTGTTCGGCCTCGGCGCCACCGTATGGGGCCGCGACGAGGAACGGGCCCTGGCAGTGGCAGACCGCATTGACTCCGGCAACGTGTGGATCAACCAGGGACAAAGCCACCCGGACCACGCCCCGTTCGGCGGCCATAAGCAGTCCGGACTCAGCGTCGAACACGGCGACGAAGGCCTCGCCTCACATACGAACAACAAGACCGTTGTGATCCGCAAACGCTAGCCAGACCTTCCCCCAAGAAAACCCCAACCGGATGTCTGCAGACACCCGGCCAGCCAAGGAGAAATCATGCCCAAGAACCTCAAAGTAGTTCCGACTGACGAATACGACCAGATCGTCGCGACCGTCCAGAAATACGTCGAAGGCCTGCGGGTCGGCAGCCCCGAAGGCGTAGCCGAGGCCTTCCACCAGGACGCCACCATGTACGGCTTCACCAACGGCCAGCTTCTGGGTGGCCCCATCAAGAACCTCTACGACTTCGTCGCCGAGAACGGAACCGCTCCCGACGTCAAGACGCGCGTGGACATCATCGGCATCACCCAGACCACCGCCGTCGTGAAGGTCGACATGGAAAACGACGCCATTGGCGCCGACTACACCGACTTCCACACCCTGCTGAAGCAGGACGGCGAGTGGAAGATCATCGCCAAGGTGTACCACCAGTACGAGGCCTAGGCCAAGGCTTGTACGGAGGGGAGGCTCGCATGTTGCGGGCCTCCCCTCCGCGTGGTCGCCGACATTACCGTCCTCAACCGCGGACTCGTCTCCAACCCCGCCGCCCCCCTTCGGCAGAACCAACCAATCCGGACTCCACCGCGAAGGCGGCACCGAAGGCCTCGAGGCCTACCAGGAAACCAAATACACCGGCTTCCAACTCTAAGAACCAGTTCCGTCCGGCATGACCCAAACAGCCAGGGGGTTCCCGGCGCAATGACTGCGCCAGGAGCCACCTGTCCTACGCCGCTGCGGCTGGAACCCTCCACGACAAAGATCGGAGCTGAGATGAAAACAGCACAGCGCCTCACAGAGGTGACCGTCAGCCAAAACTGGTCCGGCCTGTCGGCCGGTCAGCATGTAACCGTGACCGAGCCCGTTGGAGAGCCCTATCAGGCCGTCATCGACGTAAAGACCGACGACAGCGGCGTGGTTTGGGTCGAAACCGAGCGGATGCATGTGCGCAGGGCGTTCGACTACCGCGAAGGCGTGATCATCACACCCGCATAGCCTGCCTCAGTACAGGACTCCGCATGATTGATTGGCTCCGTTGACCCTACCTCGCATTCTCGTTTCCGGCCGACCCGTCAAAGTAGGGTGGAAGTGGTCTCCTGCCGCAAATAGCAGCAGCGACTTACTCACCAACTCGAAGCCCGTACGCCATCCGGCAGATCCGCAGTAGCCGCCTAGGCGCCCATCACCAAAGCACGGGTCAACAACAGGACACGAGAAAAACAATAATCACAAGACCCAACGGGCTGATTCGGTGGCGTAGAAGCGTTTGAAGGCCCATCCGTCGGCCAGTGTGCGGTGGTACCGTTCGATCTTGCCGTTGGTTTGTGGACGGTAAGGTCGCGTCTTTTTGGCCTTGATGTTCAGGTCCCGGCAGGTGTCCCGCCAGAGGTTCGATTTGTATGCTGATCCGTTGTGAAAGGACTCGCTCGACGGTGACGCCGCGGGCGGCGAACCGGGACACTGCCCTTTTCAACACGGAGGCTGCGGTGGCCGCTGTTTCGTCATCATGGATCTCGGCGTAGGCAACGCGTGAGTGGTCGTCCACGACTGTGTGCACGTAGGCGGTGCCGATCAGCGGGTTGTGGTGGTTGTTTCGCGGCTTTGCCGGGGTCAGAGTGCGGTTCTTCTTGCCTTCCTGCCGGCCAACGTAGCGCCAGCCGCCACCGTCCGGGATGTTGCCGAGCTTCTTCACATCGACGTGGATCATCGCCCCCGGTTTGTCGTGTTCGTAGCGGCGGATGACTTCTCCGGTGCGCTTATCCACGTAATGCAACCGGTTTAGCCAGCACCGGACCAGGACCGCGTGGACGTGGAGGCAGGCATGGCCAGCTTCGCTCCAATCGCGACAGGGCCCAGCCTGTGCTTCCAGCGCAGGTGCACGACCTTGCGAACCAGGTGCGGCGGAGTCCGGTTCGCCACCCGGTGCGGGCTTGAGGATCGGTCGGACATGCCAGCTGCGCCCATCGAGGCATACCTGGCTGCCCACCGTTTGGCCGTCGGCCGGGAGCAATTGAACTGTTCGGCAGCCCGGGACACCGGCCAGCCGTGATCAACGACGAGCCGCGCAACGCGTAACCGTTGGGGTGGAGTCAAAGCGGCATTAGCGTGGGACATTGAGGACCTCCTGGTCGCGTCAGCGGTTGTTCAAACAACTCCACTGCGCGCAGGAGGTCCTCACCCATGAGTCAACGACTCCAGCGAGTCATCACATTCACCCAACCGCGTCCCTGGGCAGAACAGCTAGATCAGGCCAAGATTCATGGCGAGGATGACGGCACGCGTCCTCGTCGAGGTTGCGAGCTTGGTCCGCACGTTTTCCATATGTGTCGAAACCGTTCGAGGAGAGAGAAACAGCTCGGTGGCAATTTGATTGTCCGTGAGCCCGTCCTTTACCAAACGCAGGATTTCGAGTTCGCGGGGCGTTAGACCCAGACTGCGGCTCTGCTGGACGCGCTCGACCATCTCTGCGAGAACTGGGCGGAGCGCCGCCAGCATCGATGTGGTGGGCTCCCGCCACGAGGGATGTTCCGTGCTCAGGTTGCAAGTCCCGATTAACCCCGCTTTGCCTGTCAAGGGCATCGTGACCCCGTTGTTGAATCCTTCCGGCCCAAAATGCATCAGCGCTGGCGCTGAGGCGCGGAACCCCGGCAGGTTGTCCCAGTCATAAATAGTGGACTCGTCAAGCAACGCGCGTCGCGCACCGCCATCATTTATCAGCAGATCTCGCACGATGTAGTCAACTATGGCTTCGCGGTAGCCCGCGCTCCCAACCGGAACATGGGCCCGTGAAAGCGGATCCATGTATGTGAGCAGGATGGCTCCTGCCCCGCTTTCGTGGCGCACAAGATCGAAGTAAGCCGCGCGCCGACGCGCTGTTTCGGCGCTTTGAAGGTCTTGGAGCAAGAGCACCCGAGAGTCGAAGTCCACGCTGCCCCCACGGTGTTGTCTCGAAAAGTGTTTCATTGCCCTGCCAGGTTCGGGCAGGACAGCAATGAGTCGCGTTGTTGGCGTCAATCTTTGCATCACGGGGCTGCGTGTGACGCCGAGTACACCAAATATACGTCAAATACCCGATACCTGATAGAACTTCAGGTTTCTAAGCTGGCTCTATTCCGCAGGGATCCCCCACCCTTTGGACCTCAATTCCAGTCTTATAGGAGCTTTATGCGATTCAAACCAGCCCTCACCGCATGTGCTGTGACGTTGGCGCTAGCGTCCACAGTTACGCTTTCGGGATGCAGCACGCCGTCTTCGAGCGCAACCAGCGCGGAGTGCCCGAAAACGTACACCGTCGGCTTCAGCCACCCGATCGGCGAAGCCGAAGTAATCAAAGCCCTTAAGTCGCTCGCCAAGGACTACTCCACCAAAGTTAGTTGCGTCGAGCTGCTCCTCGACAACACCACAGGAATGAAGCTGGAAAGCCAGCGCGCAACCATCGAAAGCTGGGTAACGCAGCGGGTTGACGCAATCGTGCTATGGCCTGTGGACTCGACGGCATTCGCTGGCCTCCAACGGCAAGCCCAAAGTCAAGGCACCAAATGGCTGACCTATCTGACCAGCATGGACGGTCAAGATGGCAGCGTCGGTTTTGACAACAAGCTCCAAGGCGAGCAGATTGCAGAAGACGTGACAGCTTGGATCAAGAAGAACTACCCCAACGGCGGGGCAACCGCTGCGGTCACAACGCTGACGACGCTTCCGCCGTCCCGACCCCGGTACGAAATCCCGATCAATGCGATCGAAGCGGCCGGGATCAAGGTGGTTTCCGAACAAAACTGTACGGACCAAGCATGCGGTCTGCAGATTGCCGAAGACGCACTTCGCGAACACCCCGATCTCCGTATCTTCGTCGGTCTCAGCGACGAGTCTGCTATCGGTGCAATGAAGGCCTTCAAAAACGCTGGAATCGATCCAGCGCTTGTCTACATAGCGGGACAGGACGGATCTCCCGAAGGGCTGGCTGCCGTTCAGCAGGGCGGCATGTACAGGGCAAGCTCCGCGATTCCGATGGATGACCTTGCAGCCTCTATAGTCGATGCCGCCTTGGCCGCCGTCACAGGCAAGGGTGAAGCCAACCTCGTGACGCCAACCGTTTTGGCCAAGGCCGACAATCCGCAGGTTGTCGCGGACCTCCTCAAGAACTTTGAGCGCAAGGACTAGCGACGTGATACGGGATACTGACGTGCATGAGGCTGTTGGGCCGTACGGCCTACAGCTGTCTGGCATTCGAAAGTCCTACGGGATGAATAACGTCCTCCGGGGCATCGACATGAAAATCACCGCTGGCACCGTACATGCCCTACTTGGTGCAAATGGTGCCGGGAAGTCCACTCTCCTAGGGTGTCTTAGCGGTGCCACGCATCCTGACGACGGCGAGATTGTCATTGGAGGACGTTCATACAGCGGCCTAACCCCAACCCAGGCCTTCGAAGCCGGATGCGCAATCATCTACCAGCATTTTCAATTGATCGACTCACTCAATGTCGCGGATAACATATTTCTTGGCCAAGAACGCCGGAACGCTGTCGGAGCAGTAGATGCGCGCCGGCAGGAGCGGGAAGCGGCGAACATTCTTGAGTCTCTGGGGGTAGACATTAGTCCTCGCGCACTGGTCGGGTCGCTGTCAGTAGGAGAGCAACAGATCGTCGAAATCGCCCGGGCGCTTCGCAGGAAACCGGATCTGCTGATCTTGGATGAGCCGACAGCGGCGCTAGGGCCGCATGAGGTCACTGCGCTGATCCGACTCGTGAGGCGGCTGGCCACGACACAAGGACTCACCGTAATTTACGTGACACACCTCTTGAACGAGGTACTACAGGTTGCTGATGCCGTGACCGTGCTCCGGGACGGCCAGGTCTATTGGACGCGCGCCCGGCAGGACCTCGAAATGCAGGACCTGGTGGATGGTATCTCCCCTGGAAGTGCCCTCACCGGAGCTAAACGTGACTGCACCCCAGGCGAGCCGATACTGCAATTGACTAATCTCCAGTGCACGTTTACCGGACCGCTCACCACAACCGTCCACGCAGGCGAGATCGTGGGCTTGTTCGGACTCCTTGGTTCGGGAAGGACGAACCTCCTCGAGTCCATCGCAGGCGTGAGACGACAGGTAGAAGGAACTGTCAGCCTCTCAGGCGCTCACCTCGAAGCTGGTTCACTGGCGAAGGCTGCGGCCGCCGGCGTCTCCCTGGTTGCTGCCGATCGAAAGGTGCAGTCACTTTTTGGCAGTATGACCGCAGAGGAAAATGTGCTGCTCCCACACTATCCTCAGCTTTCCAAAGGCTTTCGCAGCCCGTCTCGGGAGCGGGCCTCGTTTCACAGCATCGCAAGAAAGATCCGGCTCCACCCGGTGGCCCCGAAAAGTCCCGCGGACTCGTTCTCGGGCGGAAATGCACAAAAGTTGGTCGTCGGACGGTGGGCTGCTGACCTTGGAAACACATCCGTTCTGCTCCTTGACGAACCAACCCAGGGCGTTGACATCGGCTCGCGCCACGAGATCTACGAATTACTCCGCGCGTTTGCCTCTAATTCTCATCGCTGCGTGATCTTCGCATCGAGCGAACCCGAGGAACTTCTTGCCCTCGCAGACAGGGTCTTCATTCTGGTGGACGGTGTCCCCACCGAAATTGCTACCGAGGACATCACCGAAAGTCACCTACTGTCAGCTGCCCACGGCAGCTTTGATGGAGTGGAAGGAAGGACAAAGTGACAGCGTTGGAATCGACCACCGTTAGCGCGCCAAACAGTGCTCCAGTGGAACCAAGTATGACGACCAAGAGACTTGTCCTACGGGGCATCAACTGGTTCATGCCAGCAGCGACCATCGGTCTCATGGTGCATTTCTCGGTCGTCACGAAGTCGTTCCTCACAGGCGGCAATCTGCTCGCGGTCCTAACCCAAAATGGCCCCACCTTCATTGTTGCCGTCGTCGCGGCGGTCCTGCTGATGGCCGGGTACGTTGATCTTTCGGTGGGCTCAACTTTGGCCCTCGCGGGGTCTGCTCAGGGTTGACGTTCCTTAGCGCTGGCATCATTCCCGGGCTCATCGTCGGGATCCTAGTAGGGACGGTGATAGGTGCAATTAATGGGGTTCTCATTGGCTGGCTCAACCTATCGCCATTGGTAGTAACACTCGGAATGCTCGCAGCTACTAGGGGCGTTGCGCAGTTTCTCGCCCCCGATTCACTGTACGGTTTTCCGGCGGACGTGAATGTCTTGGGTAACGGCTCAGTCCTTGGGGTGTCCTATCTCGGGATCGCCGCCCTGTTGGTCATCGGGATAGCCCTGGTCGCTATGAATCGCCTCCCGATTGGACGCAGGATTGTCGCCATAGGCGTGAACTCCCGAGCCTCCTACCTGGTGGGGATCCCTGTGAAGCGCATCTCCGTCCTCCTTTACATTGTGGTCGGGCTTGCCGCCGGGCTCGCCGGCGTCCTACAGGTAGCTCGCTTGGACAGTGCACCTTCAGGCACCCTGGGCGTCGGATTCGAAGTGACCGTCCTAACCGCCGTGCTGCTTGGCGGCATACCCTTCAACGGCGGACGAGGAAGCGTATTAAGGGTCGTTCTCGGTGTGTGGCTCATCGCAGTTCTAAAAACGGGCTGACGCTGCTGAATCTGGGTCCGGAAATCGCCGGGATAGTAACTGGAAGTGTCCTGGTACTGGCCGCCGGCCTCGAAGCTGTTCGCTTCTGGGTACAGCGGACCAAATGACCCTCATCAATTCGGCCGCTATTCACGGCAACAAATCATAAACTTAGGAGATCCCATGGAACTGGACGTCGTTGCTGACATCCCGTGGATGAGCGCAACCCAAATGAGTGAGAGGGTGCGTCATCAGGAGTTGTCGCCCGTTGATATCGCCGCATCCATGACTCAACGTGTCAAAGCACTGAATCCCGAGCTGAATGCCTACGTGACTTTCGACGAAGAACAAATCCATAAGGACGCCCTTCGCCTCGAAGAGATGGCTGATTCAGAAGCGCAGCAGCTGGGGCCACTTCACGGTGTGCCATTCTCCGTCAAGGAACTGACCGCCATGAAGGGCCTACCGGCAACGTATGGTTATCTGCCACTAAAGGGAACCTTTGCAAAACACGAAGCTGCCGTAGTTAGACGGCTCAAAGCAGCAGGGGGCCTTTTCTTGGGAAAGACCAACATGCCCGAGGGTGGCTACTACGGTGGAACTGACGGTCACCTTTATGGCGCCACACATAATCCTTGGAAGCATGGATATTCGGCAGGCGGTTCGAGCGGTGGTGCCGCTGCGGCTGTTGCAGCAGGACTGGGCCCCCTTGCCGAAGGAAGTGACGGCGCAGGGTCGGTTCGGATCCCAGCGTCAATGTGTGGCGTTGTTGGAATGAAGCCTACGCACGGCCTTATCCCCCAGACAGTTCTCGGAGGACGGTACTACACCTGGATCTACCATGGCCCGATTGCCCGGACGGTGGCTGATGCCGCGCTTATGCTCAATGTCATGGCAGGTCCGGATGACGAGGACCCGACCAGTCTGCCCAAAATAGATGTCGACTTCACGGAGGAGATCAAGAAGCCGATTGGTGGCTGGCGGATTGCGTGGTCCCCGGACCTTGGCCTCGGTTACGTCGACCCCGAAGTTGCAGCAATTTGTCGATCCGCCATGGATGCTTTCGAAGAACTTGGGGCCGTTGTCCAGCAGGCCACCCCGCATGGGACGGTGCAGAGGAAGCGATGTGGAATGGTGTTTGGCTGCCGGGTTTTGCCGGTCAGACAGATCTGCTTGACTGGCCCGCCATGGAGGGGCAAGTGGATGAAAACCTTCTGGAGATCATGAGGCAGTGCAGGACACTCAACGGAGACGACAAGGGCCGGGCTGATCTTTACCGGGGTCAAATGTGGAATACATTTCGGGAGTTCATGTCAGGCTTCGACCTGCTCGTGTCACCCACATTAACTTCCGCGGCTTTCCCTCTCGAACAGTTCGCTCCGAGCTGGCTCGAGGGCAAGCCCCTGCGCGAGCAGATCCTTGGATGGCTACTCACATACCCATTCAACATGATGACAACTCCATCTATTACAGTGCCGGCAGGGTTCACGTCGGAGGGGCTCCCTGTTGGGCTGCAGATTTCGGGCGGATTCCACGCTGACGCGAAAGTGTTGCGGGCTGCAGCAGCTTTCGAAAGCGCCCGGCCCTGGTCGCATAAACAGCCGTCGCTGCTGGAAGAAAGGACGGTCTAGGGTACGAGGCGTAATGCGGCGCACCTGGTGTGCATGATTGTCTCCGACCTCCGGCCCTTGGCGGAACGATTCAATCCGGACTCCGCGCCGAGGTAGGCCGCCTCGAACATCTCGAGCCCCATTTGTACCGCCCCTACCCAGCCGGACTGCCCAAGTCGCATGAACCTGTATTGAGGGTGGCCAAGAATCCCGCGTGGCAGCGGGCGGGCACTTTCGGGACTCAGAGGTTGTCTTGCCACTTAGGCAGCAAGACTTAAGTGGCAAGACAAGAAAATGCTGCGGCTCCCTGGGGAAACCCAGGGAGCCGCAGCATGTGATTCAGGGTTTAGCGGCAGCGCCATCCGAGCATGCCTTGGCTGGCCCAGGGGCGGACGTTGGCGGTAAAGGCCACGCAGTAACCACGGTTGACTGAGAATGTCAATCTGATTTGAACCCACTCCGCCTTGGGATCGCAGCCTAATCGGAGACCACCCCGGATAGCCGCGGCAGGCCCCCGGACACTGATAACTGGCGCGGCCGCTCGCACCCTGTGAATATCAGCTAAGCGTCATGTGGCTCTGGCAGGAAGTTCGTGAACGGTGACAGAGGGTCGCTGCGGTGTTCCCATGCCTGGACAAGGCTCTGGCGAAGCAGGTGGACGGGACGGTGCGGATATCGTCCCGGACCCGTGCGACAGTGCGTTCACGCGCTCGGACTGCGGGTTGCAGTCGTGCAAGAACCCTTCATTTGGCGGCTAAGTCACAGCTTGGATTGCCGGTTTCCTCGTCTTGACGTGTTCATGTTCAAGCGTCCGGGTTGAGGAAGAGTTCGTTGTGCCCATTTTTCAACGAGTTGTGTCACGACGTGAAGACCTGTTTATGTGGATTGGCCGCCCCCGTCGATAGTCAGGATTGTCCCGTTGGTGTAGCCCGAGCGAGGCGACGCGAGAAATGCCGCCGCGCTGGCTATTTCCAAGGCGGTGGCCGAGCGGGCGTAGGGCAGGGAGGCGTTGAGTTCCGGCCAGCGATTCGCGTCGCCCAGTTCGGTCTGGGCTTTTGCCTTGAGCATCATTTCGTTTCTGGAGGTGGAAACCGGTCCGGGGTTGATGCCGATGACGCGCATCCCGTCACTACTTGCGGCCTTTCCCAGGGCTCGGGTGAATGCCATGAGCGCGGCGTTGCCGGTCGATCCGGCGATGTAGTCCGGCCGGTAGAGTTCCCCTGCTACGCCGATGATGTTGATGATAACGCCCTTCGACTTAGCGAGGTTGGTGTAGAGGGCACGGGTGAGGCCGATGTAGCCAAAGACCTTGAGGTCCCAGGCATCCCTCCACTGCTGATCGTCGATCTCTTGTAGGGTTCCGGGAGGAATGGCCCCCGCGTTGTTGACCAGAATGTCGATCCCGTCGACGTTGGCGCTGAGTCTTGTGTGTTCGGCGGCTGAGGATAGGTCCGCGGCTTCTACTCGGACGGGAACCTCGTAATGCCGGCGGATGTTGGCCGCTTCGGTTTCAAGCCGGCCTTTGTCACGGCTGACCAGAATGAGGGCGCATCCTTCGCCGGCCAGTACCCGGGCCGTTTCCAGGCCGATGCCTTGGGACGCTCCGGTTACGAGGGCGACTTTCCCACGTATGGACAGGTCCATCTGCTTTTCCTCTCGATGGTCTTATTCGGGTATGGTCTGGTCGCCGGCCGATATGGCGGTTGGCCAGGGGACGGCCGAAAAATCCGGTTTCTCCCGGGCGAGGAAGCTGGTCACGCCAATCCGGTACTCATCGCTTGCGTATGAGCGCTCGTACCAGGAATTCGCCACGGCGTCTTCCTGCCCTTGACCTGCTGCTGCACGGCCGACCAGGACCTTGGCGCCGGCCAGGGTGACGGGGGCTCCTCCGGTGACTCGACCGAGGACGGCATTCCAGCGGGCTTCCACGTCTTCGGTCAGGTGGACCTCATGGAGGAGGGAAATGCGCAGGGCTGTATCTGCTTTGACGATTTCGCCGGTGAGCAGCAGCAGTCGCGCCCAGGCGGCACCAACTTCTTCGACCAGTCGCGTCGTGGAGGTCTGGCTGTAGACGATGCCGAGTTTGGCCGGAGTGATGCCCATTTTTGCCGTGGTGTCACCGATTCTGATGTCGCAGGCGAGGGCCAGCTCGCACCCGCCTCCTACGCACCAACCCCGCACCAGGGCAAGGGTCGGTTTGGTGCATTCGATGATGGCGAGTTCGGCTTCCTGCACGGCAGCGGAGTAGTGACGCGAGTTCGCTGCCCCGGACCTGACGGTGCTGAATTCGCTGATGTCCGCGCCGGCCGAAAAGGAATCCGCGGTCCTGCCGGAGAAGGCAATCGCCCGTACCTGGTCGTTGCCTTCAGCAAGATGAATGATGCGGGGCAGGACCTGCCACATTTGCAGGTTCATGGCGTTTTTGCGTTCGGGACGGTCGAATATGACATGCAGGACCCTTCCCTGCAACTCGACGGCAATCCCGGCCGGCAGGTTGATGCCTTCGAGGATTTTGAGCGTCACCACGGTGCTGGTTTCGCTCATTGCGGAAGTCCCGTCGAGGAGAAGGTCATGGCTGCGGGGTGGCGTCTGTTCCAGCGTCCGCTGTGAACTGAGAGGACAAAGGACCGGACGGAGCGGTTGAACTCTTCCGGTTCTTCAAGGTTGATCGTGTGTCCGGTGTTGGGGAACACTCTCCATGCCGCTGTTGGCAGTGCTTTTTTGAGTCTGAAGTTGGCTTCAATGCAGCCGTCGTCCTCGTCACCGGTCAGGATGAGGATCGGTTTTTGTGCCTCGCGCAGACCTGGAATGAGCTCGTCCAGGGAAGGACGTTTGCTCTGGACTCCTTCCATGGTGCGGGCAGAGCCTTCGCTTGAATGGCGGGCAAGCCCGTCTCGGAACAATTGCCAGGCCTTGTCGTCCTTGGTCCTGAGCTGGATGCGGGTGGGACCCTCGGCGTACGGGCCGGCCAAGGTGGACCAGCCACTTTCACGAAGCCGCCCGGCGAGGCCCATCGACTCAGCAACGAACTTCTCGCGGGTGTCGGGGTCTGAGCCCCAACCGCAGCCGGCCACCGTCGCAGAGAGGACGCGATGCGGATGCAATGCGGTGATGTTGGCCGTCGTATAGCCTCCCATCGAGAGACCGACAATGTGGGCTGCATCGATGCCTTCGGCGTCCAGGACGGCCAGCACGTCCTGGACGGCGTGCTGCTGGGAATACGAGCCGGGACCTGGAATATCGGAGGGGTGATATCCACGTGCCGCATACCGGATGCACTTGAAATCGGCGGACAGCTCTTGGACTTGCGCGTCCCAGCTGTCCATGTCTCCGGCGAATTCGTGGATGAAGAGCACCGGTATGCCCTCACCGTCCACCCGGTAGGCGATCGCGGTTCCGTCCGCACTTGTGCTGAGGCGGGTCATGACAGGGGTCCTGCCGATGGATGAATCACGGTGCGTCCTCCGGATCCAGCCTTCATGCGGTCGAATGCGTCTTCGACGCTGTCCAAGGCCAGTCTTTCGGTGATTAGGCCGTCCGTGACGAGCTGGCCGGACTTGACCCATTCAATGAGGCGGGGATAGTCGGTGCCGGGATCCCCACCTCCTGCGACGCAACCAACAAGCGAGCGGGAGAAGTAGAACAGTTCGAGCGGGCTGAACGTGACCTGGTCGTCCTTGCTGCCGATGCCCACGACGACCGTCGTGCCGCCGCGGCGCGTCATCTGCCAGCTCTGGCGGATGGTTGCTCCTGCACCCACACAATCGATGACTGCATCGGCGCCGCGGTTACCCGTGAGCTTCCGGACGCGCTTTGCTATGTCCTCGCCGGCTTCGACGGCGACTGCCCCGTGGTTTCGGCGATTGCTAGGCGCTCTTGGCTGCGGTCGATGGCGATGACCTGGGATGCACCACTGAGGAGCGCCCCTTGGACGGCGCTTAGGCCGACGCCTCCAAGTCCCACTACGGCCACTGACTGGCCAGGGACTACTTTGGCGGAGTTCACAACGGCGCCAACGCCGGTTGTGCTGGCGCAACCGAGCATGGCGGCTTGGTCTGGATCGATTCCTTCGATGGGCATTACCGAACGTGCAGGAACGACTGTTTGCTCGGCGAAACCGGCGACTCCGAGCCCGGCCCAGACGGTGTTGTCTTCAGCGTCAAGTGCCAGGGGCCGCTGGGTGTTATCGGCTGCATGCTCGCACAGGTGCTTGTCTCCGGCTTTGCAGAACCAGCATTCGCCACAGGACGGGTTCCACAGCAGGATTACGGTATCGCCTGCTTTTACCGTTGTGACGTCCTGGCCGACTTCCAGTACGGTTCCGCTGGCCTCGTGGCCGAGTACTGCGGGCATCTTTTGCCCCAGGGTCCCGTTGGAGAGGGAGAGGTCTGAGTGGCATACTCCGACGGAGTCGATCCTGACGCGGACGTCGTCGGGTCCGGTTTTCCTGAGCCTGATTTTTTCGACTTGGCCCTGTTCACCGGGTTTGCGGTGCACAAAGGCGAGGATTGCCTCGGCGTAGACGTCCTCGGGAGTCAGTGGCTGATTGGTGCTCATCGCTGTACCGCCTTAAATTCGCAGAATTCTTCAAGCCCGGCCTTGCCGAGCTCGCGTCCGTGGCCGGACTGCTTGTAGCCGCCGAAGGGCGCCAGGGGGTTGTATCTTCCGCCGTTGATGTCGATCTGGCCGGTCCGGACCCGCTTGGCCAGGGCAACCGCGTGGGACTCATCGGCAGCCCAGACCGCGCCGGAGAGTCCGAAGACTGTTCCGTTGGCGATCTCGATGGCTTCGTCTTCGTCGCGGTAGGTGATCACCGCAAGCACGGGGCCGAACACTTCCTCTTGGGCGAGGCGGGAGTTGGGGTGACTTTGCCGTAGATGGATGGCTGGACGTACCAGCCTTGTTCGGGAAGGTCTGTGGCATCGCTTCCGCCGTGGATGGTTTCGAAACCATCGGCTTCTGCTTGGCGCATGAAGTCAAGCACGCGGGTCTTCTGAGCCTCGGAAATCATCGGGCCGACACGTTCGCCGGGCACGTATTTGCGAGCGGCTTCCGCGGCCAGGGCCTTGACTTCCTCGTACCGCGCCTCAGGGACGAGGAGCCGTGTCCACGCGCTGCAGGTCTGGCCGGAGTTCAGGAAGCTGTTGGCGACGGAGACCTTCACCGCCGTTGCCAGCAGCGCGCCCTCCACGTCTTCGGCAATCAGGCTGGCGGACTTCCCGCCCAGCTCCAACGACACCTTCTTGATGGTGCTCGCCGCATCCCGGGCAACGATCCGCCCGACGTTGACCGATCCCGTGAAGGACACCATGTCCACGTCCGGGTGCAGGGACAGCTGCTCGCCGATTAGGGAGCCAGGTCCGGACACCAGGTTGAAGACGCCTGCAGGGAATCCCGCGTCGTGCATCGCGTCGGCGAAGGCGTAGGCGGTGAGAGGGGTCAGATCGGCCGGTTTGAGAACGATGGTGCAGCCTGCGGCCAGTGCCGGGACGATCTTTGCGGTGATCTGATGGAGGGGATAGTTCCAAGGGGTGATCGCAGCGACCACGCCGACAGGTTCCCGGTAGATCGTGCTGTTTCCGACTGACTCTTCAAAGCTGTACTGCTCGAGGAGGTCCGCGGTGGTCCGCAGGACCGTGATGGGAAGCTGCAGGTGCACCCGTTCTGCCAGCTGTCGGGGTGCTCCCAGTTCAGCGGTGATGGTGTCGATGAACGACTCCCGGCGCTCTTCGAGGATCTCGGCGACACGGCGCAGCAGTGCTGCGCGCTCGGCAGGAGCGGACTGGGACCAGCCGGTGAAAGCCCCGGCCGCGGCCTGGACTGCAGCGTCAACTTCCCCGGCGGTGGCTTCGGGAACCTGACCGACAGCCTCGAGGGTAACCGGGGAGAACACGTTCTTTCGGGTTCCGGCAGCGGGAGTCCACTTGCCGTCAATGTACAGTTCGTCGCGATTCATTTTTTCTCTTTCTGGTTCAGGAGTTGGTGGAGTCAACATCGGTCAGGGAACGCTTGTAGGTTTCAGGGGCCCAGGCGACCGCGGCCATGGTGATCACTGCGCAGATAGCCAGGTAGATCGCGACGGGAATCCATGAGTTGAATTGGGCAAGCAGTGCCGTGGCGATGATGGGTGCCATTGACCCGGCGAATACGCTGGCCAGCTGGACTCCGACCGAGATGCCGGTGTAGCGGACCCGGGTTGGGAAGAGTTCTGCGTAGAAGGCCGCTTGCGGACCGTACATGAGGCCGTGAAGGATCAGGCCGATGGACATCGCGGCCACAATCACCAGGAAGGAGCCTGTTCCGAGCATTGGGAACAGCGCGAAGGCGAAGATCAGCATGCCTGAGGCTCCGATCAGGTACGGGACCTTGCGTCCGACTTTGTCTGACCAGGCGCCGAACAGCGGGATGAGCACTGTTTGAATTCCACTGGCGATCATCAGGGCGACGAGGGCCGTTTCACGGTTGGATCCAAGCTGGGTGACATAGACGAGCGCAAAGGCTGTCACGGTGTAGTAGAGAACGTTCACGGCGAAGTGGCCGCCCAGAGCCTGGAGCAAGGCTTTGGGATGCTTTGTTAACACTTCCTTGACCGGTACCTTTTGATGGCCGCTGGCTTCATCTGCTGCCTTGGAGGCCTCGAAGACCTTGGGCTCGGATACCGAGATCCGGACCCAGTAACCGATACCCAACAGGAGGGCAGAGAGGAGGAAGGGCACACGCCATCCCCAAGACAGGAACTGCTCATCAGGCAAGGTGGCTGCAAACAATGCCAGCACACCGGCGGCCAGGACGTTACCCAGCGGCGCGCCGACCTGCGGCCAGCTGGCAGCGAAGCCGCGCCGACCGGGCTTTGCCTGTTCTGCCAGGATCAGGACAGCACCGCCCCATTCACCGCCGAGTGCGACGCCCTGGACGACGCGCAGCAGCGTCAAGAGTACTGGTGCCATGATTCCGATGGCCGCATAAGTGGGCAGTAAGCCGATGAGGACCGTGGATCCGCCCATCATGAGCATGCTGACAATCAACAGTTTCTTGCGGCCCAGTTTGTCTCCAAAGTGACCGAAGACGATCCCTCCAAGCGGCCGGGCGGCGAACCCGACGGCGTAGGAGCCGAGAGCCAGCATCGTGCCTACGAGAGGGTCGCTGTCGGGGAAAAACAGCTTGTTGAATACGAGTGCGGCCAGCGACCCGTAGATGAAGAAGTCGTACCACTCGATGGTGGTGCCGACCAGGCTGGCCGCGATGAGGCGCCGCATGCTGGTCGTGCCTGTCGTGCCGGATTGTTGGGGTTTGGTGCGGGTGGATGCCATGGCGTTCTCCTTTGAACGGGGTGGGGCGAGGCCTATGGTTGGGGGAAAGTGAGCTGGAGGAGTTCGGCCCGGATTTCCGCGTCGTGCTCCCCAAGGGCCGGAGGTGGCCTGTGCACGGTGGCGTGTTGTCCGTCCAGGTGCCAGGAGCCCCCAGGAACGCTGAAGTTCTCGCCCGAAGGTCCCGGGAAGGTCAGAACGAGGCCGCGGGATGCCGTGGCTGGATCCTCGAAGACTTCCTTGAGGTCCCGGATGGGACCGCCCGGCACTCCGCCTCTTCGAGCGCCTGTACAAGTTCGGGGCTTGTCATGGCCGCGGTACGGGCGTTGAGCACGCTGTCCAGCTTGTCGCGGTTGTTGCAGCGGTCTACGTTGTTCCGGAAGTCAGCGTCGCTGAGCAGTCCGGGGAGGTCAAGAGTTTCGCAAAGCCGGGCGAACTGGGTGTTGTTGCCCACCGCTATCACGACGTTTCCATCCAGTGTTCGGTAGCAGCCGTAGGGGGCGACGGTGGGGTGGTGGTTGCCGCTTCGCCCGGGGGCGATTCCGGTAGCGAAGTAGCGGCCGGCCTGATAGGCGAGCATGGAAACCAGGGTGTCTTGCATGGCTATATCAACCAAGGCCCCTTTACCGGTGCGCTCCCGGCGCAGTAGCGCGGCCAGGACTGTCTGGACGGCGTTCATGCCGGAGGCGACATCACCGACCGGAACGCCGGTGCGCAGAGGCTCTGAATCCGGCATGCCTGTCAGGCTCATCCACCCCGACGTCGCCTGAACGACCTGATCGTAGCCGGGCTTGGGCGGCTGGTCCGCGCCGTAGCCGGAAATCGAGCAGTAGACAACTGAGGGGTTCAGCTCCCGCACGGCAGCGTAGCCGATGCCCAAACGGTCAGCGACCCCTGGCCGGTAATTCTCGATCACAACATCAGCGGACTTGATCAGCTCGAGGGCGACACTGCGGTCCTCTTCTTTTTTAAGGTCAAGGGCAATGCTGCGCTTGTTCCGGTTGATGGACAGAAAGTAGGAAGCTGCCTCTCCCACGAAGGGCGGGCCCCAGCTGCGCGAATCATCGCCGCTGGGTCGTTCAACTTTGATCACGTCTGCACCGAGATCACCGAAAGTCTGAGTGGCGAAAGGTCCGGACAAGGCGGTCGTGAAGTCGACGACGCGCATGCCCTCCATTGGCAGAGTCGTGCTGACGGCCGCATCGCTGGGGCTCAGATGGGTTGACATCGTAATTCCTTTCGTCCCATAATGTGGAACAGTGTTCTACAAGGCGGAATGATGTTAGTCACAATGATCATGGAGGTCAAGCATGAAATCTGTCATCCAGGCATTTCGGGTTCTTCAGGAGGTCGCTGAAACACAGCCTGTGGGTGTCAGCGATTTGGCCCGTCGGCTGGACCTCCCCAAGTCGACAGCTCACCGGTTCCTGACGACCCTCGAAACCGTTGGCTGGGTTGCCCGAAAGTCAGGAAGCCAAGGTGGGCAGTGGGTGCTGAGTGCAGCCCCGGCCATCCTGGCGCAGCGCGTGGCCGCAGACAGCAACCTGCGGACCGCCGCCAAACCCGTCATGGAACGGTTGCGAAATGCCTGCACCGAGGCGGTACATCTGGCCGTACCGCAATCGGGTGAAGTGGTGGTCATTGACCAGGTTGAATCCACCCAGCCGGTACGGATCCACTGGCCCGTTGGCCAGCATTCCCCTGTCCATGCCAGTGCCAACGGCAAGGCGATCCTGGCGTTCTCAGGGGGGCAGCAGCGGGCAAACCTTTATCCTGAGTCCTTTGAGGTGTTCACCCCGGACACAATCTCCTCTGCCGAGGAATTTGAGGCGGATCTTGCCCAGGTGCGTGAGCGCGGGTTCGCCATCGTCCGCGGTGAGCTCCGGGAGGACATCTGCTCCCTTGCTGCCCCCATCTTTGGCGGCCGCAGCAACCCGGTCGCGTCATTGTCGGCATTTATGCCGACGTACCGCATGCCGGAGGATGAGGGCATTCTGGGGGCGATGGTCCGGGAAGCTGCCGCGGAAATCAGCGCCGCCATGAAGCTCGGTCAAAACGGATAGCTCAGCCGGTTCCCTGAGCATCGACTGCAGCCAGGCGCTGCAAATCTGCTGTGACTTTCGGAGGAAGCCTAATCGCCCGCCCATTGCGGGCCAGGACTATTTCAGTCATGCCCGTCGCGTAGTCCAGGTCATTGAGTGACCCGTGAATCCGGAAGCCGATACGGAACGTGACATGAGAAACTCGGCCAACGCCAAGCTCAACGAACACTGGAAGGTCCCGGTAGAAAAGTGGACGCCAGAAACGGACATGATGCTGGACAATCCGGAGTTGAATTCCGGCCCCGAGACCCGAAAAATGTCGAAAGGCGCCGGTGCGTGCCTGATCAGACCAGCCCCGGGCGGTGCCCCAAGCAGCGTGCTGCGAGCCTCCCCGCGATCCGCAAGACCGCGACGTCATCGACCAAGCCCCAGGGCCGGCATCGGTAAACCTCAATGAAATGGCGGTCATCACCACGGCAGCCACGCTCTTTTCCTCTAGTGCTGCGACGTACCAGCGAATGATCTCAGGCCTGCACACGTGGCCGCCGGTCCACCATATCGGGCGAATGATCCGAGGTTGCTTGACCAGACGGGATACTGTGACTAATCTCATTCCACGCAGAGAGACGGTGTTCCACAATATGAAACACCCATAGTTGTCAAAACCAACACCGACAACCATGTAGCGCTGTGTGCGGACCTAGAACTCCGCCGCCTAGCCACGCCAGGCAGTCTCTTTCGTATCCTCTACTTCGCTGGCACCACAGGGCAACGATGCCCGACCCCGTGCCTGCGGCTGACTCATGAAAGGCTTGGTATGGTTGCTCAGCTCACAGCACTGGTCATCTTCATAGCAGTATTCGCGGCCGGTTCGATCCGCAAAGGGCACATCGGCGTGCTATCCCTCGCCGCTGCCTGCGGCGTCGGACTCTCGCTGGCCTCGATGTCCCTCAAAGACATCATCGGGGGTTTCCCTGTCGGCATCATGATCCTGCTGGCCGGGGTGACGTTCTTCTTCGGCATAGCCCAGGCCAACGGCACAATCGACCAACTCATCGATCGGTCCATAGCAAAAGTCGGAGACCGGGCCGCTCTTTTCCCCATCCTGTTCTTTGCCCTTTCGTGCGGGGTAGCAGCCATGGGGTCGTCCCTGGCCGCCCTGGCACTCGCACCGATAGCAATGCCTCTGGCAAAGAAATACATGATCGACCCCATGCTCATGGGCCTGGCCATAGGTACCGGACTGACAGCCGGAGCCTTTGCCCCAACCAGCCTCTTCGGAATCATCAGCTACGGAACTGCCAGAGAAGCTGGCATTGACCTAAACCCACTCGTGCTCTTCACCGTAGCCATCGTGACCAACCTCGTCCTCTTGGTTGCCGCGTTCCTCATGTTCGGCGGCACCCGGCTGCCGCGCAGCCAGCGGACCCAAACCCCCCATGACATCGAAACCTCTGGATATTCATCTCCCCTTCAGGAAAACCGCCCTTCCAGCCCAGGGACCGTGGCCACCAGCGTTGATGCGCCAGTCGACACCAAGACCAAAGCAGCACGGCTTACGACGGCGCAGATCGCAACCATCACCTGCATAGCCGGGCTCCTCATCTCCTTAATCTGGCTTGCTCTGACCGGCGGGAACCCCGATGTGGGAATTCTGTGCTTCGCGTTCGGTGCTGTCCTCACCCTTCTCGACCCGGCCACCAGCAAGACCGCAATCACCAAAATTGATTGGCCAACCATCCTGCTGGTCGGCGGCGTCATCACGTACGTGGGCGTCTTGGAACACATGGGAGCCATCGAACTCATCGGCCATTTCGCCGAGGCCGCCGGAACCCCCCTCCTCAGCGCCTTCGCACTGTGCGTTGCCGCCGGGCTGATCTCCGCCTTCGCCTCAACCACCGGCATGCTCGCCGCGATCATTCCACTGTCTCTTCCCCTCGTCGCAACCGGAGGCATCCCCGGCTGGGCAATCATCACAGCACTCGCCATCTGCTCCGCACTCGTGGACCTCTCTCCATACTCGACAGTCGGCGCAACAGTCATCGCCACCGCTCCAGAATCAGAACGGGCCCGCATGACATCCAGACTGATGCGTTGGGGCATGAGCATGGTGATCATCGGCCCCGTTGCTCTGGTGGGACTGCTCGTACTGCCCGGAACCCTCTAACCGAACGTCTCCGCAGCCAACGCTTGGGCGAAAGCCCGAACGCGTTTGCTTCAATAGGGGCACGTAGGAACCGACCCAGATTTTCTGAACGTGGCGTGGCCGCTTGTACGTACGCGACAGGTGTTGCCCTAGAGACTAGGGCGCTAGCAAGCGGACGCAGCAGTGCCCGCGGGTAATTCCCAGAGGCACTGCTGCGTCATACCCGTGGCGTTGGCTATAGCGACCGACCCCTCAATCGTTCCGGATCAACTAACGCGGTCTAGTCGGCGGCTTGTTGGGCTAGTGTGTGGGCGAGTCGGTAGGAGTCTGTTCCGGTTTCGATGATGGTGCCGTTGAAGGTGAGCCGGTCCACTATGGCCGCGCAAAGGCGTGGGTCGGTGAAGGTTTTGGTCCACCCACAGAAGGATTCGTTGGTGGCGATGGCAACGGACGCTTTTTCCTCGCGTTCGGTGAGGACCTGGAACAGAAGCTCGGCGCCTCGCTTGTCCAACTCCATGTAACCCAGCTCGTCAATGCAGAGCAGGTCCACGCGGCCCGTAGCGTGCGATGGTTTTGGCCAGGGCTTTATCATTCTCGGCCTCCACGAGCTCGTTCACGAGCCTCGTAGCGAGGGTGTATTTAACCCGGAAGCCCTTCTCCGCCGCGGCCGTGCCGAGCCCAATGAGCAGGTGGGACTTGCCGGTGCCGGAGTCACCGATAAGGCATAGGGGCTGCCCCTTGCGTATCCAATCTCCGCTGGCCAAGGTGTGGATCGTTGCCGGGTTGATGTTCGTGTTCGCTTCAAAATCCAAATCCCCAAGCCACTTATCCCTCGGGAAGCCAGCTGACTTGACCCTTCGTGTCGAGGAACGCCGGTCACGGTCATCACACTCCGCCAGAAGTAGCTCCCGCGAGGAAGCCCTGATATGAGAGCTGTTCCTTGCCAGCGACATGGAGTGCTTCGTCCAGGACCGCCCTGATCGTGGGCAACCGGAGCCTCCGGCAAGCCTGGTCCACCGCAGCGACGGCGGCTTGCTCGGTCAGTCCACGGCGTCGCCGCAGGGCCTGGGACACGACAACAGGCGTGGTTGGGCTCATGAGATCTGCTCCTTGGAATTGGTTGCCGGTCCGGATGCGGTGGCACGTTTGGCCAGTAGCTGGTCATACCCAGCAACCGTGGGGACAGGTCGCTTCTCCGGTGGCAGACCAGCGATCACAGCTGCCGGGTCGGCAAGACGGCGCTGGGTGAGACTGACAATCCGGTGCTCGACGATTTCTTCTTTCTCGCCGGAATCGCAATCGGGCTGGACCCACCCAGTGCGCGCTGCGTTCAGCGGCCACGCGCTTGGCCTCGACAGCGACAACGTCGGCGCTGACCGCGCCCACCGATAGGGCAGCGGCGATCCCGGCAATGACTTCGGTAGCGTCCATGACCCTGAGTAAGAGCAACACATCGATGAGTTCCAGGATCGCTTTGGTGTCACCGTCGGTTTTCCGGGCGGCAGCCCAGAACGCGTCATGAGCCGGAGTGAACACTCCTGATTCACGGGCCTGCGCCAACGCAGTGGAGCCCGGAAGCGCGCCAGGCTTTATCCGGAGTACTTCAAGGTAGTGGTCCAGCTGCACGCATTGCCGGACCCTGCCCACGGTCCGTGGGTGGGTCGCGATCGGCGTCCGGCCGTCAAAGATCTTCACCTGCGTCGCCTGCAGGGACACCCGGACTTTCCGATTGACAAACCGCGCCGGAACCGAGTACTTCATCGAACGGAACGAGACCAGCGACGATCGATCGACCCGAGGCGTCAACACCAGGCCAGGATCAAAGCCCCCCACCGGCAGGGGTGCAAGCAGAGGCTGTTCCACAGCGAAATCGTCCCCAATGGTGCGGAGCCTTTGTGCGATCCTCCGGGCGTCCTCTTCCGCGTCCCAGACCCTGAGCCTGTCATTGAGCTCAGCCAAGGTCTTCACCACCGGCACGGGAGTCAGGAAATTCCGCCGGAACCTGCCAACTTCGCCTTCGATCCCACCCTTTTCATGGGCGCCGGCGATCCCAGGCTCACAGTAAAAGGCATCGAAGCCAAAGTGCGATTTGAATAGGACCCAACGCTCGTTCTCCACCCGCTGCCGCCCGGCACCATAGACAACCTTCGTCACGGCTGAAGTGAGGTTGTCGTAGCGGATGTGTTCAGTCGGGACACCACCCAAGACCTGGAACGCGTCGATATGACCCTCCAGGAAGGCCTCCTGCACACAGGTCGGGTATATGCGATGGACGGACTTTCCAGAATGACTTAGCCGGAAAGCGAACATGTAACACCGGGTCCGCACCCCGTCCAGATCCACCCACACGTCACCGAAATCGACCTTAGCCTCCGCGCCCGGAGCGTGTCACGGCACTCCGCGACTCGGCCAAGCACTTTCGTACAAGCACCTGGGCCCACCCACTCGACGCGGCAAAGCATCGCAAGGAGATCGCCCGAGCCGTCAGTGACGAGCTCTCCAGCTACCCCACCGCTTTCAGTACCCGGAAATCAACCTGACCGGCTACCTCTCTGCACTCAACGAGATCAGCGAGATGGTGCCTGTGGACCTGTCCGGCAGTCTCCGGGACGCCCTGCACGAGCATCTTCAAACATGCCGCGCCCGGGGCGTGGCCCTCGCATCCGCCAACGATGACCAGTACCGGGAAATGGCCGTCACAATGGATGGACTCCCCAGCCACGCACTAATTGATGAAGCCACTTCCCTGCTTCGACGCACACCACCTCCAGCAGAACCGTCCTCCGCAACGGTAACGGCCGAAGACCTGGCACAGCGATTCAGAACGGCACTGGCCAATTACGACCTCCCCGACTGGAACGTACAAGTCAGCCTCGACATGTCCTCAAGGGCGAGCGTTAATGGACCCCTCAAACGCATGCGCATCCGCGCAGACGCGACCTTCACAGCATGCGAAGCCAACCGACTCCTGGTGCAGGAGGTGGGCGGACACGTCCTGCACTGGGCCAACGCCTCTCGCCAACACCAACCACTTGCCTTCGTGGCCCTAGGGTCAGCCGTGGCAACCGAAGAAGGGTTGGCATTGTGGGCCGAGACCAAAATGCAACGGCTGGACACCTCCGCACTCCGCACCTACGCCGCACGCGTCATTGCCGTAGATCAAGCACAGACGAGCGGAATCCTCACTATCGCAGCAGGCTTGCAACAGCACATCGGGCAGCCTGCAGCCGTGGACATAGCCATCAGAGTCAAACGCGGCCTGAGCAACCCTAACAACAACGGCGGATTGACCAACGATTGCGGATACTTGGGCGGCCTAAGAAGGATCGAAAAACTCGCCTCAACCAATAACCACGGCCTAGAGCTCCTCCAAGGAGTCAAATGGTCAACTGAACACCTGTCCCTGGCCTTGGAATTGCACGCCGAAGGCGAGTTGAAGCGACCAGAACTGCACCATGACTCCACTGCACTTAACATCTTCAATGCCTAGCCATTCATCTTGGCTGAAGGAGGAGGGATGTCAGCCGTCTTGAGCGCGCGCGTCCTGGCCTTGCGGGCCACGAATCCGATGGCCTGGCGCTGAAGGCGCCGGGCCTTAGGTCGTCGCTCAGGAACCCGTAGTTCAGGTCACCTCGGCAGAGAACGAGTTCACCTGTTCCCGCGGCTTCCTGGTCCACCAAAGGCCCTGGCATCCACGAGTTGGAACCGAAGGCCCATGCTTCCCCCAGGTGGATTTCCGCGGCATCGTTTACGCCCACAGGGGTATGCACGGCTGTGACTACTGTACGGTCCCTGCTATCGGTGCGATTTGGATCGGGCTTCCAAGTTCACCAAATTCACCCCCCACGGCAAATTCACCAAATTCACCAGAATTCACCTGTAGGCTGAGCGCATGTTAGACATAGAGAATCCCTTCCGTCCAACGGCCGGGGCTACACCACCGGAGGTCATAGGCAGGGCCGGGCTTCTAGATGAATTCGAGTACGGTCTTCGACTCGGCTCCGGGGCACCTGGTCTGCTGTCCATCTTTACCGGAGCACGGGGCATCGGCAAGACGGTAATGCTTGGAGCCGCCCATGACGTTGCCCGGGAACACGGATGGGCTGTGGTTTCAGAGACCGCGACCGGGACATTCATGGGCCGGATCGGCGAAAAAATGCGCCGCCTAAGCCAAGAGCTCGGAGACGGACCTGAATCGCGACGACGTATCACGGCCGTTACGGTCGCCGGGTTCGGCGTCACGACACAGCTGTCACCGGAACGCCAGGTGGACTGGCGTGAGCTTGGGGAGGATCTTCTCACGCTTCTGGACCAACGCGGAACCGGGCTCCTCATTACCGTAGATGAGATCCACGCCGCCGACCGGACGGAGCTGTCCCAACTGGCCGCGAACGTCCAGCACTTCATCCAGGACCGGCTGCCCATCGCGTTAATCTTCGCCGGTCTGCCGTCTGCGGTATCGGACCTCTTAAACGAGGGCGTCGCGACGTTCCTTCGCAGGGCAGACAAGATCGACCTTCACGCAGCCGCGGTTCGTGATGTCGAAACATCATTCGCGGAAACATTCAGCAGCGCCGGGATCAGCATCACCCCCGACCTGGTAAGCAGGGCAGCTACGGCCACAGGGGGCTACCCCTTCCTTATCCAACTCGTCGGCTACTTCCTTTGGAGAGAAGCTGAGATTCACGAGGCTTCCTCTCACCTGCCGCAGTCGACAGAGCCGTAGCCGCCGCCATTCGTCGCAACGAGCGCGTGGTGATCGAAGCTGCCTTGGTGACGGCCTCCAACAAAGACCTCGAATTTCTTCAAGCCATGGCCGTTGATGAGGACACCTCAACAGCCGGCGATATAGTTCAACGGACCGGGTCCAAGCCAACGCTTGTGGCCAAGTACCGAACCAGGCTCCTTGCCGCTGGGCTCATTGAGTCAGCCGGTCACGGAAAGGTCACCTTCGCCATTCCCGGCCTCCGGCAGTACCTTCTGAAGAATCTTCCGTCCTGACGGCACCAACGTGCAGCAGGGGAAGAAATCCGTGCCGGATCTCGAAACCCTGTCACGGCGTCACGGCCCGGCGGACCCGGGCGTGGGCTAATTATCCAGACACCATCTGGACAAATACGAGCCACTGACGGCACTCAGGCGTGTGATCATATCGATCAAGGCATGCCCGGCACGGCGAGCTTCGTGCCGGGCAACAGGCCTTAGCGGCTGGACCGTTCTTCGTTTTCTGCGCGCCGAGCGCGGCGCCCGGGCTTGCCTTCCGTGCCTTGGCGGGCGCATTGGCTGCCAGTGCTTCCTGGGGTGGGTGCCTTCGCTGCGTGCTGCTGCGAGCCTGCCCTTTACCTGCTCGTCTGTGGCCGTCCCGGCAAGGGATGCCGCGAACGCCTGATGATGGGCTTCGGAACCGTACTCGGCTGCCGGACCGTTTTCGGTCTTTGCGCCTTCACTTTCAGGCCGTTGGCTGTTGGTGCCGGTGACGCTGTTCTCGATCTCGCGGCCCATGGCCTCGATACGGGCGAAGAGTTCGGCTTCGGTGCGTTCGTAGCGCTGCTCGAGCGGCTGGTCGGGGGTGCCGGTGAAGCCGCCTTCGGCGAGGAGTTTGGCTTCGTGCCAGTCTTTGGCGGCGTTCACGAAGGAGGCGTCCGTGAAGTGGTTGTCGCCGGCGCCGTTGAAGTTCGCTGTGGTTTCTTCGCGGAGCTGGTCGATGGTGGGGCCGTTGATGCCGTCTTTGCCGATCAGGTACAGGCGTTCCTTCACGATGGTGTCGGCAGCCTCGAGGGCCTCGGGAGTCGTGGCGTCCTGTGATGCCTGCAGTGCCGCGACAAGGGCCTGGTTGGTCAGGTACTCGGCGGGGACCTGGTGCTTCTCCATGACGGGTGCAAGCATTTCGGCCTTGGCCCAAAGGTCTTCGGCCTGCGCCGCGACAATGAGTGCCATTGCCTTGTCGTGCTCCCGGACGCCTTGGAGGCGGGCCTGTTCAGCGCTGACTGTTTCGACGCCTGATGCCAGGTATCCGGCGTCACTGCCGACGTCGCGGGTGTTGATGCCGTAGCGGCGGTGAACCTCGTGACGGATCCGGTCGGCCGCGGCCAGGGCGGCGGGGTCGTGGTCATTCCAGCCCTCGCCTTCGCCGAATTCGAACGCTGGCTGACCAGGGAGCGGCAGCGGGAAGGCATCGCTGGCTAAGCAGCGGGGAGCCTACCGCGGAAGGAAAAAGACCCTCACCCCGGAACGGGCGGCCGGGCTGGTGCAGCGGGCGGCCGCCGGAATCCCCAAAGCCGTCCTCGCCAGTGATTACGGCATCAGCAGGCAAACGGTGTACCAGTGGGGGCCGCCTTCCGGGCCGCCGCCTGAGTGGAGGTGCGTCGCGTGACTGGGCACTGCCCCTGACCACGCCCCCGCGCCCTCCGGAAGACGACGGGCCCACCGTTAGCCGTGGACCCGTCGTCTGCCCGGGTTTTTGCCCGGTCCAGATTGTTGGAGGTCAGCGGGTACGGGTCCTTGGTTTGGGCTCGCCGTTAAGGGTTGCTGGTGTCTTTCCGATGGTGTCCAGGTCGAGGTCCTTTGATTCTTTGGCGGCTGCGACGGCGGCTACCGCGATGAGGGTGGTGACGACGATGATGGCGACCAGGGGCCAGGTGCCTCCAGACCAGAGGACGAGGGCGCTGGCGATGACCGGGGTAAATCCGGCCAGGAGGATGGCTGCCGTCTGGTACCCGACGGAGATGCCGGTGTAGCGGACTTCGGTGGGGAACAGTTCGCAGTAGAAGGCGGGGAGTACGGAGTAGACGGCGGCGTGGCCGAGGGTGAGGAAGATGGTTACGCCGGCGATGATCGCGAACGGGTTGCCGGTTTGGATCATGGCGAAGATGGGCCAAGCACTGACGGTGATGACGGCCGCGCCGAAGAAGAACGTGTTTTTTCGGCCGATTTTATCCGAGATGGCACCGAAGACAGGGATCATGGCGATGTTTAGAGCAGATCCGATCATGACGGCGACCAGTCCGTAGCTGGCCGGGAGCTTTAGGGTCGTCGCGACGTAGGAGAGCAGGAACACGGTGAAGAGGTAGTAGTTTCCTGCTTCGGCGAAGCGTGAGAACAGAGCGATGATCAGGGACCTGCGGTGCTCTTTGAAAACGACCGGGATCGGCGCTTTTTGTTTTTCCTGTTTCCGTTCCGCTTCGGCCTTGGCGGCTAGGAAGGCTGGGCTTTCGCTGGCGTTGAGGCGAATGTAGAGACCCACGGCTGCCAGCACCACGCTGACGAGGAAGGGCAGGCGCCAGCCCCAGACGATGAACTGGTCCCCGGAGATGGCCTGGGAGATGGCTACGGCCCCGGTGCCAAGCAGCAGCCCGCAGGAGACGCCGATTTGCGGCCAGGCCCCGAAGAATCCGCGGCGTCCCTTCGGGGCGTTTTCGACGGCAATGATAGCAGCACCGCCCCACTCGCCGCCGACGGCGAAGCCCTGGGTGAGGCGAAGGACGCACAGCAGTACCGGAGCCCAGAACCCGACGCTCTGGTAGGTGGGGAGCAAGCCAATGGCTGCTGTGGAGATGCTCATGATGAGGAAAGTCAGGATGAGGGTGGACTTGCGTCCGATCCGATCACCGAGGTGGCCGGAGACGAAAGCTCCGACGGGTCGGGCGAGGAAGCCGACGCCGAAACTGGCCAGGGCCGCGATCTGCGATACACCCGGTTCGGTGGAGGGGAAGAACAGGGTGCCGAAGACGAGGGCGGCGGCCGTTCCGTAGACGGTGTATTCGTACCATTCGATGATTGCTCCGACGGTGCCGGAGATAAGGCTTTTGCGGCGGACCTGATCAGGGGTCAGGCCGGCGAGGTGTGCTGTTGTCATGGCGTTTCTTTTCAGGATGCGGGGGTGGATTTGTCGCCGGCTCAGGCGCTTGTGTTGTCCATGAGGATCGCGGCGCGGGTGACTTCGCGGGCGAGGGACTTTTCGAGGGCCTCTTGGACGCCGTCGAGGGTGAAGGTCGCGTCGATCATGGCGTCAAAGGGGTACTTGTCCTGATGCTCAGCTAGGAAGGTTAGGGACTTGTAGAGGTAGCGGCCTTCGTAGCGGTCCACGTGCTTGATGGTCATGGCTTTGCGGGTGACGTAGCCTGGGTCGAACGGCACCGTCCTGCCAGGGAAAGGTTGCCCATGACCAGGTAGCGGCCGCCGCGCCGGATCTGCCGCAGTCCTTCGGCAAAGGCGTCGGGGACGCCGGTTAGTTCGATGGCGACGTCGGGGCCTTGACCTCCGGTGAGCTGCTGGAGGGCGGCGATCCTGTCCTCGAGGTCCGGGATGTCTGCCATGTTGATGGCGTGGTCGGCCCCGAAGCGCTGGGCCTGTTCGAGCCGGGGTCCGGAGGGATCGATGACGATTACGGTGGCGCCGCGTTCCTTGGCGACGGCGACGGCGTTCAGGCCCAGTCCCCCGGCACCCTGGATAAGCAGGGTTTCGCCGTATTGCAGACCGATCTGGTCAATGCCGAAGGTGACCTGGGAGAGGGCGCAGTTGGCGCTGGCCGCTACGGAATCGGGGATTTCGTCCGGGACCTTGTAGACGTGCTGGCGTGGGTGGATGTAGTAGTGGGTGCCGAAGGCGGCGTGGAAGTGGGGTGCCTCGGCGGGCTGTTTGCCGAAGAATTCGTAAGCGTTGTCGCAGAGGTTCGGTTGTCCGCCAAGGCAGCGGGCGCACCGGTCGCAGGTCTGGAAGTACGTGGCGACGATGCGGTCGCCGGGGTTGAGCGGCTGACCGGCGTTATCGGTGGGCCGACCCTCACCCAGGGCCGCGACGGTGCCGACCATTTCGTGGCCGAGCCCGCCGCTTTTCTTGACAGGGTGTTTGCCGTTCCAGATGTGGAGTTCCGAGCCGCATACGTTGGCCCTGGTCACTTTCATCAGAATCGCTCCGGGTCCCGGGGCGGGAAGGGGGTACTCGGCGTAGTCGAGTTCGCGGGGGCTGGTCATGACGGCAACGCGGCCGTAAGCGGCGTCAGACATCGAGGATCTCCTTGTTGTCGCCGACGGCGACGGAGAGTTTGCCCGTGTAGTAGCGCATCTCGCGGTTGAACTCGAAGTCCTCGGCCGCGGTCTGCAGCACCAGTGCGAAGTCATGCATGGATTTGCCTTTCATCCTTGAAAGCCGGAGTGGTGGTTGGGGTGGCGAGATATTCGTACATCCTCGTGTGGTCCTCGGCGCCGTGGCCGGAGTCGAGGGTGAATTGCCAAATAGTTTCGCAGTCGTGGCTGAACGGGGCTTCGACGCCCAGCGAATCGGCTAGGGCGGTGGCGATCTTGATGTCTTTGGTCATCAGCCCGATCGGGAAACCGGAGCCGAAGGTGCCCGAGAGCATGTACTGTGCGACCTTGTTCTCGGAGGTGTTGCTCCGCCCGGAGGAGGCGTTCAGGACCTGGGTCAGGGTTGCCGGGTCGATGCCGAAGCGTTCCCCGACGCGGAGGGCTTCGACGGTGGCAGCGACCGAAGCCGCGGAGACCAGGTTGTTCAGGGCCTTGGCTGCGTGTCCGGAGCCGGCGTCGCCGACGTGGATGACGGATTTGCCCAGCACGTCGAAAATGTCCTTGGCCTGGTCCAGGTCCTGCCAGCGGCCTCCGACCATGATGGCGAGCTGCCCGTTTTGGGCTCCGCGTACCCCGCCGGAGACGGGGGCGTCCAGGTACCGCATTCCTTGTAGTTCGAGCCGTGCGCCGAGGTCGCGGGAGCGAATAGGTTCGGAGGAGGACATGTCGATGAACAGGGTGTTCAACGAGGCGGCCGCGGCCACTCCCCCGGCGAGTACGGCTTCGACGATGTCGGAGTTGGGAAGCATCGTGATGATGATGTCCGCGTCCTGCCAGGCCTTGGCGTCCGTGGCCGTCCGGGACGTGGGGTGCTGGTCCTGGAATCGCTGGACTGCGCCCTTGTCCCGGTCGTCCACGATGAGGGTGTGGTTCGCGTCGGCGAGCCGCGAGGCCATCGGGAAGCCCATGTTGCCCAGGCCGATGAAGCCGATGGTGCTCATGCTTCGGCCTCCATTTCCTTGAAGACTTCACGGGCGAGGCGGAAGCTTTCCAAAGCGGCCGGGGCTCCGCAGTAGATAGCGACCTGGAGGAAGACTTCCTTGATCTGCTCCTTGGTGACACCGTTGCGGACCGCACCGCGGACATGGACCTTCAGTTCGTGCGGCCGGTTCAGGGCGCTAATCATGGCCAGGTTGATCAGGCTGCGCTGGGCGCGTTCCAGGCCCGGGCGGTTCCAGACATCGCCCCAGCAGTACTGGGTGACGAGTTCCTGCATCGACATGGAAAACTCGTCCGCGCTGTCCAGGCTGCGCTGGACGTACTCGTTGCCGAGGACATCACGGCGGGTGGCAAGGCCCTTGTCGAACAGTTCCTGGTTGATGGTCGTGGTGCTCATTGCGCTACTCCTTGTGCTGCTTCCTTGGCCGCGTTGAGTGGGGTCTGGTCCCACACCGCCTGGATGTTGGTGAATTCGTGCACGCCCAGGTAGGAAAGTTCCCGGCCGAAACCGCTCTTCTTCACCCCGCCGATCGGGATCCGGGGGTCCGAGACGGAGAGTCCGTTGATGAAGACCCCGCCGGCGTCGATTTTCCGGGCCATGGCGCGGGCCTTCGCACTGTCGGCAGTCCAGATAGCGGCACTGAGTCCGAACTCGGAGTTGTTGGCCTTGGCCAGTGCGTCCTCTGCGTCCTCGGCGGCGATGACGGTCGCGACAGGTCCGAAGATCTCCTCTTTGAAGGCGGTCATGGCTTCGGTGACGCCGGCCAGGACGGTCGGGGCGTAGAACGAGCCGGGCCCGGGGATGCGGTGGCCACCGGTCAGAAGCTCCGCTCCTTCGGCAACGGAGCGCTTGACCTGGTCATCAACGTCAAGCAGGCCTTCTTCCTTGGCCATCGGGCCGACGAAGGTTTCGGGGTCGGTGGGGTCCCCGACTTTGAGGCTTTCGACCCGTCGGGCGAGCTTGGCGGTGAACTCGGCATAGACGGGGCGCTCGACGATGATCCGCTTGGCCGAGATGCACACCTGGCCCGCGTTCACCATCCGCCCGGTGGCCGCAGCGTCAACGGCTTTGTCCAGGTCGGCGTCGGCAAGAACGATGAACGGGTCCGAGCCGCCGAGTTCCAGAATGACCTTCTTCAGCGCACGGCCGGCCTCCGCCGCCACGCTCTGCCCCGCGACGGTCCCGCCGGTAACGGCGACGCCGGTAATGGCTGGATCGTGGATGATCGCCGGGACCTGGTGGCGGTCGCAGTTCACAACCGTGAAGGTGCCCTTCGGAAGCCCTGCTTCCTCCCACAGCGACTCCAGCGCCAAAGCGCAGCCGACCACGTTCGAGGCGGGCTTCAAGAGGTAGCCATTGCCCCCGAGGATGATGGGGGCTGCGCCCCTGAAGATCTGCCAAACCGGGAAGTTCCACGGCATGATCGCCAACACTGTACCCGTGGGCAGGTAGGAGACGTAGGCTTCCGGACCGATGGTCGTCGCCGTGTCTTCCAGCATGGCCGGCCCATGTTCGGCGTACCAGTCAAGCATGTTTGCGCACTTGGTAACCTCCGCCTGGGCCTGCGTGACGGGTTTGCCCATTTCGGCGGTGATCACACTGGCAACCTTGGCCGTGTCGCGGCGCAGCAGCCCGGCAAGCCGGCGGAAAACCTCGGCCCTCGCTGCAGGGGTGGTGTCGCGCCAGACGGCGAAACCTTCGGCGGCGGTCTGGACAATGCCCGCTACGCCCCGCTCATCCAGGTAGGGGTAGGCCGCGACTTCCTCGCCGGTAGCCGGGTTCGTCGACTTCGCGACGGCAACTTCGATGGTGCCCATAATGGTGTTCCTTCAAGTTCGTTTGTGATGGGGCTAACAATGACTCTAGAAGCCGCTGTCACCTTTATAAATATGAAGTTCCCGAAGCTTCACTTCTCAAAAACAGAACGATCGAAGGATGGCTGGGTTCTCCCCGCCTCCTTCCTTGCCCGGTGAGACGCGTCGTGACCCGCAGACCGGGGAGGCGTGTCCGGGCGGTTGTAATGACGCGCAGAGGCTGTCATCATTCTCTAAACGTGATGTTTCAACATGATCACTTCACTCAGAGAGAACGAGGACAATGGAGATCTCACAGCTGGAAATCTTTCTTGCCGTGGCGGAGACAGGCAGCATCACCAAAGCCGCAAACAAACTTCTACGCGCTCCGTCGAACGTTTCGACGCGGATTCAGCAGCTGGAGCGAGAACTTGGTGTCAAACTCCTGGTCCGGGACAAGCGGCAAAGCTCCCTCTCAGCCGATGGGGAGGTCTTTCGCGAGCATGCCCAAAAGATCATCGACATGTGCAACGACGCCAAAGCCTTCACGGCCCAAGGCGAACCCCGCGGCAAGTTCCGTCTCGGCGCCCTAGAAAGCACGGCGGCCGTCCGAATACCACCGATCCTAGCCAGCTTCCATCTCCGCTACCCCGCGGTCGACGTCGAACTCGAAGCAGGCTCCTCAGGAGTGCTGTTCGACCATTTGCTGAATGGTCAACTCACAGCAGCATTCTCTGATGGAAAGCCAGCTGTACCTTCACTCACCGGCATTAGGGCCTTCGCGGAGGATCTCGTAATCCTCACCCCGCAGACGGTCACAGAGATCAACGACGACTTCAAGGCATCCCACCCGACCGCATTCATGTTCGGCACGATCTGCTCCTACCGCCAGCGCTTTGAGGACTGGCTCGAGTCTCAGGGAATGGTCCCGGGACGAATCGTCGAAATCTCCTCGTACTACAGCATGCTTGCGTGCGTCGCGGCCGGCGGCGGTATCTGCATGATTCCCAAATCCCTCCTCGAGACGCTGCCCGGAGCAAGCCGCGTTCAGGTGCATGAGATAGAAGGCAGCCTCGGCACAGCGGAAACGTGGCTGATGTGGCGGCGAGACTGCCGGTCCGCGAACCTCAAAGCCTTCATCACCGAACTCAAGGACCACCTCAACACGGCAGAGCAGACCGCGGCCGCGGCCGCCTAACGGGCGAAGGCCCCGCCGCGTCCGTGTCCATGCCCGCCCTAAACCCCCACGACGTTGGATCGCCACCCCTCGGCACACGTTGCCCTTTCTTGTCGGCTTGGCATACACCCAACCTGACATCAGGCAACTGCCTAAAAGGTGTCAGAGTAGGGTCAGATTTCGCATTATCTGACGCAGCCCGGCGAAGGTCCTAGATCTCAACCTGACACATCCAGCCCTATGACGGTCCTTCATCGCGACGCTTTTCGAGTGGATCCTTGGCGGCAGCTTTTCGTGGGCATGCTGTCCTCTCGGTGTGCACACGCCCTGCCCGAGATACTGCTCGCTGGCGGTGCCTCATCGCGACACTCAGCGGATAACAAGAAACGCCCCGGCTTCTAGCCAGAACGTCTAGCCTTCTGCCGTGGCGCTCTTCGGGTCCATGGTCACTGTACGCAAAACTGTCACCATGAGTCCTGATGTTCCCTCTGTCCTTGATGAACTACTGACAGAAGAACCAAAGCCGCAAGAGTCCTTTCCCTGGCTTCGCGACAAGTGGAGGCAGGAACTACATGACCTACCTGAGGTGCTCGAGACCTTGGATGAACTTCCGGATCGAGTTGACCGCCAGTCCACGCGCGACGTTGTGTTGCACGAACTTGCTCGGGGGCGTGTGCTGTCTGCCTTCGTCCCGGCCATGGTCTGGGGATGGGGCACGACCGCTTTAGGTCCACTCCGCACCCGGTGGGTGCTGACCCAAACCAACGATAGGAGTGCACCCGCCTTCCGTCTATCAGTTCAAACGTCAGTCGCCGAGCGCATGGAGGCTGGTTCGCTGATAGTGCGTAAGAAGGGGCCCTTAGATGCCTTCAGGCTCATGAATAACGACGGGAAAATTAAACATCTGGGTCCGTCGTACTTCACGAAATGGCTGTATTTCTGTTCATCATTGCAAGGGCCTGACGACGCTACCGCTGCCCCGATCCTTGATAAACAAATAGCCCGTTGGTTTCGCGAACACGCCCTTATCGACCTGAATCCCAATAAGTCCGCTTCATACGCCGAGTATCTGGAAACACTGAACGATTGGGGGAAGCCATATGGACGAACCCCGTCCAGGTCGAGAAGACAATATTCAAGCTTGCAACAGGCCGGGGCTGAAGGCCTCTTTATGAAGAGAATCCTCCGTCGGACCTTCGGCGCCGCAGCCACAGTCGCCTTCCTCATCGGATGCCTCTGCTTCTTCAGCGCCTACCTTGCCTATGAAGAGGCGGGAAAATGGCTTTCTCGTGTCACATACAATACCGAGTGCATTCCGTCCGGCCCGCCCGGATGTGCTGAACTACTGCGGCAACGGCCCAATTGGCCGTACGGAGTAGAAATTGAGGACAAGGATCTGTTGATCGCTGGGGCCAGCACCTTGCATAACACCGGCTCTGGGGTCTTGAGTATTGGCGGACTCTCCATGGCTGCAGCGGGAGTGTTACTTGCCAGCGGCATCTTCTCAAAGGTACCCACGAGCCCTAGCAAGGAAACCCGCCCTCGGGGAGGAGCTGCCCAGACGTGCCCCTGTCCCACACCGGGCCCGGGAGCGCTGCAGAAGGATGTAGGGACGTGCACCCCAACTTCGAACTGGATGCCACTAACCGAAGCCTATGGCGGGCAAGTTAGATGACTACTAAGCCCACGGTTCCGGGTCAGTTATAGATCCGGAGACGCCAACTTCAGTCAGACGGATGGCGTTGATCCATAGACTGCCAAGTCTCGGCCCGACCCGACGCCAAACATTTACGAAATCGCAGCCTTGAGTGAGACGCCGGACGCCGGATCTATCTGACGGAGTTGGCGAAAGCCCATGTAGGCGTTACCAACTACATTGAGACCGTACACGCCCCACTGACCGTTCAATTTGATTGCCACTTTCGCAACCTAGCAACAGCGAGCCACCCAACAGTATCGATCTGATTCTGCGAGGACGCACTTTAGCATTCCGTTCAAACCATCGGGCGCTTACCCGCTGGAAGATCAAGGCGCTGTCGCCTCCAATACCGCCGTCAGCGACATTCATCCTCAGGCCGTTTTATCGCCCACGAGGGCCGGAATCCTTCGGGCCAAGAAGTCGTATCGTCCCAGCAATGAGCTTCTTCAATTTGTTCATGTGTTAAGCCCACCGCCTTGGAGAAGTCAGCTCCCCTTAGGTGCGCATGATGGAAATGGGCACCCTCAACCTTGGCGTGCATGAGATCCACGCCTTCAAAGTCGGCCCACTCCATGCAGGCACCACTCAGGTCAGTCTGCGACATGTTCGTTCGACGCAGTTGAGTGCGTTGAAAGTTACCGAAGAACCACATGGAGTGGCTCAAGTCTGCTCGCGAGAGGTTCGCGCCAATGAGGGAAATGTTTTCGCCCTGAACGGAGCTCATATTTACGTCAGTCATATCGGCGCCGTCGAAGTTCAGACGTGTCCAACTAAGAGGGTGCGGGATCGTTCGAGGACGGACGTGCTGGCGTGTGGACATCAGGACCCTGAATATCACGGCCCTCAGGTCCGACTCCGGCCTCGACACGGACTTCAGTTTGGCACCCGCAACTATGCCGGCCCCGTTTGGATTTGCACGCACGTGGGTGTTGGACTTCACATATGAACACAGGACGTCCACGCACACTTGCGCTTGCTTTCTAGCGCGTTCTCGGAGATTCGATTGTTCGCCGAAGGCCACCCAGTCCTCAGCCAGAGCCATGAGTGAATAGACTCCTCCCAGCTTGACCGGATCCTGTTCCTTATTGCCCAATTGCTCTACTGCCGTTACGAACCTGTCATTTAGTGCGGACTCCATCTGTCGCTGGTGAACACGCTCAGCTTCATCCTGGGTGTGGTTCAACTCTTGACGAGTGAGACCGCGTGTCTTTTCCGTTGAAAGGTAGGTAAGGATGGCACCTAGCAGAACCAGGGTTCCTGCAATGAGGGTCGCCCAAGGTTGCGTCAACGAGTTCTTACACAAGGTCACTTCGCTGAGGGCAGGAGTACGACATCCGGCAAAACCGCCAACGTAAACCGTCCCTATGACGACCGCCAGCAATGAGACGAACAACAGGGGTCGCTCCGATATCCAGCTACCCTTAATGTTTCCAACCTTGCCACCCTCTTGTTCCCGTGCCTTGCGGGTCATACGTGCCAACGTTTCCCTTCATCAGTTTTCCAGCCCCGGCCTCTCCGGTAGCCAACGCTGGCTATGTTCGAGGAGAAGGCGAACTACCGGCCACCCGGTATTTGGCTCTCGGCCTACAGCGTCGTTAGCGCGCTTGGGGGCGTTTAAAGAGGCATGGGGAGCGGCGTCGTTGGACGCGGCTCCCCGGCCTTAGCTTTCGGTCCTTTGGACCTGACACGATAGTAGCGCGCGTTAGAGGCCATATCAAAGTTTGAGGGGTGCAATGGTGGTAAACCTGCTGCAGGCACGTGTGGTGGAGCAGATAGAGGCGTGGACGCCATGGGATCGGCGTGTATGGCACACGGGAACAGTACTGGCCCTGCAAGAGCTCGTAGAGGCATCCAGTTGGTCCGTAAGGGGTGCGCTCTCTGACTCAGCCGTGCAGTGGTTGCGTTCTAGCCTCTTGCCAGAGCTAGGACGTGACCATGGTTTAGCAAACCCGGCGATCCGAACGCAGCTTGAGACAGTGCTAAAGCATCCACTGAGCTACGCCAGCCAGCGACGACGACAACTTGAGCGAATTACCGAGTACGTGGCCGGGCATTATCTCGACGGTTGGCTGGAGGCGGCGAAGAAAGGATCAGTTCATCTTGAGCGGGGCTCCCGCTACATGGCGTCTTACGCGCTTGACTTGGGATTCCACCCTGAATACTTACGGAAGGTCATTGCCAGACACTCCGAGGCGACCGAAGAGGAACTGATCGAGGAGCTCCGACGTTTGGCTGCCCGTCCGGCCGCAACGTTCAAAGGCTGGGTCCTCCTGTTGGATGTACCTGAACGGGAGCTGATGGAACAACGATCCTCGTGGATCGATCCGACGGAGATGGCTCGACTCATGCGCAGCATTGGCGAGCAACCACCTCGAAATCAGTCAGGGGGCTTTGGTTCGAAGTCTGCGCAAGGGACGAAATTGCCGCGGCTGAAGAGGTGAGGGCCCAATTAGAGAGACTGCTGAGTAGGACCCGCTTTCTCCGAGTGCCGAAGCCGCTATCGTACGTCCCTAAGTGGTGGCGTAAAGAAGGGAAAGCTGTTTCCCTCAGAGCCCGTGGTCCAGCCATCAATGCGATGTCCCTGGCGAAGTCGGGACTGCTATATGAGGACCGTCTAGCTGGCGATGCACACGGCAGAATCGACGATGCCTTCGAATTGGCTTCTCATCTGATCGGATCACCCGCTCCAGTGGCAGTTTCCAATGCATGGGCCGCCCTGGAGTCCCTTCTGATTGACCCTGGGGAGTCCGACCAGGCTGTGGGAGGGAGAGTGATCGTGGCAACCCGGGCGGCCAAGATATTAGCCGCTGCCTGGCCTCGAGCAGAATTCACTCGTATGAGCTACCGTCTGCAAAAGTCACCCTCGCTCGACACCAAAATTCGAGCAGGGCTCGATGAACTCGGCGATGATAACGTCCTTCGTTGCGCTCTCCTGCTCCAGCACTGGGACCAAATCGCGAACACTCCAGATCTAAGCCCTGGGGACCAAGCTGCGGTGCAGAGAATTGCCGAGCTCAAGCAAAATCCCCAAGCTGTCTTGAACCGCGTTGAAGGATACATGGGTGGAGCGCTTCGTCGGTTGTATCGTCATAGAAATCTCGTAATGCACGGCGGAGAGTTACGCCCGTTGCCCTCTCCGCGACCATACGAACTACCGGGCCACTGGTTGGAGCTCTGTTGGACAGACTTGCAGTCGCTGCGCACCTTCGACGCGAAGATCCCCTCCATGCACTTGCGCGTACCGAAGTGGCGCTCCAGTCAGTCAAGTCAACTAAAAATCTAACTTTCCTTCTGGAAATGTGACGGCCGCATGTCTATCTGCAATGCAGCTCCGGAACCTGGCTGTACTGAAGTGAGCATGGGTCCCATGTCTTGGCCTCGTTCGACGTGCCGGTTGGTATTCAGTCAAAAGCAGGCAGGAGCGTGCGCACGCACCTGAGACTCAGTTCGCTCGCGAAATGCTGAGGGCTCTGAAGACAATGCAGCTGCTCTAATCGAGGCTGAGTCAGAACAGGCCTGTTGGCGGTCGTTCGGAGGGCAGTGCGGCTAGTTTTGCGCGGTGTCCGTCGTCCGGATTGCAGCCCTTGAAGGGACGGTCGGGCTGAGAGGAGGACGGCGTTACTCCTGCACCTCAAACGCCCGGGGATTGCGGAACGTCTTTCATGCCTACTCCCTGGCCTTACTCGCACAGTTGTCGGCTGCTGGAACTAGGGTCAGATCTCCTCAAGGTCGCTTCAGCGGAACTTAACGCCGATAACAGCGCATATGTTCGAATGGCGACCCTGCACGCCTCCCGAGGGACGGCCCATGCCGGCAGAAGCCAACGGCACATGCTTCCAGTCATGTTGGCCCGGGACTACGGGATCAGCGGGGAGACTGTGTACCTGTACGTCCGGAAGTCCGCCGCGGTGTCAGGTGCTGCCCCCATTTCGGGCCCGCGCCGACGCCTCCTGCTTCGTTCCGCAGGCCAGGATCCGAATGTCAGTGACGTGACGCCGTTCCGGCGCCAGGCCGCCGTCACCTTTCTTGATGTGCCTGGTCGATCTGCTCGCTGCTTCCTGCCGCTATCGCAACGTTGAGGTCGTGGGGGCCGAGCCTCTGGTGATGCTCACGTAGCCCGCCTTGGCGCCTGTCACCCGGACCGTGAGGGTCTTTCCACGGTCGGCGGCGGCGGGCTTGTAAGTGGAGCGGGTAGCCCCGGCGATGGCCACTCCGGACCGGTACCACTGGTAGCGCAGCGTGACGGGGGCCGGCGTCCAGGCGCCCGGGACCACGGTGAGCATGTATCCGACGCGGGCGGTGCCGGTGATCCTGGGAGCCGGGGCGCCTAACGTGCCCCGGGCCACGGCCGTTGTTCCGGGGGAGGCTTTGACCACGCTGGTGTAGCCGACTTTGGAGCCTGTTACCCGGACCGTGAGTGTCTTGGTGATGTCGGCCGCGGCAGGCCTGTACGTGGCGGCGGTGGCACCGGCGATGGGCACTCCTGACCGGTACCACTGATAGCGAAGGGTGACCGGGACCGGACCCCAGATACCCGGGGTCCCCGTGAGCGTGTACCCGACCTTGGCGGTGCCAGTGATCCGGGGAGAGGCTGCCACCAGCGAGCCACTTGCGACTGCTGCCGTTGCGGCGGAGGTTTGGGTGTTGCTCCCGTAGCCGATTCTGGCACCTGTCACCCGCACCGTGAGGGTCTTGGCGATGTCGGCGGGAGCGGGTCGGTAGCTGGATGCGGTAGCACCTGTAATGGCTACGCCTGACCTGTACCACTGGTAACTGAGCGTGACGGGCGCCGGACTCCAGGTGCCGGGACTGGCAGTGAGCGTGTATCCGACCTTGGCAGTGCCGGTGATCTTCGGGACGGCCCCGGCAAGTGAACCGCTCGCGACTGGTGTTGTGGCAGCGGAGGTTTGCGTGATGCTTGCGTAGCCGGCTTTGGACCCGGTGACCCGGACCGTCAGGGTTTTCGTTACGTCAGAGGCGTTGGGGCTATAGGTGGTGGCCGCGGCGCCGTCGATGGCGACCCCGGCCCGGTACCACTGGTAGCCGAAGGCGACGGCGGCCGGGTTCCAGGTGCCGGGGATGGCAGTGAGCATGTAGCCGACCTTCGCCGTGCCGGTGATTGTGGGAGTGGCACCGCTCAACGAACCGCGGAACGTCGCAGACCACGTCGAGGGTGCGCCCGTCGACAGGACGAAGTCCACCGCAGCCCGCGCTGTAACTGTGACCGTGCCGGTTGCGGGGTAGGTGCCGGCTGGAATGACGTTTCCGTCCTTGAGGTACTCAATGCCGGGCACCGATGGGATGGTGAACGCATCGCCGTTAGTGCCGTCGAGGTCCGTGAAGGTGACGGCTACGGGTGTTGCCGTGTAGGGCGTTGCCTTAAACGTCGCGGACCAGTACGTGGGTACGTTCGGGGCCAGGACGAAGTCTGTTTTCGCCCGCGCCGTGATCGTGACAGTGCCTTCGCCAGGGTAGGTCCCAGCCGGGACAACGTTGCTGTCCAGCAGGTACTCCACGCCGGCCATCGCGGGGATGGTGAAAGTGTCGTGCTGCATTCCGTCCAGGTCCGTGAACGTGACCGGCGGGGGCGCTGCCGTGTAGGGGGTTGCCTTGAATGTGGCGGACCAGGACGCGGGGAGGTTCGGGGCCAGGACGAAGCCCGGCTGCGCCCGGGCCGTCACCGTGACAGTGCCCTCCCCAACGTAGGTTCCCGCTTGAATGATGTTCCCGTCCAGCAGGTATTCCATGCCGGTGGCCGCAGGGATAGCGAAGGTGTCGTGCTGTGTTCCCTCCGGGTCTGTAAAGGTGAGTATGACAGTCTGATCGGAGCCCACTAGGACGGCCCGAACGGTACCCACCAGCCGGACATGCCGAACCTAATGACGGCTTGAATGGTACCCACCTGTGAACGTTGATCCATCCAGTGTTGGATCGACGACGGGAGGGCCGGGATGGGGTCAAGAGTGGAGTTGTTCGCGCAGATTCGGAGGGATGCCCGGGTGGAGGGCGCGTCAATCCGGGAGCTTGCCCGCAGGCACCAGGTGGCGCGGAAAACCGTGCGTAAGGCGTTAAGTTCCCCGGTCCCGCCAGAGCGTAAAACTCCTGTACGGTCCTCGCCGCGGCTTGATCCTTATAAACCGACGATCGACGCCATGCTCGTCGAGGACACGACGGCGCCGAGGAAGCAGCGTCACACTGCCCGGAGGATTCTTGCCCGGCTCATCGAGGAGCATGGAGCGGACGAGTTGTCGTATTCGACGGTGCGTGACTACGTTCGGGTCCGCCGGGCGCAGATCGATGTGGAGGCCGGCCGCCGGGTTGAGGTATTTGTTCCTCAGGAGCACGCCCCGGGCGCGGAAGCGGAAGTGGACTTCGGTGAAGTCTGGATCGTGCTGGACGGGGTAAAGACGAAATGCCACATGTTCATCTTCCGGCTTTCTCACTCCGGCAAAGCCATCCACCGGATTTACCCCACCCAGGCCCAGGAAGCGTTTCTGGAAGGCCACGTCGAGGCGTTCAACGAGATCGGCGGCGTGCCGGTCAAACATATCCGCTATGACAACCTCACCAGTGCCGTCAGGGCCGTGGTGTTCGGTCAGGGGCGGAACCGCCTGGAGAATGACCGGTGGGTGTTGTTTCGCTCGTTCTATGGATTTGATGCCTTTTATTGCCAGCCAGGTCTTGCCGGCGCTCACGAGAAAGGCGGGGTCGAGGGCGAGGTGGGCTGGTTCCGCCGGAACCGGCTGACCCCGATGCCCGTGGCGAGGTCCCTTGATGAGCTCAACGACTGGATCCGGAGCCGGGAGGTTCAAGACGATCAGCGGCGGATTGATGGCAGGATCCGCACTATCGGCCAGGACTTCGCCGCCGAGCGCCCGTTCCTGGCACCGTTGCCGGCCGACGAGTTCGATCCCGGTCTGGTGTTGAACCCGAGAGTGGACCGGTCCTCAATGATCACCGTGCGGATGGTGAAGTACTCGGTGCCAGCACGGTTCATCGGTCGGCGGGTCCGGGTTTCATTGCGGGCATCCGAAGTTGTGGTGTTCGACGGCCGCGCGGTGGCGGCCCGGCACCAGCGGATTATTGCCAAGGGCGGGCAGTCGGTCCAGTTGGACCATTATCTGGAGGTCCTCAAGACCAAGCCCGGCGCTTTGCCTGGTTCCACTGCTTTGGCCAGGGCGCGGGAGTCGGGTGCTTTCACCAGCGCCCATGACGCCTTCTGGTCTGCCTCGCGCAGGGTCAACGGTGATGCCGCGGGGACCCGTGAACTGATTGACGTCCTGCTGCTGCACCGATCGATGGAAGCCGAAGACATCGAGGCAGGGATCACCGCAGCCCTTGGAGTAGGTGCCGTCAGTGCCGACGTCGTGGCGGTTGAAGGCCGCCGACATGCCTCCAGCATCCCTGCTGGTGGGTCCCGTCCTGACCGTCATCGCGGTGCTCATGCTGAAGCGAAAGTGCAACGAGTTGTCAGCCTGACCCAGCGCCGGCTGATGGACCCGGCGGCGGTCATCGCCGGGCTCCCTCCAGACAAGCGGCCGCTCCCGGCGATCAGCGCCTATGACGAGCTGCTGGCCAAACGCACCGAACACTCCGCAGGAACCGCGTCGAAGGAAAACATCTCATGAGCCCCACCGCACCGGCCACCACCATCACCCCAACCCTGCGACGGCGCCGCGGTCTGACTGAGCAGGCCGCGGTCGCGGCCGTGGACCAAGCATGCCGCCGATTGCGCCTGCCCACCATCCGGGCGGTTCTGGACGAAGCTCTGACCGTCGCGGGGAAGGAACAACTCTCTTACCAAGGCTTCCTGGCCGAGCTGCTGCTGGCCGAATGCGATGACCGGGACCGTCGCTCCTCAATCCGACGCGTCAAAGCCGCGAACTTTCCCCGGGATAAATGGCTCGGTGATTTCGATTTCGACGCGAACACGAACATCAACCCCGCTACCATCCATACCCTCGCTACCGGCGAATGGATTCGAAAAGGTGCACCGCTATGCCTGATCGGGGACTCCGGAACCGGCAAATCCCACCTGCTTATCGGGCTGGGCACCGCCGCGGCGGAGAAGGGATACCGGGTCAAATACACTTTGGCCACCCGGCTCGTGAACGAACTCGTCGAAGCCGCCGACGACAAAGTCCTCGCCAAGACCATCGCCAGATACGGCCGAGTGGACCTGCTCTGCATTGACGAGCTCGGCTATATGGAACTGGACCGGCGCGGCGCCGAACTCCTCTTCCAGGTCCTCACCGAACGCGAAGAGAAGAACTCCATCGCCATCGCTTCCAACGAGTCGTTCTCCGGCTGGACCAAGACATTCACCGACCCGCGCCTCTGCGCCGCGATCGTTGACCGGCTGACGTTCAACGGCACCATCATCGAAACCGGCACCGATTCCTACCGCCTCGCCCACAGCCTGACAAGGAACGCGCACTAAAAGGTAGCCGCGGCCGCCCGCCCCACGAACACATAGGTTGTCGTTGACCACTTCATGCCGCGCAACAGGACAGTTTGGAGACGTCAGTAGTGAAGGACTGGGCTGCTATCTTGATGCCTTCGGCCATGGTCAGATAGGGGCTCCAGAGATTCGCGACCTGATCAACGGTCATCCCGGCCTCCAGAATGTAAATCCCTGCGGCGGCGATGTCCCCGGCGTCCTTACCCACGACAGTGATCCCTACAATCCGACCCGTGTCCGCGTCGGCAACGATCTTGATGAAGCCGCGGGTATCACGGTTCACCAGCGCGCGAGGGATAAATTTGAGCGGCAGAACCCGGCACATGCACCGGATCCCTGCCTGGTTCGCTTCCTTGTCCGTCATCCCGACAGCGGCCAGGGCAGGGCTGGTAAACGTGACCCGGGGCAGGTGCCGGTAATCGACCTCACGCCCGGCACCCTCAAAGGCGTTCTCCACCATCAGGGCCCCGTGCGCGGCGGCGACATAAACGAACTCCGGGTGACCCGTCACATCACCCGCGGCCCAGATCCTCGGATTAGTACTGCGAAGGCTCCCGTCGACCAGGACTTCCCCGCGGTCCCCGGTTTCAACGCCGACCATGCAAAGGTTCAAATCCTCCGTGACCGGGCGCCGGCCTGTTGCCATGAGCAGGCGCGCGGCCCTGAATTCCTCGTTTCCTCCTGAGACGGAAGCATCCACGACCACGTCCCCCGACACCTCATCGGTCCGGACCGAGGACGCTGTCGCTCGACGGACGACCCGGATGCCCTCATCGGCGAAGACACCGGCGAGGGCATGCCCGGCTTCAGGCTCTTCGGCCGAGGCGAGCTTGGACCGGACCAGGATGGTCACCTCCGTGCCGAGCCGGGCGAAAAGCTGCGCCTGCTCCAGCGCCACATACCCGCCGCCCACCACCAGCATCGAAGCGGGAACGTCCTGCAGCTCCATCGCACTCGTGGACGTCAGATAATCCACCTCGTCCATTCCCGGCACTTCAGGGATCCAGGGGGTGGAGCCGGTCGCGACCAGGTAGTGTTCCGCGCTGACTGTCTCGGTGGTTCCGCCCGGGGCGGTGATGTTCAAAACCGGTGCGGCTGCGGTTCCGGCGAACACCGCCGTCCCCCGCTGCAGGTTCCATCCATAGCCCGCGGCGAGATCCACATACTTCTCTGACCGCATGGATTCGACCAGTGAGCGCTTCCCGGCGACCAGTTCGGGCATATCCACCGGCTCTGCGGAGGTGCTGATACCGGGGAACCGTCCGGAAGCATCGAGGGCGACATGGCGGGCTTCCGCGGCGGCCAGCAGGGCCTTGGACGGGATGCAGCCCGTGTTCACGCACGTGCCTCCCACAGTGCTGCGCTCCACCATCAACACCCGCTTGCCACGGCTGGTTGCCCGGATGGCCGCAGCGAAAGCAGCCCCGCCGGAACCGATAATGGCCAGGTCATAATCGAAAGATGCTGCCGACACGAGGGACTCCTGAAGATGGAAGGGAAGCAGCCGCCAGCACACCTGTTGCTCAACCGACCGCCATGTGCAGCCTTCAACCGAAGACCAGCTCTGCATCCCATTCTCAACCTTCCCCTACACTGGAATGTCAAGGAATCGCCGTCCTGGCCGCCTGCTAAGAAATGAGTTCATGATGCGTATCGGTGAGGCCGCGGCAGCGGCAGGGATGACAACCAAGACGCTGCGTTTCTACGAGGACAGCGGGCTTCTCCCGGCAGCGAAAAGATCCTCTAACGGCTACCGGGACTACCATGACGACTCCGTGGCCAGGCTCGAATTCATCCGCCGCGGACGGGCCGCAGGCCTCGCCCTGACCCAAATACGCGAAATTCTTAGCCTCCGTGACGCCGGAGAAGCCCCCTGCGCCCACGTCCAAGACCTTCTCTCCAACCAGCTGGCCGAACTGGACCACCAGATTTCTGAACTAATGGCGCTGCGATCCATCGTCGCCGGCCTTCACGCCACTGCCGCGTCCGGGACCGACGCAAGCTGCGATCCCGAACAAATCTGCAGCTACCTCTGACGCACTACTCCGCCAGACGCCAGCTTCCAACAACCGGGACCCCGGGTATCGTCCCAACCCGCGGCAGTGTTTTCACAGACCCAGAAACCACGCCAAGAACCCCTAGACACCCTCACAACATCATCCCCGGACGTCCGACGGGTGGGTACCGTTCGGGCCGTCCTAGTGGGCTCCGATCACGTTGACACAATCAAAAGGTCACCGCCGCGGGAATTGCCGTGTACGGGGTGACCTTGAATGTGGCTGACCATGTCGTGTCAGCGTCCTGGGTCAGCACGTAGCCCGGTTGGGCCTTCACAGTCGCGGTGACACTGTCCTTGCCAGGGTAGGTTCCCGGCGGAGTGATCGTCCCGTTCACCAGATAGTCAACGCCGACCACCGCAGGGATGGTGAAGGTATCGTCCTCGGTGCCGTCGGCGTCCCTGAAGGTGACCGCTGGGGGCGTAATGTCCGGCCAGTCCTTGAGGGTTGTGATGCTGTAACTTTTCACAGGGGAAAGGTATGTCTGCCCTGGCGGGTCGACGGCACGGGCAGTGATTTCCACGGTGTAGGTTGTATCCCCGGCGAGCCCGGTGAATGAAACGGTGGGCTGCGTTACGGTCTGCGTCTGCAGCAGGGACCCATCCGGCGAGTGAAGCTCGACGTAATAGTCATACTTGGGTTCCCACCACTTGAGAGGCCACGTTGACGTGAAATCGACCTTCCCGACCGTGGTCACTGGATCGTTAATCATCGTGGGATCAGGAATTACGTACTTGGCGAAATTCTGCGTGAACCAAGCACGGCCCGTCGCGTCCACCCAGTAGCCGAGACCGATATGAGTGAAGTCGCCAAGGATGTTATTCCGGTGTCCTTCGGATGCCATCCACGCCCCGACAATGGTGCTGGTCGTGTAGCCGTGGCCGACATTTTCTCCCGCGCGAAGCCACGGCTGCGGTATGCCCGAAGAGTAGCCAGGATTGTGGGTCATGGATTTCTTGGCAGCCATCTGTTCGCTCCAGCTTTGAGCGACAGCGTTGATTTTCGGCGTGAGGACCAGTGGATTCAACCCCGCCTTGGCGCGTTCCGCGTTCGTCTCGCGGAGGATCTGCGCTATTGCCGCATCGATTTCCGGTTGTGTTGACGCGGCTAAGGCAGGCTGTGCTTCCAGGAGGACTCCGGTGATGCTGGCTCCCGAGGCCAGCACGGCCACCGTAAGAACTGCGGCGACGCTTCTGGCGATCTTTCCCGCCAAACGGTGGCTGCGTGACGTGCCTGCAGCACGAATAGACCCGTGCACCTGTCCCCCAATTATTCAAGTACCTTGACTTTCAACTGAAAGAACTATGTCACGTCCATGTCGGGGATCCTAGGTCGCCCAGCAGCCTATTCCGGGCTTCCTGATTCCGGCACTTTCCGTCTGTGATACCGCCGATCAAGATTGGCGCAGCATTGACACAGCACCGCCGTGTCCCATGGACAGCACCATGGCGTCCCCATAGGTTCGGCAGGAGCAACTGGTCGAACATTTTGGGGGAAGCTTCGTGGGTACTGGCCGCCTGGGTCGTGTCGTAGGCCTTTTCATCACCCTGGCTATCATGATGGGGCTGGTGGGGCTGCCGGGTGCTACAGCTGCCGGCACTCTGACCGCCCCGGTGCCTTCCGTGGCTGGCACGGCCAAAGTCGGCGCACGGCTCACGGCCGTCCCAGGTTCATGGGGTCCGGCGCCCGTAGCACTGCGGTACCAGTGGCTCCGATCCGGTCTGGCGATTCCCGGGGCGACCGGCGCCAGCTACATCGGAACGGCCGCAGACCGCGGCAAACTGCTCTCCGTCCGCGTTGCCGGGTCCAAGACGGGATACACCAGTGTGGCCCGGACGAGCAGGGCCACTGCTGCGGTCGCAGCCGGGACACTAGCCGCCGCCGTCCCAACTGTGACCGGGTCGGCCAAAGTCGGCTCCCGGCTCACGGCCTCGCCCGGCACGTGGGGACCGGCGCCAGTGACTTTGCGGTATCAATGGCTACGCGCCGGCACTGCTGTCCCGGGGGCAACCGGCGCAAGCTACGTGCAAACGGCCGCGGACAGCGGCAAGGCGCTCTCCGTCCGGGTCACCGGATCAAAGACCGGCTACGGCACCGTTGCCCGCACCAGCAGAACGGCTGGACTTGTCGCTGCAGGGACGCTCATGGGCACGGTACCGACAGTGACCGGCACGGCAAGGGAAGGTTTCCGGCTGACAGCCAACCCGGGGGCCTGGGGTCCGGCGCCAATAACCTTGAGCTACCAATGGCTTCGGGCCGGGACCCCGATTAGCGGAGCGACCGGGCAGTCGTACATGCTGACTGGCGCCGACGCGGGCAAATCCATCAGCGTCAGGGTCACCGGTGCCAAAGCCGGCTATGCCCCTCTCACTAAGACCAGCACGGCTCTGGCCACATCCACGGACACGCTCGGGCCCGGCGCCGTACTGCGCGCCAACAACTCTTTGCTCTCCACCGACGGCCGGTTCCGGCTCATCATGCAGGGCGACGGAAACTTGGTCGCCTATGGCCCCACGGGCGCTGTATGGGCAACCGCCACCAGTGGGGCGGGCAACTGGGCTGTCATGCAGGGCGACGGAAATCTTGTTGTCTACACGGCGGCCGGGAAGTCCCTCTGGGGTTCCGGAACAGACGGGCTCGGTGAGTCCTCACTGGTCATGCAGAGCGACGGGAACCTTGTGATCTACCACGCCGGTTACCCGACCTGGGCCAGACATGGGGGCGCGCTGTATTTCAAGCTGGCACCCAATACGACACTGACAGCCAACCAGTGGCGGCTCTCCCTTGACCGGCGCTTCCGGCTCATCATGCAGGGAGACGGAAACCTCGTTATGTACGGCCCGAACGGCGCCCTTTGGGCCACTGCCACGACGGGGGCAGGCAATTGGGCCATCATGCAAAGCGACGGAAACCTCGTCGTCTACACCGCCACTAACAAACCCGTCTGGGACAGCCGCACCGCGGGTCTGCCAGGCGGGGAACTCCACGTTCAGACCGACGGTAACCTGGTGATTTACCAGGCTGGCAAAGCCGTCTGGACGCGTTCGGATGGCGCCGGCGCCGGAGCAGTTCCCCCGCCTTCCGGTGGTGCGGCCACTGCGATCGCCGTTGCACGCAGCAAAATTTCGGGCGGAAGCTACGTCTGGGGTGGCACGGGTCCAACCGGCTTCGACTGCTCCGGTCTCGTCCAGTTCTCCTTCGCCGCCGGAGGCATCTCGGTGCCGCGGACAGCCACCCAGCAATACGCAGGCACCTCCAATAAGATCCCGTTGGCCCAGGCCCAGCCTGGCGACCTCGTGTTTTTTGGCACCCCCGGCAACTTCTGGCACGTCGGCATCTACACCGGCAACGGAAAGATGGTCAACGCACTGAACCCGGCCGTGGGAATACTGGAACTGCCGATCAACCAACTGCTGGACACCAGCGGCCGGCCGGTGACCCCATACGCCTACGTCGCCAGGTATTGAAAGCCTGGGCCCATGCCAGCGACAAGTCCCGTCATCTACCAGGACGCGTGGCATGTCACTCAAGCCTTGGTCGTTCCCCGGCCCACCCCAGCCCTCCCGTCGGGTCCGGCCCATTCTAGGACGGCTACGAGGTGCCCTTCGTCGGGAAGAGCCTGCGGACTAATAGTCCAGAGAACTTTGGACAATTATCCGGCGTGCTGCCTTAGACATGTTGGCGGGGCGTCCTGGGTGTTGGAAACATCCCTGATTCAGCCTACGCCTGCAGCTGGCCGCCGATGGCCCTGCTCCGTCCACAAGTCTGTGTGTCCCAGGTTCCTCCGCGGAAACGGTCTGGCGGGGCTGGCCACTGGCAGTGAGGTCACGATTGCCGCTTGTTGCCCCCTTCACCGTCGACTTTATTCGTCGAGGGATTCGGCCCACTCCAGGGCGGCCGTCAGGTGGGTTTCATCCGGGAGCGCCCGCTGCTCCTCGGCAGGGAGCTTGTCATAGGTGTAGGCGGCCACGGCCATCGGTGAGGTGGAGCGTCCGAGACTGTATCGGACGCTGCGGTCGTTTTTGGTGCCGCAGATGAGGATGCCGATGGTTTCGTGGTGATGGTCCCGCCGGAGGACGTCGTCGACGAGGGCGACGTAGAAGTTGAGTTTGCCGGCGTATTCGGGTTGGAATTTCCCTGTCTTGAGTTCGATGACGACGTAGCGGGATTGTTCGATGTGGAAGAAGAGCAGGTCGACGTAGAAGTCGTCTCCATCGACGTCGAAGTGGACTTGGCGGCCGACGAACGCGAATCCGGGGCCCAGTTCGCGGAGGGTCTCAGTGATCCTGCTGGTGAGGGCGCTCTCGAGATCGCGTTCGGCTACTTCGCCCGAGAGTCCCAGGAATTCGAAGTTGTAGGGGTCTTTGGCGATCTGCTGGGCAAGTTCGGAATCTGGTGCAATAAGGTGTTGCACAAAGTTTGATGGGGCGGTACCTGTGCGTTCCAGAGTTTTGTTCATGATCATGTTCATGAGCACGTTGCGGGACCAGCCGTGCTGAACGGCAGCGGCGGCATACCAGTCCCTCCCCTCCGGCTCGAGGCGTTTGTCGAGGATGGTGCGGATATGGCCCCACGGCAAATGTCCCACAGGCTGTGGGACATTTGCGTCGAACGCCGGCCACGCCTCGGCGAAGCTACGCATGTACTGCAGGTTCGACCGTGATAGGCCCTTCATGTCCGGGAACTCAGCGCCAAGGTCTTCGGCCAACCTCCCGATGACCCCACTCCCCCACCCTTCAGTTGCCTGGCGTTCCAGGATGGTCTTGCCGATGGACCAATACAGTGCAATGAGTTGGGTGTTGACGGTGCGGATGGCCTGGGTGCGGGCGGCCCTGACCCGGTTCTTGAGCTCACCGAGGAGTTCTGTGTAGCCGGTGGGAAGGGCGAGGTCGCGGGAGTCAGCCATGGGTTCGATCCTATCGATCACGGCTTGCCTGGCACGGCAGGCACCATGCCAGGCAAACAGGCCTTAGCGGCTGGGACCGTTCTTCGTTTTCTGGGCGCCCAGCGCAGCGCCGGTGCTTGTCTTCCGCGCCTTGGCCGGCGCCTTGCTGGCCAAGGCTGCGCGGGGGTGGGTGCCTTCGCTGCGTGCTGCCGCGAGCCTGCCCTTGATCTGCCCGTCGGTGGCCGTGCCGGCAAGGGACGCCGCGAACGCCTGGTGATGGGCTTCGGAGCCGTACTCAGCGGCTGGGCTGCTTTCGGCCCTGTCACCCTCGCTTTGAAGTCGTTGGCTGTCGGCGCGGGTGACGCGGTTTTCGATGTCGCGCCCCAGGGCCTCGATGCGCGCGAAGAGTTCGGATTCGGTGCGTTCGTAGCGCTGCTCGAGGGGCTGGTCGTGGGTGCCGGTGAAGCCGGCTTCGGCGAGGAGTTTGGCTTCGTGCCAGTCTTTGGCGGCGTTCACGAAGGTGGCGTCTTTAAAGTGGTCTGCGGCGGCGCCGTTGAAGTTGGCGGTGGTTTCTTCGCGGAGCTGGTCGATGGTGGGGCCGTTGAGACCGTCTTTGCCGATCAGGTACAGGCGTTCCTTCACGAGGGTGTCGGCCGCTTCAATGGCCTCGGGGGTCGTGGCGTCCTGTGCTGTCTGCAGTGCCGCGACCAGTGCCTGGTTGGTCAGGTACCCGGCGGGGACCTGGTGCCGCTCCATGACGGGGGCGAGCTTTTCGGCCGTGGCGCGGAGGTCTTCGGCCTGTGCCGCGGCGATGAGCGCCATGCCCTTGTCATGCTCCCGGACGGCTGCGAGGCGTGCCTGTTCTGCGCTGACTGTTTCGACACCGGATTCCAGATAAGCGGCGTCGGCGCCGATGTTGCGGGTGTCGATGCCGTAGCGGCGGTGAACCTCGGAGCGGATCCGGTCGGCCGCGGCCAGGGCGGCGGGGTCGTGGTCCTTCCAGGCTTCGGACAGGGCGTACGCAGCGCTGATGTCTGTGGGCTGTGCCTCGTGCCACCACTGGTCCCGGTGGACCGGGGCGAGTGTTCCCTGCATCGCTGCACGTTCGGCCTCGTAACGGGCCTGGTTCTCGTGTGTTGCCTGGGCGTCCTGGTGTTCGCGCTGGCGCAGGGATTCCTGCCGGTGCCGGGCGAGGGTTTCGGCGATGCGGGAGGCGATCAGCAGCGACTGCCGCAGCCCATTGTCCAGGACGTCATCCATTCCGTCTGATTCACTCATGGTGTTCCCCTCTACAGTTGGTGCCGGGTCGTTAGCGGTCGATGCCGGGCCCGGAATCGGGGCCGGTGTGCTGGCGGGTTCGTGCCGGTGTTGGCGTGGACGGGACAGGTGAGCCGGGGCGGATGGGAGCCATGCCGCGAAGCCCCAGTTCCACCGGTCTCGGGACGGCGGTCTGCACGGGTGCATGTTCGGCTGCCGTGCGGGCCGGTGCGCCGGCGGTGACAGGTGTGGGCATGGTCGCGGCGAACGGTTTGAGCTGTTCGGTGACGACGGTGCGGATGCGTTGTGCTTCCCTGGTTCGTCCGGATTGTTGGTGCATCTCGTGGATGGCGAAGGCGGTGTTGACCAGCTGCAGCATGAGCGCGGCCTGGGCTGCCGTTTTGTCCTTGCCCGACGCGGCCAGGAACAGCATCGCTGCCCCGGTGATGGATGGCAGCGGCACCGGTTTGCTGTGGTCCTTCGGTGCGCGGAGCTGGGCGGTGCGGGACAGTTCAGCGGCCGTGGCGGCCAGCGGCCCGGGCGTGGGTTCAAGCCGGTGGGACCAGGCAGCGAAAGCTCCTGCGGTGTCTCGGGCGGCCTTCGCCCACGTGGCGTGATCATCCTTCGGCACCGCCCGCAGCCGCTCCGCCAGCTCGGTCGCGGTGCGGGTGTAATCCACCCACAACTGGGGATCCGGCATCGCGGTTTCTGGGCCGCGGGTGTTGGCCTTGCGTTTGTTCCTCGCGGCGGCGTTCCATTCGGCCGCGGCCTCCGTCGCGGCGTGTGGCGTGTCTGCCCATTCATTCCGAAGCTGGCCGAGGCGGAGGTCGCTGGCGAGGGTGCCGCCGCCGAACCAGATGGGCCGCTCCCCCGGCGTCGGCCGTTCGGCCACGGAGTAGCCGACGATGACGTCGGTGGTGTTTTTCGCGTACCGGGGGCGGACCAGCAGTCCGGTGTCCCGGGCGCGGCGGACGAACGCCGCTTCACTGCCGGATGCGGTGGCGCTGGCACGAACTTTCCTGGCCAGGGATGCCCGGTGCATTTCACGTTCATCCCGCGCCGCTGTGGCCTTTTCGGCCCGGTCGTAGCCGCGGCTGGCGTGCACACTGGAGAGCTCTTCCAGCCCGTACTTAGCCTCCAGGGCACGGCAGGTTTTCTGCGCCCTCCCGTAGTCGCCGTGGGTGGAGGCTTTGGTGCCGTCTTCGCGGACCAGGGACACCGCGATGTGGATGTGGTGGTTGCCGTTCTCACTCGTTCCGTGGTTCACGGCGGCCCACCGGCACTGGGCTTTTCCGCTGGCTTCGGTGAAGCCCATCGCGTTCACGAAGTCGTTGGCGATATCGCCCCACTGCTGGTCCGTCAGGGCGCCTTCCTCGGCGCGCAGACTCAGCGAGCAGTGCCAGACGCCGGCGTCCTTGTACCCGGCGAAAACACGCTCTTTCTTCACCGGATCCCAGCGCATGTCTTTGACCCGGACCTCGACGCCGAACGCCTCGCGCGGCTGGTCCAGATGCTTCGCGATCGCGACCGCGTCGTCCTTGTCCAGGACTCCGTCGTCGTACCAGGCCATGATCGCCGCGTCCCCCGCCACCAGGTGCGGGTCCGTGTGCGCGTTCTTCGTCTTATCCGCATCCGTCGAGGCCAGGTACACCATCAGGCCGGCCATCCGGGAACCGCGGGTGATGTTCGGAATCATCGGTTACATCAGCCCCTCGATCGTCGCATCGATCCGCTTCGCGACCTCGCGCACATATGCCAGTGCCGCCGTGGCGTCCTGCGGGAAGTCGTCGCCGGCGTTTGCGTGCCTGGCGATCTGGTTCACGTTGTTCGACACCCGCGCCAACAGTGTATGGAGCGCCATCAGTTCGGCCATCGCGGCCTTGCGCTGCGTCGGCGTCTCCGACCCCTCGGACAGGGCGGCGGTGATCAGCAGGTTCGGGACCGTGAGGTTCTCCCTGGCAGCCCGGGCAATCAGGGCCGCTTCCTCCTCGGCGGTCACCCACACCTCGCGGCGCTTCTTCGTCCCCGCCGGTGAATTCGGACGGCGCTGTTTGGAAAGACGGGACCGCCGCACACTCTTCTCAGAAATACTGCCCTCAGGAACACCCTCCCCCGACAGATTTTCCTTCGGCACGCACACCCCCATCCCCTCAAACGCCCCCAGACTAAGCAACCGAACCCAAACCCAAAAAGCCCAGCGCAGCGACCCCGGAAACCGGGGCCCACACGACCCAGTGTGCCAAGCAAACAACCACCGGGCGTGCAGCGACACACCATTTACACCCGTGTAAATGTATAGCTTGCTCCGCCGCTTATGGCGCAGGGGTTCCTCCGGGTTGGTCTGGGGGCGGGTACTGCCCTGCAGGACGCTTCGCGCCCGGGTCTTTGACAACGACTGCGTCGTTCCGTTTCGGCTGGTGAGGCTACTGCCCGGTCCTTCCTTACTCCGCCGCTTATGGTCGCAGGGGTTCCTCCGGGTTGGTCTGGGGGCGGGTACTGCCCTGCAGGACGCTTCGCGCCCGGGTCTTTGACAACGACTGCGTCGTTCCGTTTCGGCTGGTGAGGCTACTGCCCGGTCCTTCCTTGGCAAGTCTGCGCCGCCGGCTTTCGCGGCATATCCTCGCTCCGCTCCGGTATTCCACGGACCGGCGCCTCCGACTGGCCAATTCCCTCACCGGCCAAGTGCTGTAAAGCGCGCCGAAAGGAACGGGGCAGGGGGACCAAACCGGGAGGTCACCGCGCTGCTCCCCCCGCACCATTCCAGCCGGCACCGGAACCGGACAGCACCTCCCGCTTCGGGGCACCAACCGGGTGCCCCGGAGCGGGTTCAAACAATGAAGGAGAACATCATGCAGCTACGGACCATCAGCTACGACGGTGGGGACTCCCGGGGGTTCCTGCAGCTCGAGCTCACCCTGGACCGGGTCGCCCCGCGAGTGCACCTCCTCAACGCCGTCCAGGCAGAGACCACCGACCGCGACTACAGCCTGCCCCGGCACCTCGACGCTGTCGACCTCAGGCACCTTCAAGAGAGGACCGGAACCACCGGAGAATCACCGACGATGCGCAGCGCTTCCAAGTGCTCCTGCAGCCCCCCGTACCCCTGACCGAGCTCCCGCCCATGTACGGCGGACCCTACCCCTACCTGCCCGACGGGCAGCAACGGGAACTGACGGCAGCCCAGGCCGCCATGCTTCCCAAACTGGCGGCCGCCCTCGGGCAGGTCACCCCCGCCGCGTACCAGCCATACACCACCGACCTCGCACACCTGCTCGCCCAGGACATACCCTCCCAGGCCGACGTGCTGCGCGCCTACCAGCGCACCTCCGTCACTGAAATCCAGGCAGAACACCGTGCGTACCTCGACTACTGGTCTAAAGACCCGGCCGTGCGGGACCGGACGCCGGACACCGTCACACTGGACTTCCCCCGGCACCCGCGCGAAGCACTCAACAACACATTCCAGAGGCCGGTGCACTGCCGGCCGAGCACCGGCCCACGAACACCCTGGCCGCTCCCGCGCGCGGGATCGGATTGGATCACTGACCGGTCCCGGCCGCGTCAAACACGAGAACGTCATCCCCCCACGATTAAGGTTGAAACCATGGCGACCATCGACATCGAACAGACACGTAACCAGGCCCGAGCACTCCTCGACTCACGCATCGAGTCCGTCACCACCCTCGTCAAGAGCCGGCAACGGATCGCCGACCTCAAAGAACAGCTCGCCGACGCCGAACGCGACGACAAACGCGCCTACGTCCGCGCCACCAGGGACGGCTGGAGCGCCGAGGAACTGAAGAAACTCGGGCTCGAACCAGCAGCCGCCGGCCGCCGCCGCAAAGCGGCCGTCCGGAGCGCCTCCACCGACAACTCCACAGGCAACCCAGCCGCCGGCCACACCGAATCCCCGAACGGCACGGGCAACCAGGCCTAAGAAACCGGGGGGCGTCCCCGTGGTCTTGTGGAGCGTCCGCTGCCGCGCCCCTGTCACGGGCAGTGAACGTGGCTGGTCGCTTTCCTCCCCCGGCTGGCCAAGGGGATCCCAGCCGTTCTTCGAGCGCCCCACGTCGAACGCCCGTGACACAGTGAAGGACCGTGACGCAGTGAGGGCCGGCACCTTTTTCAGGTGCCGGCCCTTCGCTTTTGTGCAGATGGTGGTCAGTCGTCGGCGGCGGCTTCGGTGTCCGGGATCTGTCCCGAAGCGATGCGCTCGGCGGTGCGGTCGAACGCGGCGTCAATGTACGCCGTGAGGTCATCTTCCCGTACCCGCCAGACGCCGCGGCCGCCGAACTGGGCCGCCCGCAGTTCACCGTTGCGGACCAGTGCGTACACGAGTGAACTTTTCACGTTCAGGATCTCCTGGACCTGTTCCAGCGTCAGCATCCTCGGGAAGCGGGCCGGCCCCTGGGCCGGCGCGGCGGTGTTCTTCTCTGCCTGTCCGGCCATGCTCAGCTGTCCTCGTTCCTGTGCTGGAGTTCGTCCCGGGTGCGCTGCCCGCGGCGCAGCGCGCCGGCGGGAACCGGGTCGAGTTTTTTGCCGCCGTTGTATTTGCGCTGGATCCTTTTGACGTCCCTCATGGTGGCACGGACGATGAAGTCCGAGGCGCTGGCCACGCCGTCCTCGTGTTCCTTCGCCACCAGGTAGGCGGCCCGGACCTGGTCCGCTTCCTCTTCCGTGAAGTACGGCGTGAACGCGGCAATCCTCGCCGGCTTCCTAGGCACCGGACTGACCTTCCGTTCCGGCCTCGGGCGGCGCCTCCGGGGTGATGCGCTGCAGCAACGCGTCGTGGGCCTCCTGCAGGGCCCCGGCGCGGGCCTCGGCGGCCGCCGCCCTGGTCGCCGCCGCGGCCGCCGTCCCGGCCGCTTCGCGCTCGGCCGCCTGCGCGCGTTCCAGCTGCTCAGCCGCGGCGGCGGCCTCGCGTTCGAGGGCCGTGATCCGTGCCGTGAGCTCGGTGACCGCAGCGTCCTTCTCGGCGACAGCCTTGTCCAGGTCGGCGACGAGCTCGGCGACCTCGGTGTTCAGGTCCTTTTTCTCCTGCGCCCAGACCGCTTCAGCGGCCGCATGCCGCTCGTTGGCCAGAGTGGAGGCCTCAGCCCAGCACGCCCCCGCCAGCCGGGCGGCCTGTTCCAGTAGGGCCGCCGGAGTCGCGGCGACCTGTCCCCCGGCAGCCTGTTTCTCCTCGGTCCATTCCTTCAGGTACCGGGTCGCGTCAGCGTTGCTCACCCCCGCGGCCGCGCGGACCGTGGACACCGTCGGGCGACGCTCGGCGCTGATCTGCTCAGCGGCAGCAAAAACCCGGTCTTTCACACTCAAGGCCATCGCGGAAACCCTTCCAAACAAAGAAAGTAGTAGGAGTAGTAATAAAACTAATCCTACTACTACGCGATTCTCAAGCCTTTCCGCGCGGCTGTCCTCGTCGTAGGGCCCACCGACTGGGGGCGCTGGCCTCATCGCCAGCACCCCCGCCGAGCCCAGATCGTTCCTGTTATTCGCTCTTGTAGACGGGTGTCTCGGTGATGACCGGAGGGGCGACGAGGCCGCTCGGGTTGGCCCGGAGGCCGAACCACGCATCGTCGTCGGCGTACTGGCGGGGGCTGATGGTGAAGCCATCGGCCGGGTGGGCGCCGTTCGGTTCCGCATCCGTCGGGGCTGCCTCGGGGCTGGATGGCCTGGCAGCGGGTGTGGCGGCCGTGTAGCGCAGAGAGAGGCCGACCTCTTCGACCTCGAGCTCGATGACGGTGCGCTTCTCCCCCGCTTTGGTCTCGTAGGTGCGGGGCTTCAGGACCCCGGAGGCCACAACCCTGGAGCCCTTGGCCAGGGACGCGGCGGCGTTCTCGGCCGCCTCGCGCCAGATGGAGCAGCGCATGAAGAGGGTGTCGCCGTCCTCCCATTCCTTGGAGGCCGGGTCGAAGGTCCTGGGCGTGGAGGCGATGGTGAAGTTCGCGACGGCTGCCCCGCCTGCGGTGAAGCGCAGCTCGGGGTCGCTGGTGAGGTTGCCGATGACAGTGATGCTGGTTTCGCCTGACATTGGTTTCGTTTCCTTTTCTGCTGGTTGCGTATGGGCGGTGTGATGAGGGGGTGTTTAGGCTTCCCGGACACGGCCGGCGGCCGCTTCGATGGCGATGATCTGCTCGATCTTGCCCGGGTTGAGTCCGGACCAGTGGTTTTCGGTGCCGTCTTTGTCGTAGACGACGACGGGGACCTGGGAGTAGCCGAGCTCTTCGGTGATGTACTCGAAGGCGGCCTGGTTCGTGGTGACGTCCACTTCGTGGAAGGGAAGGCCGGCCTCAACGAATTTCTGCTTGGTCTTGGCGCAGCCGAAGCATCCGGAGGGCTTGGTGTAGATGGTGACAGTCATTTTTCAGTCCTTGGTTTCGTATCACTTTGGTTAGGTTCGTCTGTTCTGTACTGCTGCTTCTATTCTAGCAATCATTCAACTGAATGAATAGGCGTTCGCTCCTTATTTCTAGGGGTTTTTCGCGTCAAAAAGGTGGAGCCTCCGGGAGGTGGGTCCGTCAGCTGTCGGCGAATAGCCACCGGCACCTGGTCCTCGGAACAGAGCCGCAGTAGAAGGCACCACGGATGCCACAGGAGGGTCGCTGCTGAACGGGCCAGCCGCTTCCTGTCCCGTCCATGGCCTGTTCTTCGTCCACCAAGCCCCGGCCGGTCCTGGCGGGGACTAAGCATTCCCCGGGGGCAACGACCTGGTTAATCCGGAAGGGAGCCGGCGCGTGGCCGGCTCCCTTCGGGTTCCTCTGCAAAAGAAATCTGTGGCCAGTCTAGCCCGGGCCGTGGTTGTTGCCCGGCCTTTGCGTGTGCGGCGGCGCGGCACCAGGGTGGGTCCCGGGCGTCGTGCGGGGACCGGCGGTCCGCCGCTGGTGATCGATGCTGTGGTTCGCACCGGCGGCGGACCGCCACGATTCTGGGAGGTGACGTACCCATCCTGCCACCGGTGCCATCCTGCCCCGGTGCCATCCTGCCCCGGGTGCCATCCTGCCCCGGGTGCCATCCTGCCCCGGGTGCCATCCTGCCCTGGGTGGCCGTCCTGTGCTGGGTGGCCGGGCGGCGTGGGGTGCGCCGCCCGGCCCGCTCAGCTTCCCCTACTCCGTGGTCGTGGTTTCTTTGCCGCTGTCGAGGATGATCTGTTCGACCTCGCTGGCGGTGTACCCCCACGTGACGAGCTGGGTCAGGTAGTCGCGGTGGGTCTGGCTCTGGGACCGCCATGAATCCTTGGCGATCGTCTTCTCATACCCTGCGCAAACGAGGGCGATCAGGGCGACCTCGGGCCGTGCCGTGGTCTTCCCGACGTGGTCCCGCAGGGGGTTCCAGCCCCACCGGTCGCTCTCTACGACCTTCGCACCGACCATGTCGGCGGCAACCTTGCCGTCGTAGCCGCTGGCCGTTTCGGGGTGGTGCGTGATGGCGTGCACGGTGAAGTACTGCCAGCCCCTGGGTGCCTGCTTCCTTGCCAGCAGGGTCTTCACAAAGTCGCGGCGGACGGTCGTGGCTGACTGCATCAGCTTGTTGTTCTCGATCAGGGTCTTCCGCTCCGCTTTCTGTTCCTCGGTCATCGGACCCTTGGCCGAGGACGGGGAACCGTAACCCGTGTAGCGGAGGGTGTACCCGAGGTCTTTCCACCCGGCCACAACGGGGACGGTGGAGTGGTTGCCGTTGTAGGCGGTCGTGATGGCTACGGCGTTGGCGTCCTCCTCGGCGGCCGGTTCCCCGTCGGGCCGGTTCAGCGAGGACACCCTGACGTTCTCGCTGTCCCCGTCGTACCCTGCCGTGTCGACGACGGTGGTTCCTGCCGCTTCCAGCTCTGCCCGCAGGGCGGCGAGGGCGGCGGCCCGGTCGCGGCGGTCGCGCAGCTGCTGGGTAACGTGGGCGAGCATGTCGGGTTCGTCCCGGATGACCGATTCGAGCTCTTCGGTCGCGTCCTGGTCGTTCTCGAATTCGGCGAGGATAAGGGCTTCGTCGATGGTGTAGCCCTTGCGCAGGGCGGCGTTGCCAGTGTCGGTGGACTTGGCTTTCAGGGCGGATTCCACGGTGGTCCTGGTCCGGCCGGTTTTCTTCGCGATCGCGGCGGCGGAGACGCCGATCAGGGAGAGCTGGTGGTAGGCCTCGGCCTCGTCCGCTTCGGTCAGCTCGGCGCGCTGGATGTTCTCCACCACCTGCGTCACGATCCGCTCGGCCTCTTCCGGGGAGCCGATGATCATCACCGGGATCAGCGGGCGTTCGGCTTCGACGGCGGCGCGGGTGCGGCGCTGGCCCATCAGGACATGCACGGTCCCGTCGTCCTTGCGGTGGGCGATGACCGGTTCCATCACGCCGTGTTCCCTGATGCTGTCCACGAAGTCGCCGGTCAGGGCGGCGTCCCTGCGGACATTGACATCCACGGTGAGGGTTGCCGGGTCGAGCATTTCCAGTACGGGTGCTGTGGTTGTTGCGTTCATGGTTTTGGTGTCCTTTGCAGAGGATCTTCGGTGGGTGGGGCGGTGCGTGGTGACCGGCCAGCTCCCCTGTCCCTCCCGACGCTTCTATGTCTGTCAAGCGGGTGAAACAGGTGCGGACGCGGACCAAGTGACGGGCCAGCTCCCTTTCTCCCCCGTTGTTTTGGCTGCTGGCGAAGCTTGCGGAGCTGTGGCCGACGGAGGCCTGTCTACCCGCAGGGCAAGGGGCGGGAAATTCCCGGAGGAAATCAGCGACGAAGGAGCGCCGCAGGGACATTTCCTGCGCCGCAGGCCCCGACGAAGGAGGGGCTAGACCGTCCGGAGCGGACACGTACAATCCGTCAGGACAGCAGCCAAAACGTCGTAGACAAGTCAGGGCCAGGGGTCCGGAGCTCTGCGACGGTGCGCCCTGGACCCAGCAGCCGGCCGCGCCAGCGGACGCCCGATCCTGGTTGGAGCGCAGCGGAAACCGGGGCGAGCCCTGCGAGCCTGCCCTTCACGCACCTGCCCACGGACCCCAACGACACTGCCAGCTCTGGCTTGCCACTGGCGGTCGCCGCCCGGCACCTGGCAGGTGCGAGATTCGCGGTCCGCCGCCGCTGACTCGCAGCGTCAGCCGACCACGACGGCGGACCGCGCTGCACCCGCCGATGCACCGACTCATAAATGCAAACGCCCCCAGCACTGCCTCGCGCAATGCTGGGGGCTTTCGGACATTCCGGGCTTTCTTAGTCGCCTTTGCTGGCGGACGATCCGGATGGCGGGAAACCTTTATCATAGGGGCCGACAAACGCACTAGTCGCAATCTCGCCGAGAGAGTCAGGTTGGGACCAGTCGAATTCAAACATGCGCTTCGCATCAGACGTTCGAATTCCGTATGCCCGAAGAAACAGCCGGATTCCCATGTCCGTTGCTATGGTGACGCAAGAAGGAATAGCCGTGACTATGCCGATATCTGCAAACAACTTCGGAGTGCTCACGCCACCAAGGTCAACCAACCCCCGTTGATTCAATGCCTCAAGTGACTCGGACACCACTTCAAGCGGGTCGTCCCCTTCGATGATATTAATCAGTCCGGCCGCATCATCGAGCGACATCCAGACGGCGTTTTTCCCCTTGGCCTCGTTTGACTCTGGGTACTCAGCGACATTCGAGGCAAAACAACGGTAGATCGCATGATGGAGTCGAATTTGATTCGATGTCAGCCCCGCCACGATCCCGGCGTAATAGACACCATCGTCAGCGTCTGCGCCGTCCGAGCCTGAGGAGAGAAGAAGTCCAGCGAAGTACTCCTGGCCTACCTCGTCGCTCACCCATGACCCATCCTCAAAAACAGCGTGCAGGACCCTGTCGTTGACGCGACCGCGCGTCTTACGGGTTCGCCGACCGCCCTTGGCCAGTATCGCCTCGATATTCTCGCGTCTGGGTCGGGACCATGCAGTGTAGATGTGCGCTAGATCTTCACCTACGGCCCCCGCCAGAGGCCCAAGGAGCTTCCCCGCTACTGACTTAGCGGCTTCGCTGCCAATTACGGCGGCAACTGGATCTACCACTGGTTCCGACTCTCCCCCGACTTCACCCTCAACCATTCGTTGAACCTACCATCGAGAGGTTGGCCTGTCGCTCGAAGTCGTTGTTAGGGCGCAGCGGCCTAAGATCTGACCCACCGCTGGAGGGACATTTCCTGTCACGCAGGCCCCGACGAAGGAGGGGCTAGACCGGCCGGAGCGGACACGTACAATCCGAAGGACAGCAGCCAAAACAGGAAAGCGCTTCTACAGTCCGAGCGAAGCGAGGTCCTTTTCAGCGTTTGAAAGGGCTGAGGCCGGCCCCTTGGGGCCGGCCTCAGTTTTTCCCTCAGCAAAAGGAAAATCGGTGCTGCAGCGTCATCGCTGCAGAAACTTACTGGTCCAGCGGGGATTTCTCCCAGGAGATATCGATGATGGGTGCGCCCGGCTGGGGCATGGTCAACATCGAGAGCTCGAGAACGTCCTGGGCATGGGTGGCATCGGCAGATGCAGCGTCATCGTCGGTCAGGATGTACTCGTGGCTCATGTGCTGTCCCCAGGCTGTTGGTGGATCTTGTTCTTTCCACTGTAGCCCGGCGTCCGGCCGCTGCCCTCGTGTGGTGCTGCGCCCGCGGCAGCGTGATCGGCGGCCGGAGGAGCGCATGCGGGGGAGGCCGCCCGGCGCACCCAAGGGGCCGGACCGCTGTCCCGGTCCGGCCCCGTTGCCTTTTAGCGGTGCCGCTTGTAGGCGGTTGCCTCGTTCTTCGCGACCGGGGCGATGGTTCCCCGGCTCACCAGCTGGTCCATGAGTTCGGCAAGCCGGTAGCCGGGTGTATCGGCGAGAGCCAGCTCGAAGTGGTCCGCGGCCACTGACGATTGGCCTTTGAGGTACGCCAGCCATCCGATCAAGGTCAGCAGGGGCGCCCGGTAGCCCTCCGGCGCGGCGTCGATCAGGTCCCGGGCGGTTTCCTGCGCCCGGTCCACGCGGTTCCAGTCCGGGGCGATCCCCTCCCCCACGAGCAGATTCCCGCTTTCCTCGGCATCCGGCAGCTCCGGGTCGATTACATTGCAAAACAACGTGTCGCGCAGGTCCGGGCGCTGGAAGCACGCCAGCAGCTCCACCGCTGTCTGCGGATCCGTCCAGCCGTCCCGGGTCAGGGCCTCGGCCCACAGTTCCCGGCCCGGAGCTAGCTCCGCGCCGAGCACTCCCGGAAGCGCGTGACGGATCTGCTCCTCCCTATCTGCCGGGCCTGCGAACGGGGCATAGCTGGTGCCGGGCGTCTTTTGGTAGCTGCTGCCACGGAACACCAGTTCCGCGTTCAGCTGCCCGTCCGTGATGGATTCCAGCGATTCGGGCGGGCAGCACCCGGCGTCGCTGTCGCACAGCAGGTTCTGCCAGTGCGACGGGGTGATGAGCCACGCGTCCTGCAGCGGGGTGCCTGCGCTGTCAAGTGCCTCAATGACGGCCTCGACGTGGTTATGGAAGGGGCGGGGCTGGCCGGGGTTGGGGGTGCTGGTCGTGTAGACGGCCAGCAGCACAGCCGTGGCCTGAGTGTCCAGCGCGATGTAGTCCACCATGGAGCGGGCGAAACCGGCGGGTTCGGCGAACGCGGGGGCGTCAACGCGGAGTGTCGCGCCCAGCGTCTTGCCGCGCATGGTCAGGAACACAAAGGATTCACGCGGTACGAACCCGAGGGAGTGCGGGATGAAACCGAGGATATCGGCGGGGCTGGAGATACGGATTGCGTCGTTCATGTTGAAAGTCCTTTGCTGAGGATGATGGTGGGTGGGGCGGCTGTGGCGACCGGCCAGCGTCCCCTCTCCCCTCCGTTGTTTTGGCTGCTGGCGAAGCTTGCGGAGCTGTGGCCGACGGAGGCCTGTCTACCCGCAGGGCAAGGGGCGGGAAATTCCCGGAGGAAATCAGCGACGAAGGAGCGCCGCAGGGACATTTCCTGTCACGCAGGCCCCGACGAAGGAGGGGCTAGACCGGCCGGAGCGGACACGTACAATCCGAAGGACAGCAGCCAAAACGTCGTAGACAACACAGGGCCAGGGACGGCGGAGCCCTGCGGAGCCGGCACTGGACCCCGACAGCCGGCCGCGCCAGCGGACGCCCGCATGGGTGCGAGCCCTGCGAGCATGCATTTCTGCCACAAGCTGTGGCGCAACCACCGCTCACGCCTGCCACCCCCCCGACTGCCGGCCCGCAGCGACCAGGTGATCGGCGCCGTGCTGTCCGGGGTGGCGGGCCGCCGCCGGTGACCCACAGCGGCAGCCGCCCCGTGCGGCGGCCCGCCCAGACTTTACCCGGACCTGACAGATGGCCGGGAGCTCTGCCGCTCCCGGCCATCCGTTGTCATCCGTTGTCATCCGTTGTCATCCTTCGGGGACCCTAAGCGGAGAGGCGGGCGTCGAAGAGTTCCTCCGCCAGCCCGATCAGGTAGTTGGGGACGTCCGTTTCTTCGCCGTGGGCGTCCTGGCCGAGGAAGACGACGGTTCCGCAGAAGATGTCGGTGAGGTAGAGGCCGGTTTCGCGGATGAGGTGCCCGGCGCGGATGTTCGGGGGCAGGTTGATGATTTTGCCTTCCTCGTAGAGGTAGGCGTGCCAGTCCCCGCGGGTGATGGCTTCGATGTTGCCCTCGACCAGGTTCTGCAGCGTGGGCAGGGAGGCGTCGATGGTTTCGGTGCGGACGGGCTGGGACAGGCGGGCCGGGACGATCAGGGCGGTGCAAGTGGTGCTCATGGTCATGCTCCTCAAGGTTGGTGGGGCTGTACTGCCCGGCCTGCGGGGCCGGGCAGTACAGCGGTTTGGGGTGCTGGTTAGGCTGCGGGGACGGTGTAGGGCTGGCGGTCGCGGCTGGGCAGTTCGGCGGCGGCTTCGGGCAGGTCGGCCGGGCCGTGGGCCTGCCCGTTCTTCCACTGGAAGAACGCCTGTTCGGTGATCGCGTCCCACTGCCTGGCCTTGGTCCTGTAGTAGGTGCAGGTCACGTCGCCTTCGCAGTAGGTGGCGACGCCGAACAGGTTGCCGATCCTGTCGGCGGTGCGGGTCGCGGCGACCATGACGTAGGGCCACTGGCCCAGATCCCACCCCTCGCTCCCCCAGCTGGGAATCACGGCCCAGCCGTGCTCGGCGATCAGGTCCATCCAGTCGTAGCCGCCGTTCAGGTGGTAGTCCCGTAGGACGGTGATGCCGTCGATTTCCTCGCCGGTGTCGGCGGTGGTGATGGTCGCGGTAGCGATTGCGTTCATGGTTTTGGTGTCCTTTGCAGAGGATCTTCGGTGGGTGGGGCGGTGCGTGGTGACCGGCCAGCTCCCCTGTCCCTCCCGTTGTTTTTTGGCTGCTGGCGGAGCTTTGCGGAGCTGTGCCCGACGGAGCCCCGTCTACCCGCAAGGGCAAGGAACAGGAAATTCCTGGAGGAAATAAGCGACGCAGGAGCGCCGGAAGGACATTTCCTGCTCTGCAGGCCCCGACGAAGGAGGGGCTAGACGGGGTGGAGCGGGCACGTACGATCCGAAGGACAGCAGCCAAAAAACGTCGAAGACGTAGACAACGGGTTCAGGGACGGCGGAGCCCTGCGGAGCCGGCACTGGACCCCGACAGCCGGCCGCGCCAGCGGACGCCCGCATGGATGCGAGCCCTGCGAGCATGTGCTGCTCCGAGCCGACGGCCAATGGACTTCCAAGGTGTTCGGGGCTTTCCCTAAGGTTGTCGGGACAGAGTTGTCTCATCCCCAATGGGCCGCAGCCACGGGCAAAGGTCTGTAGGCCCCGACGCCGGGGCCCGGGCTGTCCCCCATGCAGCCCGGCCCCGGCGGAAAGGCACTCCGGATTGCCGCGGCCAGTGGACGGAGGACGCGGCGGCTCGAAAGCGGTGTGGGTGGCAGGATGGTTCCGTGGCGACCAGGCGGCGTACTGCGGCTCCGAACGCGGAGTGGGTGCTGATGTACCGGGGCGGGCTGACCCGTTCCCGGATCGCCGCGCTCACCCGGGCGCCGGCCGCGACCATCGGCTATCACCTGTCCGTGGCACTTGCTGCAGACCCAGGGCTGCAGGCTGAGCACGAGAAAGCCGCGGGCCCACCGCCGGTGCAGGTGGGCGGGCAGGGGCTGGCGCGGATGCGGCAGCTCATGGTCATGGTTCAGGAAACGGGGCGGTATCCCTCCCGCACCGCCGCCGACGCGGACGAGCGGAGGCTGGCGTCCTGGTTGGAGCGGCGCCGCCGCGACGCCGCGGCCGGGACACTCGCACCCGCCTACCGTGACGGGCTGGCCGCCCTGCCGGACTGGCAACGGCCGCCGCGCTCCGTGGCCGATGAGGCCAGGTGGCGCGACCGGCTTGCCGCACTGGTGCGGTACCGGTCGGCCGGGCACGACTGGCCGCGGCACAAGACCATCGTGACCGGTAAAGAACACGACCTCGGCGTCTGGCTGCATTTCCAGCGCCAAAAGGCACGCCGCGGCGAACTCGAACCGGACAAGGCACGCGCACTGGATGAGATGCTGCCGGGCTGGCGCTCCGGCCGGCAACGGGGCCGCAAACCCGGCACCGGCACCGTGTAACCTCGGCTTCTCCGCAGATACCAGGCCGACCACCAGACCGGGTGAACGGGTTGTGCCCACTGGGGGCAGGTGGAGCCCTCCGCACAGCTCAAAGCTGTCCCCATTGGCGTGCAACTCGTAGCGTCAAGCGCCGGGGCAAGGGCATCGTGCGTCCCAATCCACCTGGAGGATTCTTTACTGTCCGACCCCGGGTCTACACTTGGAATCTATCGAACATATATTCGAAAAAGGTGTGTTGTGGGCGTCATTGTTGGTCCCCGTGTGCTAGATGCGGGCGTGTCGTTGTTGTCGGTGCTGGTCTCCCCGGTGCCGGTCGCGGCGGGGTACCCGTCGCCGGCGCAGGACTACTTTGACGGCCGGATCGATCTGAACGAGCACCTGATCAAGGACATCACCAGCACCTACGTGGTGCGGGTGACCGGGGACTCGATGGAAGGCGCCGGTATCAGCGACGGGGACGAACTGATCGTGAACCGGGCGCTGGAACCCACGGACGGGTCGGTCGTGGTCGCCGTAGTGGACGGGGAGCTGACCATCAAGCCCAAGTACCCGGACATCCGCGTCCCTGCGCTGTCCGAGCTGACCGTGTGGGGCGTCGCCACAAGGTGCCTGCACCATGTCTAACGCGCGCCTTTACATTGAACGTGAAAGGTCGGAGGGATTCCATGTCTAGGCCGGCGGTGATGCGGCGGATGCCACAGATCGCGCATGTGGACGTGAACTGCTTCTACGCGTCCGCGGAGCGTGCCTTCGACCCGTCGCTCGAAGGCCGGCCGGTGGTGGTGCTGTCCAACAACGACGGCTGCGCCGTCACCCGCTCCCCCGAGGCCAAAGCCCTCGGCATACCCATGGGCGAACCCTGGTTCAAACTGAAGCCGCGGGCGAAAGAATGGGGACTCGTCGCGCTCTCGTCCAACTACGAGCTCTACGGTGACATCAGCGCCCGGGTGATGGAATTGCTGGGCCGGTACTCGGCCTGGCTCGAGGTCTACAGCATCGACGAGGCCTTCCTCGGCGTCAAAGGCTCCCCCGCCGAGCTTGTGGCCCTGGGCAGGGCCATGAAAACCGCGGTCCGGCGGCACGTCGGGGTGCCGGTCTGCGTCGGGATCGCCCCCACCAAAACCCTGGCGAAGCTGTGCAACAAATGGGCCAAACACAACCCGGCCTTCGGCGGGGTCTGCCACTGGGACTCCGTCCCCGCACCCGTACGGGAGGCACTGCTGGGGAGGTTGTCCGTCGAGGAAATCTGGGGCGTCGCCAGCCGGCTGACCAAACGCCTGAACGCCATCGGCATCCACACGATCGCCGACCTCACGGCCGCGAACCCGGTCGCGATCCGGGACAAGTTCTCCGTGGTCATGATGCGCACCGTCCTGGAACTGCAGGGCACCCCCTGCATCCCTATGGAGGAAGAACGCATCGGCCGGGACCAGCTGATCTTCTCCCGCTCCTTCGCCACCCCCGTCACCACCGCCGCCGGGCTCCGGCAGGTCCTCTCCGTCTACGGCCAACAAGCCAGCGCACGGCTGGGAAAGCACGGGCTGCAGGCCAAGGTCCTCACCGTGTTCGCCGGCACCTCCCACTACAACCAGCACCAGGCCTCCTACCCGTCCGTGTGCGTGGCACTGCCGATGCCCACCGCGGACCCGGTCCTGCTCACCCGCGCCGCGCACGCGCTGCTGCCCACCATCCAGGAAGGCCTCAAATACGCCCGCGCCGGGATCATGGTCACCGACCTGCGCCCCACCGGCAACCAATCCCCCCTCGAGCCCTTCGAGAACCCGCATGAGGAACGCCACATCGGCACCCTCCTCGAAGACGTGACCCGCCGGTACGGCCGCGGCGCCATCGGCCTGGGCCACGCCGGCATCAAAACCGGCCTGGACTGGACCATGAAACGCGACATGCTCTCCCCCCGCTACACCACCCACTGGGACGAACTCCCCCTCGTCAAAGCCGCCTAACACCCCCGACCAGCACCAACACGAAAGACAAACACATGACCATCACCCACGAACCCCTCACCACCACCCCTACCGGCCCCACACTCAAGACCGCGCCCGCAACGGCGCCGGTGAAGCCCGGCGTGCCGGTACAGGTGCGATTCAACCGCGCCGGAACTCCCCTGGCCATCCGCCACGACGGACAGATCTGGGCGGTCGCAGCCGAACCAGTGCACTGGTTCGAACGCTGCGACTGGTGGCACAACGGCACCCGTGCCGCCATCGGCTCCGGGGACCTGGTCAGCGTCGAACACTGGCGCGTCCAGGTCCGCACCAGCACCGCAGCGCCGCTGCGGACCTTCGAGCTGCGCCGCGACCCGTTGTCCGAGCAGTGGCTCCTGGTTTCCATCACCGACGGGTAAGGGGCAATCGTGGGTGGGTTCACAGGCCCGGTGCCGGACGAGATGTGGGCGGCGCTGCGCCGTGAGTTCGGCCTGCCGTCCCTGGAACAGGTTTACGGCCGGCTCAGCGCGCTGCCGGACGTGGAGCCGGTGCTGCGGAGCCTGGTCCGGGTGTTCAGATCATCGACGACGGGACCTTCTGCCCCGGCTTCCAGTTCACCGCCGGCGGCCAGCTCGATTCCCGGGTGACGGCGTTGTTCCGGGCGGCGCTGGAGGCGAAAGTGCCGCACAACTACTTCGCCCTGTGGATGATGACCTCGGCCCGGGAGATGTCCGGGGCCCGCCCCGTGGACCGCCTGGATGAAACCAGCCGCCTCATCCGGCTCCTGCAGGCTGCTGCGGGGGCTGTGCCTGTGGAGCGGCGGTAAGCCTTCTCTTTGTCAGGGCCTCCTGTGGGCAGACAAATAGGCAGCATCCGGGCGGAAGACCGGGCCCACACGCGCGGTGCCTGGCGTAGCCTTTGGGCCATGGGACTGATGTACGACGATCCACGGCTGGCCGCTCTGACCCTGCTGCGCATCGCCGCCGAGGAATCCGAAGGCCCGAATGAAATGACCGGCCACATGCACGCTGTCTTGGACGACTTCGTGCAGCGCAACGGGGCCGGGTATTTGGCGGAGCTGGCCATCGCCCTGGCCCGGACCGGGTTCATCGCCCTCGATGAACTGGCCAGAACCACCGGGAACAGCACCGCCGAACTGCTGGACGCCGTCGAGGTCGACACGCTCGAAGGCATCGATGGCGACTACTGAGCACCCTGCCGGGACCGGCCTGCCCGCAGGGCTTGCCCCGCCGGTGAAAGTCGCCCTCGCCCGCCCCGTCACGAAGATGCCCCGCGCCCGGCCCGGGAATTTCCTCTATGAGGCCAAGTGGGACGGATACCGCTGTATAGTCGTCCGGGACAATGACGGGGCCACGCTGTGGTCACGGCAGGGCCAAGACCTAAGCCGGTACCTGCCCGAGCTGATTCAGGTCTTGGAGGCTGCTGTCCCTCCCGGGTGCGTGATCGATGGGGAAGCCGTGATCTGGGCCAACGGCCGGCTCAACTTCGCCGCCCTGCAGCAGCGTCTCAGCGCGGGCCCGAAAACCCTTCCCGGACTGGTCCGGCAGACCCCGGCCAACTACGTCGCGTTCGATGTCCTCGCCGTAGCCGGACATGACGCCCGCGACCTGCCGCTGCACCAGCGAAGGGCCCTCCTGGAAGAACTCGCCGCCGGCTGGGAGCCGCCACTGTCCCTCTCCCCCACCACCACTGACCCCGATGAGGCCGCCCGCTGGTTCGAAGAACTGCCCCGCACAGGTGTGGAGGGGCTCATCATCAAAAACACCAATGAGCCGTACACTCCGGGAGTCCGCTCCTGGTTGAAGCTGAAACACAGGGAAACCATAGACGTCGTCTGCGGCGCCGTGATCGGACCGATCACCCAACCCGCTGAGGTCGTCGCCGGCCTGATCCTGGAGGGTGAACTGAGGATCGTGGGCCGGTCCACCCCGCTGAAGACCGCGGACTCCCGGGACCTGGCCCAGTGGCTGAAACCGCCAAAGGGTCAGCACCCCTGGCCCGCCACTGTGAAGGGCACGACCCTGGACAGGTTCAACCGGGACAAGGAACCTGTTGCCCTAACACTGGTGGAGCCGGTGGTCGTGGAAGTCTCCGCCGATACCGCCTGGTCGGGCCGGTCCTTCCGGCATCCCCTCCGCCTGCTCCGGGCCAGACCGGAGCTGTCCCCCGCCGATGTGATCCTGCCCGAGCTTCATACGGGTTAACTGTCGGTCCGGATGGTGATGAGCTTTTGTCCTTCTCCCAGACGCGCGTAGAGGTTGTCCCGCGCCTCGTCGCAGGTGTCGCCTTCGACGTCGATATATCCGTAGCTGCCCTCCTACGCCGCGCCGTGCCGTCACGAACATGCCTGTATCTGTGCCACCGGCTCGAGGAACTTCGCGAGGACCTTAAAGGTCGCCGTGACAGAGCTGTCAAAGAGAACTGGAGGGGTGAGATCGAAGGAATAGGCCTCACGCTCCGTCTCCTTGATGAGAAGTTTCGACAGCTCCAAGGTCCACAAACCCCAGGGGTGGTGTCGTTGGGTATGCCTGAACCTCGGCACCGAAGTCGTGAAATGCAGACCAGTCCTTGATGAAACACCTGGTTCCGGGTCGGACGTCGAACGTGGCCGCGACGGCGTCCTGCGGCAGCGAGTGGGCTGGGTGGTTCAGGTCAAAGGCGGGCGCTCTGGGTGTTGGCCTTCAGCCATTCTGCTGACATGTCGATGCTTTCTTCCGGTGTTGAAGTGGTGCCGCGGTCCACTTCAATGACGATCCATCCGTTGAAGTCCTCGGGGAGGGTGGAGAGGATCGGAGCGTAGTCAAGGTCGCCTGTGCCCAGTTCCTTCCAGATTCCTTCTTGGACGGTCTGGCGGTAGGTCCATTTCGATTCACGGCTCGTGCGGGCAATTCCGGCGTCCAGGTCTTTGATGTGGACCCCGGCGATCCGTTCAGCATATTCGGCCATGATCTGCGCCGGATCCGCTCCGGCCCATGCCAGGTGCCCGATGTCGGGGCCGAAGCCCAATACGTTCTCGTCGATGCTGTCCAGGACGTAGCGGGTTTCCTCTGCTGTCTCAACCCAGGTGCCAACGTGTGGGTGGAGGGCGGCAACGCCGCCGGCCGCGGTGATGCTTTCTGCTGCTTCCTTCAGGTAGTCCCGTACATGGGCGAGATGTTCAGGGGTCGAGCCATAGCCGCGGGCAGGATGCTGTACGCGCAGTGCGTCCCTTTCCATGCCCATGGACAGGAAGAGGAGCGGGGTGCCCAATGCTACGTTCTTCTCGGCCAGGTCCTGCGCCTGGCCCAGCTGCTCCTGGCGCACTTCCGGGTCGTCGGACCATTTGAGGTTCACGTAACCGGGTCCTGGTTGGAGTCCAGCAGCTGCGAGGGCGGCCCCGTACTCTTCGGTTGTTTGGTCAGCCGGGACATCGCTCTGGATCGCCGTGAATCCAACAGAAGCGATGTACTGGAGCCGTTCTGCCAGCGGGGGGTTCAAGGTGGGGTCGAGCCAGCCGTCGTCGGTGGCCATGTACTGCAGGGGGTTTAGGGCAAACTGTGCCTTGTTGAGGTTCATGACGGTCCTTATGTACTAGGTGGGTTAGTGCTTCGTGGGTGCTACTTGCTGCTGAAGGCGGCGTCGAAGCTGGTTTGTGAGGCGGGGAAGTCGAACTTCTTCAGCGCCGCGAGGGCTTCGGGGGCGCCGTGGAGGCGGTCCATGCCGGCGTCTTCCCATTCGATGCTGATGGGTCCGGTGTAGCCGATCGCGGTGAGGGCGCGGAAGGAGGATTCCCAGGGGACGTCGCCGCGTCCGGCGGAGACGAAGTCCCAGCCGCGGCGGGGGTCGCCCCAGGGCAGGTGGGAGCCCATGACGGTGTTCCGGCCGGTAAACCGGAGCTTGGTGTCCTTGCAGTCCACGTGGTAGATCCGGTCCTTGAAGTCCCAGATGAAGGAGACGGGGTCGATGCCCTGCCACATGAAGTGGGAGGGGTCCCAGTTCAGGCCGAACGCTTCGCGGTGGCCGATGGCTTCGAGGGTGCGGACGGTGGTCCAGTAGTCGTAGGCGATTTCGGACGGGTGGACTTCGTGGGCGAAGCGGACCCCTTGTTCGTCGAAGACGTCCAGGATGGGGTTCCAGCGGTCGGCGAAGTCCTGGTAGCCGGCGTCGATGACTTTGTCCGGGACGGGCGGGAACATGGCGACGTATTGCCAGATGGAGGAGCCGGTGAAGCCGACGACGGTGTCCACGCCGAGGGCTTTGGCGAGGCGGGCGGTGTGTTTCATTTCTTCGGCGGCACGTTGGCGGACGCCTTCGGGGTCACCGTCGCCCCAGACCCTGGATCCGACGATCGCTTCGTGGCGGAAGTCGATGGGGTCATCGCAGACGGCCTGGCCTTTGAGGTGGTTGGCGATCGCCCAGACCTTGAGGTTGTACTTTTCCAGGACGGCGAGTTTGGACTCGACGTAGCCGGGTTCGTCCCAGCGCCAGGCGTCGAGGTGGTCGCCGGAGACGGCGATTTCCAGTCCGTCGTAGCCCCAGCCGGACGCTAGCCTGGCGACTTCCTCGAAGGGCAGGTCGGCCCACTGGCCGGTGAACAAGGTGTACGGGCGGGGCATGTCAGGCTCCTACTGTCATTGCTGGGACAGGTACTGCGACGGCGCTGATGATGCTGCGGTTGTTCGCTGATTCTTCGATGGCCGCAAGGACCCGCTGGATTTGGAGTCCGTCCTCGAACGAGGGAACCGGGTCGTTTCCGTGGCGGATAGCGAGCAGGAAGTCCCGGATCTGGTGGGTGAAGGTGTGTTCCCACCCGATGATGTGCCCTTGTGGCCACCATGCTTCCATGTAGGGATGGTCGGGTTCATTGACCAAGATCCGCCGGAAACCCTGCTCCCGGACAGGCACGGTGGAGTCCAGGAACATGAGCTCGTTAAGGTTCTCTAGGTTGAAGGTCAGCGACCCGGTTGAGCCGTAGATCTCGATGCGGAGGCTGTTCTTTTGGCCGGTGGCCACACGTGACGCTTCGACGGATGCGCTGATTTTCCCCGTGAGGCCGAGCGTTGCCCAAGCGGCGTCGTCGACCGTGACTTCCTCCGTGCCGTGCGGGCCGGGGCGTTCGGTGACGAAGGTCCGCATTGTTCCGGTCACTTCGGTGACTGTTTCCCCGGTAAGGTGCTGGATCTGGTCGATGGCGTGGGAGGCGATGTCGCCGAGGGCGCCTGAGCCGGCGGTTTCCTTGCGGAGCCGCCAGGTCATCGGGGACTCGGAATCAGACAGCCAGTCTTGCAGGTAGGCGGCGCGGATGTGCCGGATAGTGCCCAGGCGGCCCTCCGCAATCAACTCGCGGGCGAGGGCGAGTGCGGGAACGCGGCGGTAGTTGAATCCGCTCATGGACTGCACGCCCCGCTTCCTTGCCTCAGCTGCGGCTGTGGTCATTGCTTCGGCTTCGGCGAGGGTGTTCGCGAGGGGTTTTTCGACCAGGACGTGCTTGCCGGCTTCGAGGGCTGCGATGGCGATTTCGGCGTGCATCCAACCGGGGGCGCAGATATCGATGATGTCGATGTCGTCCCGCTCAATCACGCTCCGCCAGTCCGTGGCTGTTTCGGCCCAGCCGTATTTGGCGGCGGCTTCGGCTACGCCGGTGGCGTCCCGGCCCACGAGCACTTTCTGCTCGAAGACCGGGACGTCGAAGAAATTGGCCACGTTCCGCCACGCATTCGAATGAGCTTTGCCCATGAAGGCGTAACCGATGGCGGCGACACCCAGGGGTGCTTTTTTCATTGCGGTTCTCCTTGCAGGGCCAGTGCTTTGCCTCTGGCGTTCTCTTGGTCCGAAAGGCTGGCCGTGATGGCACGGGCGGCTTTGACGGCGGTGATGGTTGCGGTGAGGGTCGAGTTGCCTACGAGAGCCGTTGGAACCACGGATCCGCCGGCGAGGTAGAGGTTGGAGTAACCCCACACTTTGCCGTCGGGGTTGCAGACCGATGTCCCGTCGTCCGCGACTCCGGCACGTGTCGTCCCGGTGAAATGCAGTGACGAACCAGGGGGCAGCAATTCCGATTCCCAGGATTTGAGATCAACAACGCCGATGGATTCGGCCAGGGCGCGCTGGACCCGCCTTGCTTTCTCGATGCGGGCCTTGTCGACGTCGCTGTAATCGAATGTGAACGCCATTTCGGGCAGGCCGGTGGAATCGACGCGTGATTCGGAGAAGTCGATCCGGTTGCTGGCACTGATGTCGGTGGGGATGAAGAACCCCAGCACAGCACCGTAGGCCAATGGTGATCCGTTCTGGTCAAAGAAGGTCCGGTCCATGAATTGGCCATGGAATGGCTGCTTGGATCCGTTGTGCGGCAGCCAGTAGCAATTCAGAACCCATTCGCCGGCACGGTGGCTTGGGATATCGGACAGGGTCAGTCCGAGCTTGTCCAGGTCGGCGACAATTTGGCCGGTCAGGAAGGCGTGCTCGTTCAGGTACCGGCCCAGCGCCCGCGGCCGGATACCTGAGGCGAAAAGCAACTGTGGCGTGCGGAGGGGGTCTGCCGCTACGGCCACTGCGGCTGCCTGGATGATCCTTTCGGTTCCGGTTGGGATGTCTTTGACGCGGACGCCGCTGACGGTGTCGCCGTCATGGACCAGTGCCAGCGCCAGCGTTTCGGTCAGCAGCTCAAAGTCTTCACCGGCCGGTTCCATCATGCGCGGGAAGATCCGGTTCGGTCCGGTACGCAGGAGCCGGTCCCCGTCAGGGGTGATGGCCATCGGCATGGGTTGGGGTTGCCGACTGGCTGCGCAGGTTTTTCCCACGAGTCCGCTGATTTTTTCAAGGATCTTTTGTCCCGGCATGGACGTTCCGTAAGGGTTTGGGTGCACGCCAAGCAGCCGTTGGGCGGTGTGAAGGTCTTCCTTCCAACCGTCCGGGTCCTCTCCCGCGAAGGTCTCATCGCCCCACGGCCAGGGGCATGCTGCGGTCCAGTGCACACCCATTCCGCCTTGGTTCATTCCGACAGCGGCGCCGGGAAAAGCCGTCGTGTTCCCCGACAGAGCCGACACCGTGTACAGGCCCGGTTCGATGCTTTCTGTGCCGTTGTCGATGCGGTGGGAGACGTCTGCGCCCACATACGCTGATTGGATCCCCGGGGAGGCTTGTTTGACGTAGCGGGCACGCAGTTCCGGGTCCGTCACGTCGTGCAGGTGCTGTCCGGGGGTGGCCCCGATTTTCCCTCCGGCGTCGACGATGACAATTCTGGCCTCGGGCTTGGAGGTTCTCACTTGCTGGGCGACGGCGGCGCCCATAATCCCTCCCCCGATAATCAGGAGGTCGGCTGCTTGTATCTCGTGCATTGCTGTTTCCTTTGGAGCGCTGGGTTCACTTGGTCGTGGTGGTCAGGGCCGGATCATCGGCTGCTTCCTTGCTTTCGCGGAATGTGATCCCGAAGTAGATGGCTGTCACGGCTGCGATCGCGCACGGAATGAGCCAGATCAGTGCCCAGTTGTGCCCGCCGCTGACGCGGAGGATGTCAATGATTGGGCCGGCCAGCGCGGAGCCGATCAGGAACCCTACCCCGTATGTGCCGGTGAAAATGAGTCCCTGGGCGGAGGCGCGCAGCGACGTGGGGGCGTGGCGATCGGTGTAGATCTGTCCGGTGACGAAGAAGAAATCGAAGCATACGCCGTGGATTACCAGGCCCAGCACGATCATCCAGTACGAGGAGCCGGTGTCGGCGTAGGAGAAGAGCACGAACCGGATGACCCAGCCGATCATGGCGACCATCATGACGGTCTTGATGCGGAAACGTCCCAGGATAAATGGCATCAGGAGGAAGAACACGACCTCGGAGGCCTGTGCCAGTGTCTGGACGCCTGCCGCACCTTGGACGCCGATGTCGTTAAGCCACAGGTTGGTGAAGCCGTTGAAGAACGATGCGGGAATCGAGACCAGCACTGATGCGATGAAGAAGACCAGGAAAGACTTGTTCTTCAGCAGTTTCAGGGCATCAAGTCCCAGGGCTGCACCGATGGATTGCTTCTCAGCACCACCGGCCTGCCGGGGAGTCCTGGGCAAGAGGACGAAGCTTCCGCCCGCTATGAGCAGTGAGGCCGCACCTGCCAGGATGAAGGTCCATTCGAGCATGTGCTGTTGTTCCCAGCCGAGACCGCCGATGAGCAAGCCGCCGGCGATCCAACCCACGGTTCCCCATACGCGGATGACCGGGTATTGCTTTTCGGGGTTGTCCAGCAAGCTGAAGACGATAGAGGTGGCCAGAGGCTGCGTGGGCATGTAAAGGATCATGTAGGCCACGCAGATGCCGATGAACAGTGGCAGCGACGCGGTCGAGTTGGCGAAGAACATGGCTGCAGCGGAGCCCACATGCAGGACGATGTACGTCGCCCGAGGTGTGAAGACCCGGTCCGCGAGGTACCCGACGAGTATGGAGGCAACAATGGCCCCGATGGACAGGCTCAGGTAAACGACACTGACTTCGGTTCCACTGGCGGCGAACTTCGTCACCATGTAGGTGCCGGCGGTGACGATCCAGGCCCCGATGGCGAACTGCTGGAGGAACCACAGGGCGGAGAGCCTGATCTGCAGTCCCGCATTCAGCCTCGCGGGCTGAGGTGAGTCGTGGCCGGGCGTTCGGGCCGCGACATGGGAGTGGGATGTTTCCTTACTGGTCATTGCTTTGCTCCTTTGCAAACCGTGCTGAACCTCGGTCGTGCGATGCGTTGTGTTGGAGAATCCGTCGCCCGGCCAGTCCTCGTTGAATCCGTGTCGTCGACGTCTGATCCAAAGGCTTCAACCCTTGGCGGGAGGTGCCGGAAATTCCCCGCCCACACTCCTTTGTGCTACAGAGTAGCGGAATATGCGGGACTGTAGCAATAGAATGGATGGTAGAACATGAGAAGCTGTAAAAGATCAGGTGGAGATCCGAGGGAGGAAACACGACCGACGATGACCGCGATCGATCTTGCCGCGATGCGGCAGCACAACTCCGGACTGGTTCTGGCGTCCTTGTTTCAAGCCAGGGAGCCGGTGCGCATGGCCACTTTGGTGAGACAGACCCAACTATCCCGGCGCACCGTGGAACTCATCTTGTCGACGCTGATCGACGAAGGATGGGCTGCTGAGACAAGCGAACCGGTAGGCGACACCCTTGGCCGCCCTCCTCGCCGCTATCAATTCAGGACCGATTCGGCGCTATTCGCGACTATAGCTTTCGACCCCCATGCCGCCACCGCGGCCATCGTTGATGCCTACGGTCATATCCGGCATCAAGCCTCAACCGTGCTCGAAGACATCGACAATCCCTCCGAATGCCTGCAATCGGCGTCGGACTTGCTGAAATCTGTCATAGCGGACTCAGGATGTCCTCGGCCGTCACTGCGAGGTATCGGCATCTCGGTCACCGGTCGCATCGATGACGACGGAACCGTTATGCACCTGCCTTACACCCCGGCATGGACCGGTGTGCGTCCTGGAGAGCACTTTGCCTCTGTTTTCGGACTGCCAGCACTGGTCGACAACGACACCAATCTGGCAGCTCTCGCTGAACAGTGGGTCGGCGGCGCAGGCGGCTACTCGAACTTCGTGTGGCTCATCGCCGGTTACCGGCTTGGCGCAGGAGTCGTCATAAGGAAAGACATCCACAAAGGCTTGCACGGCGCAGCAGGCGAAGTCGTCCAAGTCGAATCAATGGGGCTGGCTGCCATGCGGGCACAACCACTGGGGCTCATCTCCTCCCCCGTTCCGGCCCAGCGCGCCCAAGCCCTCTCGATCGTTCACGCGGCCGAGGCGGGCGACGTGGAAGCTATGAAATCGGTCGAGGAGCTGCTTGACCTCATCGAACCGGTAGTTTCAACGTTTGCCTGGACGATTGCCCCAGAAGCCATATTCCTCGGCGGTGGGCTCGAACAGTCCAGACTCCTTACCGACCAACTCCAGCGACGCCTCGAAGCATCCGGGCTGCCACCAATCCAAATACGTCCATCCAGCCTGGGAGAAAATGCGCCCTTGCTAGGGGCCGCCTACATGGCCCGCTCCGCCCAGAACGACACCCTCACCCAAGCACTACGCGAGAATCACCTGGCCACCTTCCCGGTCTCAGCAAACTGAGAACAAGACTGAAGCCAAGCGAACCGCGGACTTGTTAGTGCAGAGAAGCTTGGAGCCGATCTTGATGTCCTTGGCCCAGGACGGGACCAGGCCCCAGCGCGCAATGAGCAGGTGTCGGTCGAGAGTGCCCTCATCAAGACGTTCGGCAACGATCGGCACATTCTGAGTTGGTGCCACGTTCCAACTCGGTGGCGGTGGGCTTCCATCGACCTCTTTGGCCTCAAAGTGGCTCAGCAGGTCACCGGTGGCCTTGGACATCACATATCTGCCGCACATGAAGCCCATTCTGCCTGACAGCCCCGTTACATTTATTGGGTCCCCGAGGGTCGGGGATTTGGTCGCTGGATCCGGTATGACTTTCTTGCCCTGTCTTTGATGATCCGGGGGGTGTTGTCGCCGGGTTCGGAGGCACGCGTTGACTGCTGATAGGGACACGGCCGGCTCCTTCCGATGGGGTCAGGTCTTTGTAACGTGGGTGCCAGCATCGGGTGTCGTGACTGCGGCCATGAGTGGTGCAAAGAAGCGCCGGATGGACGAACGATACGAGGTTTTCTGCGGGCTTGATGTCGGCAAATCCGAGCACCACGCCGCGGCATTGAACGCAGCCGGCGAACGAGTCTTCGACAAGCCCCTGCCTCAGGATGAGGCGCGGCTGCGCGAGCTGTTCACCGGGCTGCAGCAGCACGGCCGCGTGCTCGTGATCGTCGACCAGCCCAACACCATCGGCGCTCTTCCGATAGCCGTGGCGAGGGACTGCGGCTGCACTGTTGCCTACCTGCCCGGCCTGGCTATGCGTAAAGCCGCTGACCTGTATCCGGGAAAGTCCAAGACCGACGCGCGTGATGCGTTCATCATCGCCGAGACTGCACGTGCAATGCCGCACACGCTGCGGGCCGTTGACCGGGACAGCGAGGTGCTCGCGGCACTAAAGGTGCTCTCAGGATTCGACGCAGACCTGACCCATGAGTGCACCAGGGCGATCAACCGGCTGCGGTCGCTGTTGCTGCAGATTTTCCCCGCCCTGGAGCGAGTCTTCCCGGGGACAGTGCTGACACGGTCCCTGGTCCTGGAACTGTTCATCAAATACGCCGGGCCGACCGGCTTGCGGGCCGCGGGGCGATCCAACGTGTTGCGCTGGGCCAGGAACCACAACCGCAAGGACCCGGTGAACGTGGTTGACGCCATCTTCGCGGCATTGGGCGAGCAGACGGTCACCGTGATCGGCACCGAAGCCGTCGAATTGGTCATCCCCCGCGTCGCCGCCCAGATCAAGGAACTCAAACACCAGCGAGCCATCGTGGCCGAAGAAGTCGAAAGGCTCCTCGATGACTTCCCTCTTTCCCAGGTCTTGATGTCCATGCCGGGAGTCGGCATCAAGACCGCAGCGACGATACTCCTGAGCATCGGCGATGCCGGCACCTTCACCACTCCCGGGCACCTCGCCGCCTACGCGGGCATCGCCCCTGTCACACGGCGCTCTGGCACCTCGATACGCGGCGAATTCCCCGCACGATCAGGGAACAAACAACTCAAGAACGCCCTCTTCAGATCCGCTTGGATCGCCAGCTGCCACCACCCCGCGTCGAAGGCCTACAACCAAAAGAAACGGGCACAGGGGAAGAAGCACAACGCCGCCGTCATCTGCCTGGCCCGCCGGCGCTGCGACGTCATCTACTCAATGCTCAAACACGGCACCTTCTACGAGGAAAAACCCGCCCTGGCCGCTTGACCAAAAGCATAGGGACACCCCCCCGGAACATGTCCCGGCTGAGGACAACGTCGCTAAGTCAAAAAGCCTCCCCTCTGGGTTTTGACTGGTTTTCATTTCGAGAACCAGTTTTGACCAGGAATAAGAGAGCTTTCTAGGCGTTCCTGCGTGGCAAGCAGCCGGCCGGTCAGAAACGGTCGTTTCTCTTCAGCCAAGCAGCAGCAATGCCTCCTCCCCGATGCCCCCAGCCGAAGCCCTCGTCATTGGTTGAGCACCCGCAGTGACATGACTGTGTTAATTCGGCCGCTCCCCCGCCATGGCGGCCTCCGGGCTCCCCGGTTAACATGACCGTAGGCCCGGCAGGCGCAACCGTGCTCCTTGTTGCGACATAGGTTATGAAGGCCATTTTCGAACCAACAAACATTCACGCCATAACACATGCCATAGCTCCTATTGGACGCCAGAGTATAGCGCTTGTTAGAGAACTAACCGGAAGTCTTGCCATTATGCCTGTCTCATGCGAGGCCTAAAGGCCCACCATAAGCACAATATGTGTGTCAATAAGTGACTACGCTGTATATCCCAGACGAGGACGAGCTACTAAAGATGCAGGAAAAACCACTGGATGGCTTATGGGATGCGCAATGAAAACCCACACGGGCCGTCCGGCAATAGTGTCAACGTGCGATGACATTGAGACATCAATGGAACTTCGACTTTGAAATAAGGTAGGGCACAGGGCTTTACATCCCGCCATACGTATAACGTGAAGTGCGGTGAATCGCCCTACTCTACGCACTGTGATCCCTCTTATGCGTGTCATTGCCAGCATTCCAAGAGGAGTGCACATAGGGTCGACAGCAGGACAACATGCAACCCACCAAGTAGGAGAGTCGCCGGCCGATGGCACGATCACTGCAAACCCCCGTACCCCCGAAACCCCAGGCAACACGGGCCATTGACCGTGTCATCTCCCTGGCGAACGGCAAAGGCGGAGTCGGCAAGACGACCACCGCAGCCAACGTTGGCGGGTACGTCGCGCTGGCTGGCTCCCGTGTGTTGCTGATCGACCTTGACCCGCAGGGTGACCTGGCCCGCGACCTCGGATACGACCGGCAGACAGGGAGGGAATTCTTCCAGGCCCTGATCGCCGGGACGCCGCCGATGATCCTGCGCGACGTGCGGGAAAACCTGGACGTCATCCCGGGCGGCCAGGACCTCGAAGACATCCAGGGCTTAATGGTGTCCCGCTCCAGCCGCTCCGATGCCGGCGACTTCGGCGACATGCTCTACGCCGTCCTGGCCCCGCTGGCAGACGATTACGACTTGATCCTGATCGACACCCCCCCGGGGGAGCGGATCCTCGTAGAAGGCGCCTTCGCGATCTCCAGTGCAGTCGTCATTCCTACCCGTTCCGATGATGCGAGCATCGATGGTGTCGAACGCATCGCACGCCGCTTCATGGCTGTACGTGACCGGAACCCGTCCCTGCAGTTGGCGGGCATCGTCCTGTTCGGTGTCGGCCCGCGCTCCATGCGCCTCGAACGCAGCGTCCGGGACACCTTGGAAGAAATGCTCGGCACCGTCGCCCCGGTCTTCGCAACCCGCATCAGGAACCTGGAGAGCGCAAGCGCGGACGCCCGCCGCAAAGGCCTGCTCTTCCACGAACTTGAAGGTGCCGTTACCGACGCTCAGAAGAACCGCCTAAAGGCGCTTCGGGCGGGGGAGAAGCCCGCGGACGGCTTCTTCTCGCGCAACGCCGGGGGACTCGCTGAAGAGTACGAGCAGCTGACCGGCGAGATCCTCGCCCGACTGAACGAGATCGAAAGCGGGAACGAAGCATGAGCGGCCGACAGAGCCTTGCCGGGGCATTCGCACCTGTAGCGCCTGCCCGCGGTGCAGCACTACAAGGGTTGCTGGCTCCGAAGCGGGGGAGGGGCGCGCCTGCGCCGGAACCCAAAACCGGAGAGTCCGTAGAGGCACCGGCCCGGGAACTTGTCCAGGTGCCGCCAACAGCTGCACCCGAGCCCACTGACACGCAGGTACCTACTGAGCAGCCGCAGACGGATAGGCGGCCCGCTGAGCATGCAAATGTTGAGGAGGCGCCCCTTGAGGCGGCAGGAGAGCGGGCGGAGCCCACGCCTACATCCGTCAAGGCCCCAAAGGCCACCACGCGGCAGCAGCCTGCTGCCAAGAAAGCTACTAACGCGACCAAAGCCTCCGAGCTGGTTCCCGGGGCGCTGCGCAACGTCGGGGTGTACCTGCCACCGGCGCTCCTGGCACGGGTCAAGGATGCCGTCTACCAGGAGCGGACCACGTACGCGGACCTGTTAATTGACGCCTTCGAAGCCGTCGATGACGAGCAGATCGCCAAGGAGTTCACTCCCGAGACCACGCTGACGAGCTCCGGCATGCCCCGCCGCGCTGCGCGTAAACGGGGAGAGGCCGGAATCCAGATCCAGCTGCGCCTCGATGGGCTGCAGGTTGCCTGGCTGGATGAAAAGGTCACCGAGTTCGACGCACCCTCACGCAGCGCGCTCGTCTCGGTCGTCTTCAAGCTTCATATCCAAACGGGACAGCCTGCGGGGGAGTGATGCTGGACCACCTGCGACAGGCATGGCTTGTCTTCCAATAGTTCTTATGGCATGAGTTATGGCACGAAACAGAGAGTGTCAAAGTTGCGCCTGGGAAGTGGATGCGCCGGCCAGCCGCATCCACCCGTCAAGGAGTGCAGACGGGGGGAATGGGCACACAACTCGCATGCCCCCTTTGGCACTGACCCTCATCCCGTTCTGTTGAAGGCCATGGCGGACAGTGACCATTCATCGGGTGGCCCCTCGAACATCTCCCATGGATAGTCTTCGTCGGGGGAAAGCAGCTCCGGCACGGTGTTGACGTTCTTGGCGAGCCATTCCCGCCAGATGATCCGATCATTGCGGTAGCGCTGTAATTGGAGGGCAACCGCTTCGAAGACCCCGAATTGTTCGGCGAGCTGTTTCAGCGATGTCCCGGCTACAATTGACCAGGCCCGGCTGGGACTGCGGACGACCAGGTTCCAGGCGGCGAGGACTTCCAGGGCTTCGTGGACCGCAGAACGAGACAGCCGGGTGATCCGCACAATCTCAGCTGTCGGCATCGCGGGGGAGTGCTCAAGCGCTTCGTAGACGAACGCGGCCGGCAGCCCCAGCTCACGGAAAACCGGGCGGAGGGAGTGGATTTTCCCCTTCTGCCAGCTAGCATCCTCGGCCGCTGTCTTCAACTCTTCGGGCACGGTGAGCATGTATAGATCGCCCTTAGTGCCCCTAGCCTCTTCAACCAAGGTAACCAGGGGATCCTTCTCCGCACGCAGCTCCCTTAGATGCAGCGCAACGGTCGTGTGGTCAAGGCCAGTGGCCACGGCAATGGACCGGACGCCGAATTCAACAAAACGAGATGCCGACATGTGCGCTGCTTCCCCCAAAGCCCTCAACACCATTCGCCGGGCCATACCAGACCTGGGGTGCTGGTAGTTCACCTCCTTGATCCTTAGAGCACTTCGCCAGGTCCGAATAAACCGATGCTCCGCATCGGGGTTTGAAATTTGGGTTGAACCCTTTACCCCTACCGCCTGTGTAGATGGCTGGCTTGTGGGGGATCTGCGGACATTGTCATTCCGGTCGGTTTGGACCGTCCTTTTGCTCAAGTAGCTGAGGGCGCTCATCCAGTCGCGGCGCAGTGACGTGAATCGGTGGCGGGCTGCATAGCGGGCATAGAAGGAGGCCAATCCGGGCCAGGTTCCCTGCAGCATCCGGCGCTCCACATCCACGAGCTCGAGACCGGCGGCCGCAGCACTGAGGATGACGGCCTGGCGCGCCTCGGAGTCAGAGGCGTATCTGTTGGTGTCGTACATGCCGGTCTGGGCGAGCACCTGCATGGTCCGGGACATGCGCCCCACGGGCTCGTTGATGGCGGGTGCGTCGGAGGTCGCCGGAGTGAAGGTCTCATCCTGCCGGAGCGCGCGGACGGCCTTGATCTCAGCGGCCAGGTCGTTGGTCATGGCCGCCCAGACGGAGGCGTTATTGGGCCGGCGGACGATGTCGTAGGCCATGGATAGGCTCATCGCCAGTTCCTGGTGGCCGCCGCGCTTGTGCGGTGATCCGGGGGTTCGCATGCAGCCGTGGAGCAGGTTTTGGTGAGGGGTCTTGTCTAGGGTCAGGTACCGGGTGCCCAGCGCCTCGACAAGATCACGCGCTTCAGAGAACGTGATCCGCCGCGCCAGTGGGACGTAGACGTGGCGGCCGCCGTTCGGAGAGTAGTCCTCAATCCAGCGGGCACCGACCGAGTGCAGCCAGGCCTGAACGGAGCGGACGTCCGCCTGAACCCGGTCCAGGCCTGCTACGGAGGAGTCAAAGTCGAGAAAGATGGCTGCACATGTGCCATCTTTCCCGAAGATCCTCACAGCCGCAGGAAGCGAGGGAAGCGCTTCCGTTAAGTTCCGTTCGTGCTTTTGCGGATATGTTTTGCCTGCATCGCGAGAAAGGCGCATTCTGGGCTGGCCGGCTAGCAGGGGTGCCAGGGCTGCCCAAACGGCAGCCGGGCTGTCGCGTTGGTTCGACACGCCTAAAGCTGGGCATGCTGGAAGCACGGAGATGTGCTGATGTACGATGTGGGTAATCCTTTCGGGGATTGAGGTACCAAAAAGGGCCGATCCTGCCAGATCGGTTTCATAGCAACACAAGGGATGGCCTGTTAGGGCCCTCCACGACTTACAATCTGATCCGCCGGCAAGCAATCCAGATGGTGAGTCTCAAGCTTCGAAGGCCCGTCTTAGTACGGGCCTTCTTTTGTGTTATGAGGCGATGCGAATGGGCAGCTCCTGCTGGTAGTCGTCCTGGTCAAGTGCGGCTAGGTCTTCTTTGAGGCGTGGCTCGACAACGGACAGAAGGTATTCCGTAACGGTCAGGCCCTTGTGCGCTGCCACTTTAGCGATACCGTCAGCGGTAGGTTCGGGTGAGCGAAAACCAATGAACTTACGCAGCCCCTTGCTGGGACGCCCGCCGCCTCGATTTACTGCTACTGCCGTCATTTGCTGTGTCCTTTGATTTTGTAGCCGCCGCCTAAGCGGCTACAGCTTCATCGTTGTGGTGCCCGCCCCGCGGGATCACTGGATGATCCTTTGCGGTTGGTCCGAAACTATCACCGGCCCAGCAGCCCTCTGGGGATTTGTTTTCAGAAAACGGGAGCGTGTCGTCTTTGTGACGTGACGCTTTTCGGCGTCCTACGACTCTTCGATAGGCAATGCCCCCTGTTGCATCCCATCAAGCTTGTTCGGACGTCCTTCCGCGCGGTCTATCAGAGCGCCGACGTACGCACCGAAGGACATGTTGTACCGCTGTGTCGCCTTCCAGGCGGCGTGGTGCTGATTTGGGAGCACAAGGCAGTTCAGTGGCGCCTTCTTGCCGATCAGCTTGGGTGGACGGTATTCGTCCATATCATCACCCTCACTTCGGTTTCAGCAGAACCTGTAGAGATACAGATTCTGCTAAGGCGTCACCGGTTGCTCCTTCAAAAAAGACCAAGCAAGCGACAGACTACATACATGCTCCGCACATGCACAACTCACTGCCTGTACCCTCCGGTAGGCATCGGGTAACATTTTGTGTCAGCTGCCCGCCTGATCTGTGTGGCGGTCTACACAAGTAGCTGAGCTACGGCTAAGGAGCTGTATAGATGGCAAATGGGGGCCGCAGCGTGTTTCTTACGCAGCAACAGAAGAAAGAGCGGCTAGCGGACCGCATGGGCATCCTGGTCGATATCTGGGAGTCCGATAACAACACTGCGCTCACGTACCCGCATGTCGAAGAAGCACTTTCCGCCCACGGAATCCACCTGTCGCGGACGCGGTGGTCCTACTTGATCAATGGCACTGGAAGCCTGGTGACAGATCAAGAACTGCTGAAGGGCATAGCTGAGTACGTTTTTGCCGTACCAGCTAGTTATCTGTGTGACCTCAACAGTGAGACTCCTCCTGAAGTGGAAGCGCGTATGGAGTTCCTTGTGCAGATGCGGAAGCTAAAGGTGAAGAACTTTGCAGCGAGAAACCTGGGGGCCACCTCGCCAGAAATGCTGAGGACGATCACCAGGATTATCGATGCGTCGATGAACGGCGAAGAGGAAGAGTGAATGACGCTCCCACCGGTTCAGGACAAGGTTCGGGAGTTGTGCGGTGACGGCACGACGTCGATGAAGGAAGTTGTCGATCGCCTCGCCGTGATCTGCGAGAAGCCGATCAATCTAATCGAGTTCCAGGAGTCCTGGGGTGCGCTGACGGCCTTCAAAGCCGACTTTGAAGATCGTATTAACGTCTATTTCCCACCGCAGAAGTCGCAGCAGTACAAACTTCACTGCATCTATCACGAGCTCGGGCACATCTATTTGGAGAGCTTTCGGACTCCCTTGGCTCTGCCGGATCTCTCGGAAGAGATGCTACGGGAAACCGCGGACGCAATTAGTGTCAGCTGCCGGTCCGTTCCGAATCATCCTGTCGAACGGTGGGTAGAGGATTTCGCTTTCGAGATGTCGAAGAAGACCCGTCCACGCAGCTCGTCCGATCCTGATCCTTTCCTCTGATAGACCATGAAACAGTTGCTCTTTGCGCTGCTGAGTGCCCTATGCCTCCTTCGGATCCCCTCGGTGGTCAAGGTGGCGGAATCCCGGGCGTCGTGGCTGGCATCGATGTTCGGCCTCGCGGCGCTTTATGTCTTGGGAACGGTTACACCGCTAGCGGCCATCGACAGCTACCTCGGTGGCGTCAACGTGACGAACCTGCTTCAAGCCATCTTCGCGCTGCTGGCGATCTTCTTCTTCAACGACAGCGTGCGGCGGTTAGCGAACGTACCAGTCAGGTGGACTTACTACGCTCCGTTGCTGAGCATTCCCATCATGATTGTCAGCTTCGCCCTGATTGAGGACAAAGCTCCAACGGCTGCGGGCTTCATTGATTACCGGATGGACCAGCTCGCAACTGCCGCGTACAGCGGCACGTACATGCTCGCGTTGCTATTCACCGTGCTCAGGATTATCTACATGCTTCGCCACAAGGCGAGGGGCCTGTACGCAACATTCTCAGCGGGCCTGCTCGTGGTTGCGGCGGCTTGCTCGTGCCACATTACGTACGTGCTGCTGTTCCATTTCTCGCCCTGGCATGCCTTCGCCCAAGCGATCGGATCTTGGTTTGACCGTCTTTTCTATGCAGGCCTCTCGGTGACGGCTGCGGGGTGGCTGATTCTTTTCCTGTCGAAGCAGCTCCCGAAGTTGCGTCTCTGGATGATCGATGCGCTTTGGCTTACTGCGTTGAGGATCCGGGTAAATGCAGATCACTCACGAGTCAGTCCGGCGTGGGACCTCTTCAACGAAACGCTCGAAAATGGCGTTTACAAAAGCCTCATTGTTCTGCACAACTACCAGCGGGGGAACATGACGACGTTCCCGGAGTCTGTTCAAGGCAGAATCAGCCAAATTGAGACCAAGCTGGACGCGCAAAGCTAGCCCTGCTCAGTCAGGATCGTTTTGCTGATCCAACTCGTGAGTTCGTCGGTGAAGGTGCGAGGCGAGGCATTCCACTCCTGGGTATGGTGCGCCTCAGGTAGGGGAATCAGGGTGACGGTGTCAGGATTCGCGCGTTGGAACGCCGCTGAGATCTCCCAGGGAACCTCTTGATCTGCGCTGGAGTGCAAGACCAGCGTCGGGACAGACACCCGGTTGGGTGCATCGACCCATTCAAGTGCATTGAAGTTGATCGGTTCCTCCAGCCCGAGCATCTTCGCGAACGGGGGAGCCTGCAGTAGGGACATGACAAGGCCTGCCCCTACCGCCGGCACACCTGCGCGCGCTGCCCCCGCTGTTATGGTCTTACGCCAGCTCGTGACCGGGCCTACCAGGACGATGCCGAATATCCGGTCCCGGTGGACGCTGCGCTCCGCTGTGAGCAGGGCAATGGTCCCACCCATTGACCAGCCCGAGAGGATGATTCGCCTCGCTCCATGAGCCACGGCGTAGGCCACGGCGCTTTCCACGTCACGCCATTCGGTTTGCCCAAGATGGCTCGATTCGGCCTGTGGTGGGCTCACCTCCTGGTCGCTACGGAATGAGGGAACCAAGGAGGTGAATCCCAAGGGACTGAAAGCGTGTACGTCCCGGAACATGATCGAGCGGTCCGTCCAGCTGCCATGGATATGGATCACCCACGTGTCCTTCTTCTTTCCTTGGAATAGCCATGCAGGCGCCGCGCCGTACGCGGTGGGGATGTGTACCTCTTCGAACCGTCCGGCCACCGCAGAGGGTTCGAAGAACACATCGGGGGTCCAATCGACCACGGGCCCCAGGGACGCCGGCCCGGAGTCCGGCCTATGAATCCGGCGTTCCACGTACTTTCGATCCTCGTCGATCAGCGTGACCTCACCGACTCTCGTGTAGCGCTCTGCCACAGGATCGAACACTCCAAAGTCACCAGGGGCTTTGGTGTAGTCGTCCAAATCGATGCGGACTCTGTGGCCATCACTTGTCAGTTCGGCCCGACGGTAGTCCTTTGGTCCCCGTTTAACGATTTTGCGGGCCATGACAACCGCGAATCCAGATAGTGCGGCCGTGGGTACAAGGAACGCCAGGCAGGCCAGGCCGTGCCGTGTCGTCAGCATTAGGTCTCACCCTCCAGCGCCGATCCAGGAAGAGCAACGAAGCCAAATCATCGTAACGTCCCCTAAGGGAATGCACATGGACAATGCGTATCCACTACAAGCATTGCACATGTTCACTACACGCATGTATTGTTTTGAGCGAGCCAGTTGACGCCTGCGGCTCGAAGGGGGATTCACATGCAGCGGAAGTCACTTGGCCTCGTGGCGCTGATCGTGGTTCCCAGCCTCTTGTTCGGGCTGCTCTTTTCCGTACTCTTACTCCTTGCCCCGGCGAAACCCGCCGCTGCCGACTGCGGCCCGACCGTCTCAGTGGCGATCAACGGCGTCGATGGCTATTCCCAAGAGCAGTTGAAAAATGCTGCGCTGATCATGGACGCCGGCAAGGCGCTGAAATTGCCCCGGAAGGGCCAGATGGTCAGCGTCATGGTCGCCCTGGGGGAGTCCGGGCTGCGCGTGCTGGACTACGGTGACGGAGCCGGCCCTGACTCTCGCGGGTTGTTCCAGCAGCGCGGCAACGGCGCGTGGGGCTCCTATGCAGACCGCATGGACCCCGCCATCAGTGCGACGAACTTTGTTAGGGCCCTGCAGGCCGTTGAGGGGTGGGAGCTGCTGGAGCCGACCATCGCCGCGAGCAAGGTGCAGCGCAACGCCGACCCGTACCACTACCGGAAGTACTGGCCCGAGGCCGTCAAACTCGTCCAGGCACTCTCAGACGGGAAGCTCTCCCTGGAAGGCAGCGGCTGCGCCATTCCGGGGCAGTCCGGTGCCGGGGATGACTATCCCTGGAAAGACTCGCCTACTTGGTCGCAGGTGGGGGCGAACGACGTCAGTACTTCGCCCCTGAATATGTACTACCGCGAGTGTGTGGACTTCGCGCTGTGGCGGGTGAACCAGCAGATGGGCTCCATCAGCGCACCGTTCAAGTTCCTCAATGGCACATTCCGTCCGGACGGGGAACGGTTGGGTTCTGCCGTGACGTGGAAAGCCGGCTGGGACGCCAAGGGCTGGCCCACCGGAACCACTCCGCGGGTCGGGGCGGTCGTCTGGTACGCCCCCGGCGTCGGGGGAGCGGACCCGAGATTCGGTCACGTTGGCGTGGTGAAGAAAGTCCAGGCCGACGGGACCTACGTCGAAGAGGGTTACAACGGCAATCCGCCCCCCGATGACCACAACTACTACACCCGGACCGTCCGCAGCACCGTCCCCTCCGCTTTCCTGTACCTGCCCACTCCAGAGGAGAAGAAGTGAAAACACCCCTGGCCCTCATCGCCGTGGCTCTGCTGTGCGCTGCGTGCGCACCGCCAGCGAGGACAATGCCAGCACCGGCAGAATCAGCGGGCAGTTCCCCAGCCGCCTCCGCGCCGGTCTCGCTGAGCGCCAACAGCGGCCCCCAGGCACCCGGCGGCACAGCCCCGGCCACCACAAGCATTGGCTGGGATCAGGCCAGCAGGGACAGGGCCATGGAAGTAGCTGAACAGGCGATGGCTGACTTTGCCCGCCCTGCCGTGGATCAAAAGCAGTGGGCCAACGATCTGGCCCGTTGGCTGACACCGCAGGCCACCGCCGACTACTCGGCAGTTGACCCGGCCAACGTCCCGGCCAACCGCGTGGGGCCGGCCACGCTGAGCGTGGATGAAGCCAACGGCTACGGGGTCCTGGCCGCGGTCCCCACCAACGCCGGGACCTACACGCTGCAGCTGCTGCGCACGGACAAGGAAGCCCCGTGGAAGGTCAACCGGCTCACACCCCCATCCTCCTAAGCCCCGCACCTGTGTATCTCACGTAAAGGAAGAAGTTCATGGCTACCGCACCCACCGAAGTCCTGGCATTTCCAAAGATCAGGGCCATCGTCCGCGACAACGGCACGGCCGAGGTCGTCGTCGCGGGTAACTCCCGTCTCGTTCCTGACGGGGAATCGCTGCAGGACCTCCGCAACAAAGCCCTTGCCCTTGTCGTGGGCGAAGCCCAGACACTGCAAAGACCTGTCAGGGTCCGGATCGAGGATCCCGAAGGGCACGGCGAACTGATCGTGCACCCGGACAGCAGGATCGAATCTGTCTCTTACGAGACACACCCCGCCCAGCGCCGAGCAGAAGCACTCACTACAAAGACCTCCGCTCCCATCGTCACTCGTACCGTCCCGCCTCCTGCAACTGAGCCTGTGGCCACCCCGGGAGAACCCGCGGCTGCGCCTGTCGCCACGGTGGACCATCAGACGTGGCCACCCGGCCCTGCCTCATCAGAGTCCAGACAGACACCGGCGGCCCGGAAAACGCAAACGGCTGTCACCGCTGAGACCACGGCTCCGACCCGGCGCAACCTGAAGGAAACTTCATTCCTGGTAAGCGCCCCCATTCTGGAACCGGCCACACGTGGTTGGCGGGGAGCGCTTACGCGCCTTGGCTTCCGGATGGACCCCTCCGCCGACGAACTCTCTGAGCGGGAGGATGTGAGCACTGTCAGCCAGCACTGGCCCGGTCCCAGGACCATTGCCGTGGTCAACCGTAAGGGCGGGGCGAACAAGACCCCTACCGTCGTCATGCTCTCGGCCATCCTCGCCCGCTATAGCGGGGCCGCGACCGTCGCCTGGGACAACAACGAATCCCAGGGCACCCTGGGTTGGCGGACGGAAAAGGGCGCCCATGACCGGAGCGTCCTGGACCTGATCGATGCCTCCACCGAACTCCTCTCACCGTCAACGAACGCTGCCGAGATCGCCAAGTTCGTCCACCATCAGACCGCCGACAAGTTCGACGTGCTGCGCTCAGACGAAAACGAAGAAGGCGACCACGAAGTCACCGCCGAAGAAGTCGACATCGCCCACCAGGTCCTCACCCGCTACTACCGGCTGGTGGTCATGGACTCGGGCAACACCGCCCGGGCAGCGAACTGGCGACGGATGATCGACCACACCAACCAGCTCGTCGTGCCCGTGACGGCGATCGAGGACCGCGCCGAAGCAGCCCGACTGACCCTCCAGACCCTCGAATCCCGCGGAGGCCACGACGCCGAACTGGCACGCAACGCCGTCGTAATCGTCTCCGAATCCACCGACGCCAAACGCAGCATGACCGGGGAGGCCCTTAAGCGCGCCAAGGCCGAGGCACAACGGATCGCGGACGGCTTTGAGCCGTTCGTCCGTGCCGTCGTCCGCATTCCTTACGACCCGGCTTTGGTGAACGGCCCGATCCGCCACGAGGCACTTCAGCCTGCCACCCAGCGGGCGTGGCTGGCCGCAGCGGCCGCCGTCGCCCACGGCTTCTAAGACAACCCAACCCCCAACGGACCCTGAGAGGAGGAACATGCAACAGTCCCTGAACCCCTGGATCACCAGCCCAACTATCGCTCAAGACGCGGCCGAGCCAGCACCGTCCGAACACCTACCCCCTGTCGCAGTGATAACTGCGCCGCTGCGTGGAATGGTCGAACCCGACGCCGCAGACTGCCTGGGCCGGCGCACCATGTCAGGTACGGCAGCAGTCTGGATCACGGGCGCCCACGGTGGATCCGGTGAAAGCCGAATCGCTGGCCTCCTCGACGGGGCCAGCGTCACCGATCACTGCTGGCCCGTCCTGCAGGACGGCAGCAGGCCAAGCGTGCTGCTGGTTTGCCGGGCCGACATGCACGGCCTCACAGCCGCCAGGGGCGTACTGACCCAATGGGCATCAGGGGCGGCGCCGGAGGTCGATCTGCTCGGCCTGGCCATCCTGGCCGACGCACCAGGGAAGACTCCCAAAGCGCTCCGAGACTTAGCCGCCATCGTCGGCGGGGGAGCACCCCGCCTATGGAGGTTGCCCTGGGTAGAGGCCTGGCGGCACGGGGAATCCACGGCGCCGCCGGCCCGCGAGTACCAATGCTTCATCAACGACATCACCGTTCTGGCCACCCGACCAAGCACCACCAATTGAAAGGTCCCACCATGAACTCCTTCTCCGCCCGTGCAGCAAGCGTCATCCCCGACCCCACCCCGACCGTCCCCGACCAGGCTGGCGGACTGCTGACCATCCTGAACTGGGCCTCCGGTATCGGCCTCATCCTCGGGGTCCTGGGCGTCATCATCGTCGGCATCGGCATGGTCATCCAGCTCCAGCGCGGCGAGGGCGCCCAAGCCATCGGAAAGCTCGGCTGGGTCCTTATGGGCTGCATCATCATCAGCGGCTCTTCGGGCATCGTCCGCGCCTTCGTCTAAGCCTGCACCAGCAACGGGAGGTCCCCCATGAGCCAATCAACAGAGCGCACCACCGCAAGCAACCCGTTCACCAAGCCCGGTTTCATCATCGCCGCCGCGCTGGTGATCGCGCTGATCGCAGCAACCGTCGTCATCTTCCTGCTTCCCAAAGGATCCGCCAATTCACAGCCGGCCCCAACAGCACCGTCCGGTAGTCCGGCAGCCAGTCCCAGCGCTTCGGCTGAAGCTGGCAAGAGTGTTTGCGGACTGCCTGCCTCGTCGGAAACAGCGCTGGGAAGTGCGCCAAAATCAAACTGGGAGCTTGTGGGACGCATAGCCACGCCCACCGATCCGAAGACAATCGGACCGGGCACAACCGATGAAAGTGGTTTTCGGTCTTGCTTTGCGCATTCCCCGACCGGGGCGTTGTATGCAGCAATGAATGTCGCCGCTCTGGGCTCTTCCGGTTCCACCGAGCTGCAGCAAAAGCTAGCTGACAAGCTGCTTGTTCCCGGTGCTGGTAGAGACGCAGCGATGCGCGAAGTTGCTGCTGGCTCCGGTACCGCAGGCTCAAGCACTCCCATCCAGGTGCGTGGTTTTCTCATGAAGTCCTACACGCCTGCCGAAGCAAATATCGACCTTGCCTTTGAGACAGATAAGGGTGCATTGGCTCGGCTGACGTTGTCCATGCGTTGGATGGAGGGAGATTGGAAAGTGAAGCCAGCAGATGATGGCGTCACCTTCATGGGTCCCACACAGATCAGGGACCTGAGTGGCCTGATCCTATGGGCCGGGGTCTGAAATGGCTTGCGGCTTTCTGGACGTTGGTTGCGGAGTTGGCGCCGCCGTATCTGATCTGGCTGACGACGCTATGGGCAACATGGCCAAGGCCATCATGGAGGGCATGAGCCAGATGGTGACAACACTGTCCACGTTCTGGGTCTCCATGCCCGCGGTGAACCTCACGAGCGAAGACGGAACTCAGCCGAGCTCTGTCGTGTCTATGGTGAACAGCGAACTGATGACCTGGACCCTGACGCTGGCAGTTCTCGCAGTCATTACCGGGGGCTTTCGTATGATCTGGGAACAGCGCGGAGCACCCCTGAAAGATCTGCTCCGTTCCCTCATCACGCTCACACTGGTCTCTGGGCTTGGCTTGGGAGTCATCTCGATTCTCGTCATCGCCGCCGATGCATTTTCGGCCGCCATCATCGAGCGGTCCACGGACGGCAAGGGCTTTGCCGAATCCATGAAAATCCTTGTCGTGACAGGTCAGACAGGCATCGGCGTGTTTGTCCTCATTGTTCTGGGCCTGATCGGCTTGATTGCTTCCCTCGTCCAGATCATCCTGATGGTCGTTCGCAGCGGCATGTTGGTGATCCTGGCGGGCATCTTGCCCACCACGGCCGCTTTCACGAACACGGAGATGGGCCGGCAATGGTTCCAAAAGGCCGTCGGTTGGACAATCGCCTTCATCCTCTACAAACCGGCAGCGGCCACCGTGTACTCGGTCGCGTTTCTCCTCATGGACAAGAAGGACGGCAGGGATGCCATTGTCGGCACTATCACCGGTTTCACCTTGATGATCGTGGCCTTGTTCGCCCTGCCGGCCTTGATGCGGTTCGTCACACCGATGGTGGCCGCCGTCGCTTCCGGCGGGGGAGCAGGGGCAGGAGCCGCGGTTGGGGCCCTGGCCACTGGCGCTGTTTCCCTGGGCCGCGGTGGCAGCGGACGCGGCAATGCCGCCCCCATCCCGGCGAGCACAACCAGCACGTCCGGCACACGCAGCCCCGATGCCGGTGACGCGCCGAAGGGCAGTGACGGAACGCCTGGCCCGCGAGGCGGGGGAGGCCAACCCATGCCCGGTGCCACGGGGCCTGGCGGAGCTGCCGGCACCGCAGCCGAAGGTAAGGCGGGCATGGCAGGAGCCGGGGCCTCAGCAGGCACTGCTCGTGCAGCAACCGGAGCCAGCGGGGCAACAGCCGCAGCCGGTCCAGCCGGCACGGCCGTAACTGTGGGCGCGCAGGTGGCGTCCAGGACGTCGCAGGCCATCGAAAAAACCGCACAGGATTCAACCGGGGAGGGCCCCAGTGGCAGCAATTAACACCGAGTACAAGGAACCGTCCTACGGGAACTGGCGCATCCCGCGCTCTGCCGGACTGGGCAACCTCGGTGCCATCGGCACCGGAATTGTCATGGCTGGGCTGTTGATGGGCATCATCAGCTTCGCCATCTGGGGCCTTCTCATTGGGCTGGGCGTTCTGGCCCTGGCCGGGGTCAGCGTCCTGTTGCTGACGGTCAAGGACAAGCACGGCCAGTCCGTCGTCGACCGCTTCGGCACCCGGATGAGCTTCCGGATCTCCAGATCCACCGGGACGAACCTTTACCGTTCCGGCCCGCTGGGCGTCACGCGATGGGGCATGTACCAGCTCCCCGGCCTTGCCGCGAAGTCGACCCTCTACGAGTTCACCGATTCCTACAAGCGCCCGTTCGCCATGCTCCACGTCCCGGCCACGAGCCACTTCACCGTGATCTTCTCCACCGAACCTGACGGCGCCTCACTGGTGGACCCGGAACAGGTCGATGCCTGGGTGGCGAACTGGGGCGGCTGGCTCGCCGGCCTGGCCGACGAGGCCGGACTGGACGCTGCGGCCGTCACGGTGGAAACCGCCCCGGACTCCGGGTACCGGCTGCGGAACGAAGTGGACATGAACATCGACCCTGGCGCACCGGACTTTGCCCAGGCGATCCTGCACGAGGTCGTGAACACCTATCCGGAAGGATCGGCCACGGTCCGCGCTTGGGTGTCCCTGACCTTCAACGCCGCCCTTCGGGCCGGGGCGAAGAAGCGCACACCGGAAGACGTGGCACGTGACCTCGCCGCCCGCATCCCCGGCCTGTCAGCGCGCCTGCAGTCCACCGGCGCCGGTATCGCCCGTCCGATGACGGCGCAGGAACTCTGCGAGGTCGTCCGGGTCGCCTATGATCCCCCCGCTGCGCTGATCATTGATGAAGCCCACGCCGCCGGGTCCCCGGTTTCCCTGACCTGGGGTGAGGCAGGACCCACCGCGGCACAGGCGAACTGGGAGGACTACCGGCACGATTCCGCGTTCTCGGCGTCCTGGACCATGACGGGAGCCCCGCGCGGGTCCGTGAACTCCTCAGTCCTGTCCCGGTTGCTGGCCCCGCACGGCGATATCGACCGCAAGCGGGTCTCCCTGCTGTACCGGCCGATGGATTCGGCCCGGGCCGCTGCCGTGGTCGAGCGGGACCAGAACAACGCCAACGTCCGCATCACCTCCGGGACCCGTCCCAGCGCCCGTGCCCTGGTCGATGCCCGATCCGCTGCCCAGACAGCGGCCGAGGAAGCCCAGGGCGCCGGGCTGGTGAACTTCGGCATGGTCGTCACCGCCACCGTCACCGACAGGGAACGCCTCCCCGATGCCGTGGCCGCCATTGAACAGACCTCCGGTACCGCCCGCGTACTGCTGCGCCGCGCCTACGGCGCGCAGGACACCGCCTTCGCTGCTTCCCTGCCGCTGGGACTGGTCCTGCCCAAACACAGCATGCTGCCCTCCGAAATCAAGGACGCCCTGTAATGGCCCACATGAAGCTTTTCGCCCGTCTCTCCAGGAGAACTGCTGGCCCGGCAAAGCCCGCCCCGAACGTTGAGAAGCAGGAGTCCCGCGAGGCCGGGCCGGGTGCCCGCGGCTGGCCCGGACGCGGCGGTGGCATGGCGCAGCTCGTCCCGTCCGTGACGGAATACCGGGGAACCACCATCCAGGTCTGCGGGTTGTGGCCGTTTTCCTCCGGCGCGTCCTCGCCCATGATCGGCGTCCCGCTGGGCCGGCACGAAGAAACCCAGGCCACGGTGTGCTGTGACCCGATCAGCTGGTTCCAGCGCGCCCGGCTCATCTCCAACCCTTCCGCCTTCATCCTCGGCAAACCCGGGCTGGGAAAGTCCACGCTGGTGCGCCGGATGTTCCTCGGCCTGTCCGCCCAAGGCGTCCACCCGCTCGTGCTCGGGGATTTGAAGGGCGAGCACATCAAAGCCGTCCAGGCCCTCGGCGGGCAGGTCATTTGCCTGGGCCGCGGTGTCGGTTACCTGAACATCCTCGATCCCGGCCAGGCCGTCGAGGCCGCCGGGCTCCTCGAAGCTGACGGTCATCACGCTGCCGCTGCCCGGGTTCGGGCCGACGCGCATGGCCGCCGGCTGAACATGGTCGTCTCGCTGATCACGATCAGCAGGAACAACCCGCCTACCGACCAGGAGCAGACGATCCTGGACCGGGCGCTGCGGGTCCTCGATGACCGGTTCGATGGGATCCCGGTCCTGAAAGACCTGCTCGACGTGATCGTGTCCGCCCCGGCTGAGTTGCGCGAGGTCGCCCTGGACCGCGGCGACAGGAGCGTCTACCTGCGGGAGACGCGGGCGCTGGAAGCGACCCTGCTGGGCCTGACCGGGGGAGGGAAGCTCGGAGAGATCTTCTCCCGGCAGACTACCAACCCCATGCGGCGCGACCGGGCCGTGGTATTTGATGTCTCCAGCATCGATGAGACCGAGACTGATCTGCAGGCCGCGGTGCTGCTGGCGTGCTGGTCTTACGGGTTCGGGACCGTGAACGTCGCCAACGCCCTCGCCGACGCGGACCTGGAGCCGCGCAGGAACTACTTCGTGGTCCTGGACGAGCTGTGGCGGGCGCTGCGCTCGGGCAAGGGCATGGTCGATCGAGTCGATGCCCTGACCCGGTTGAACCGGTCTGTAGGGGTCGGGCAGATCATGATTTCCCACACCATGTCCGACCTTCTGGCACTGCCTGCTGAGGAGGACCGGATGAAGGCCCGCGGCTTCGTGGAGCGTTCGGGCATGGTGATCTGCGGCGGCCTGCCGGCCTCGGAAATGCGCCTGCTGACCTCCGCGATCCCGTTGTCCCGGCAGGAACAGCAAAAGCTCATTTCCTGGCAGGACCCGCCCGCGTGGGATTCGCGCGGCGTCGACGTCGAACCCCCGGGCCGGGGGAAGTTCCTGATCAAGGTCGGCGGCCGCCCGGGCATCCCCGTCCAGATCGGGCTGACCTCCCTCGAACGGGACGGGGGACTGAACGACACCAACACCAAATGGCACCCAAAGACGCTTATGGAGCCGGAAGCTCCAGAGCCCATTGAAGGAGGGACCCTGTGAGCGCACGGAACCGTAAAGGAATAGGCCTCGGTGACGCGCTGCTGGTCTGGCTGGGCATCGCGTTCGTCGTGATCTTTGGCGGCGGGACCTACGGGGCCGCCCACCTAGGCTCCTGGATGGCCGGCATCCAGGCACCTCCGGCCCATCCGATCGACCTGATCGCAGGGCTCATCAAAGGAAGGGTTCCTTGGCCCACGCAGGCCACGGTAGCCGCCTGCGTCATGGCCGGCCTGCTCCTGGCCGTGGCCCTCGTCGTGCTCGTGGCCTGGAGGAAGGGCTCGTCCCAGCGTGCCCGTGTCGACAAAGCCGCCCCGTACCTGGGCCGGGGAAAATCGCTGGCCCCGTTCTCCGAGAAGGGTGCCGCCGCCAAAGCGGAACGGTTGGGCGTGACGGGCAGTCCCGGGATCGTCGTCGGCAAGGTGGTCTCCACCGGCCAGAAGTTCATCCAGTCGTGGGAAGACCTCAGCCTCGATATCTGGGGACCCCGGACCGGTAAATCGACCTCCCGGGTGATCCCCGCCATCCTCGACGCCCCCGGCGCCGTAGTCTCAACCTCGAACAAACGGGACGTCGTGGACGGCACCCGCGGCGTCCGCGAGGCCACGGCACCGGTGTGGGTGTTCGACCCGCAGAAGATCGCCCAGGAAGAACCGGACTGGTGGTGGAACCCGCTCGCCTACGTCACCGACGAAGAGAAGGCCTACAAGCTCACCCAGCACTTCTCGTCCGGCTCACGGGTCCCCGGATCCAAACCCGATGCCTACTTCGACCCCAAAGCCGAGGACATTCTTTCCTCGTACTTCCTCGCCGCCGCGCTCGGGAACCTGCCCATCACGCAGGTCTACCTGTGGGTGACCGAGCAGGTGAACCGGGAACCCATCAACATCCTTAAACAGCACGATTACGAGCTGCAGTACAAAGGCCTGGAATCAACCCTGGAACTTGCCGACAAACAGCGCGACGGTATCTTCGGCACCGCCGAGAAGATGGTCCAGTGCCTCAAAAGCAGGAACACGCTGCGCTGGGTCGCCCCTACCGGCGGCGCGACTGTAGCAACGGACCGCCGGCGTCTGTTCAACCCGCACGCCTTCGCCGCCTCGCAGGAGACCATCTACATCCTTTCCAAGGAAGGGGCCGGCTCCGCCGCCCCGCTCACCACCGCCCTGACCGTGGCCATCGCCGAGGCCATGGAAGAACGCGCCGAGCGCAGCGGCGGCCGGTTGCCCAAGCCGGCGCTGTTCGCCCTGGACGAGCTGGCCAACGTCGTCCGCTGGGCAGCCCTGCCGGACCAGTTCAGCCACTACGGTTCCAAGGGACTGATCGTCATGGGCATCCTGCAGTCATGGTCCCAAGGCGTCGAGCTGTGGGGGGAGGCGAACATGCGGAAAATCTGGTCGGCCGCGAACGTCAAAGTCTACGGCGGCGGCGTCGCAGAGGAAGGCTTCCTCCGGGCACTCTCGGACCTCATCGGGGACTACAGCTACATCAACGTCTCCGCATCCTCCGGCAGGTCCGGCTCCAGCCGATCCCGACAGGAGGCCAAGGAACGCATCTTCGACGTCTCCAACCTCGCCGAACTGGACCGCGGCCGCGCCGTCGTGCTCGCCTCCGGCGCACCCGCCACCCTGGTCCGTACACTCCCCTGGTACACCGGCCCGCACAAAGACGCCGTGGAGGCATCCATCAACAAATACAGCCCACAGCCCGAAGAAGAGCCAGTCCCGGTATCGGCTGCGACGACCGCGAACCCCTGGATCACAGGCAAGGATGCAGTCAGCCATGGCAGATGATTTCGGATTGTTCGACACAGACACCCCGGCACCGACTCCCGGCAAGAGCGACGGCGAGAGCAAGGAAATGGCACCGGAGCTCGTGTACGGCTCGGCCGAAGAATTCCTGCATGAACAGCTGCTGCCCACATACGTCCGCAGCGTCACCGGCAAATCAGCCAAATGGTGCATCCAGTGGTACTTCCACCCCGAAGCCGTCTCGCGCATAGCCGCCCTGTGGCGAGCCTGGGAACACCTGCGTCTCGACCCAGCCACCGGAATGAGCGTCTGGTGGCGCGACCACGCAGACCACCACATGCGCGTCCTCCTCGACCCACAAGGCCCCTTCTACAACTGCGACATGAAAGAACACCGCGACCCCGAACACCTGGAACCAAAGAAAGCACCGGACGGATGGTTCCCAGACGTACGGACCCAGCCTGCGTAAGAAAATCTGCTCAACCTAAGGCAGTGCTGCTGCACCTAAGGCAATGCTGCTGCCCTGCCCCATTTCAATGTCGAGTTGGGATCTATGCGCGCCCAGCGTCGCTGTCGGCGAACGAACAATTAAGACCGAAAGTCTCAACACCGCGCTCGTGTCCGGAGGTCGGAAGGTTGAAGCGGGGGTCCGGCCCGAACGGCTGAGTATTTCCATGCCCACTATGTACGGGGATGGTCCCGGCCCCCCTCTCTGGCTGATTGTCAGGCGGTGACCGTTCGGGATGATTCGGCGGTTAGCGCCACAACACGGGAGCCGGTGCTGTTGTCGTGGAGGCATCCCTCCAATACGGGATCTTCGCGGTCACCGTGACCGTTAGGAATTTTCCGGCAGCCGCGGAAGGCACAAAGTATGAGGTGCCGGTGGCGCCCTTGATAGGGACACCGTTGAGCTTCCACTGATAGTAGGATTTCGCTCCAGTCGACCAGCGGCCTGCACTGACGATCCTCACCGTCTGCCCAACCTTCGGATAGGTGCGGCCGATGCCCCAACTGGTGGTAGGCCGCGCGGACATGATGATGGACCGCTGGGCGATCCTGGTAGTCGGGGTGGACGACGCCGTTGCCGTCGGATAGCCCGCCAGCGAACCGGCCACCGTAAGGGTGATGATTTTCCCGAGGTCGGCCAGGCCCAGCCTGTAGCTGGCAGCGGTGGCACCGGGGATGGCGACCCCGTTCCGCTTCCACTGGTAGGTCAGCCTGGCGCCGCTGTTCCAGACACCGGCGGTGATCAGATCCCCGGCGTACCAGGTCTTATTAACGATGTACGGAGCGATCACGACGTTCTTGGAGATCTTCGGCGAGTTGGCTGTGCGGACCTGCTTCGGATCGTATCCGCCCAGGGTCCCGGTGATCTGCAAGTAGACGTAGCGGCCGTGCGAGGCTGCGGGCGGTGTGTAGCTGGTGCCTGTCGCGCCGGTGATCGGGGCGGTGGTCACACCGTCGACCGAGAACCACTGGTACGCAAGTTTGGTGCCGGGTGTCCAGGTTCCGGACGAGGCGGAGATAGCTTTGCCGGCCAGTCCGGTGCCGGTCAAACGGGGCGCTGCCGTGTTCTGCACCTGGGGGCGGCGGGCCACGATGATGGTGGTCGGTTCGGAGGACACAGTCCTGGCCGTGTAACCGGGGCGGCTACCAGTGACGACGAAAGTGATGGTGTGCCCGATATCTGCCGCTGTGAGTGTGTACTTATCGGTCGTGGCTCCGGCGACTGCGACGCCGTCACGCTTCCATTGCCGGGTGAGGACTGTGCCGGTGAGCCAGGCGTTGTCGTAGCCGTTGAGGATTTCGCCGACCTCGGCGTCGCCGCCGCGTAGGTCCACGAACGGATTGCCGACCAGGACGAAGGGCCGGGTGGTGTTCAGGTCCGTGACGGCCGTCTGCGGGGAGGTGACCGAGGTGTCCCGTTTGCCGACCTTGGAACCGGTGACCCGAACGCTCACCGTGCTGGTCGCCGGGCCGCCGTCCACGGGGAAGGTGAACGTCTTGCCAGTCTCGCCGTCGAGCGGGTAACCCGAGCCGTTGAGCCACTGGTACATCAGTGTCGTGCCCGCTTCCCAGATCCCGGGGTTAGCGATGAGGGTGCCGCCGGGTTCGGCGAATCCCGTGGTAGCGACAGTCGCAGGGCCCTGGACGTAGCCGGGGACGGCGATGAAGTCGGAGGCGTCGACGAACATGACGTTGTCGCGGTAGCCGGGGAGTGTTGCGGCCACCCGCACGGAGAGTTTCCTGCGCATGTCCACGTCGGAGATGAAGATCGAATTCGCGGGCGCGTGGTCCTCGTTGTTCACCTGCCAGCTATACCCGTACTCGTTCGTGTAGAACCACTGGTAGGCGAAGCCTGTGCCCTCAGGCCAGGTGCCGGGAGCAACGTTGAGGGTTCCGCCCCAGACGGGGTCACCGCTCACCGTGGGGGCAGGTCCGCTGACCTGGGTGCGGTCCATGTAGGCGAAGTATTCATCGGCGGTGTCGAAGGTTTCTGCCGGAGGGGTGACGTACTTGTAGCCGACCGCATGCATCGAATCCGTGCCGGAGACCATGCCGATGACGCTCATGCCTGACTGGATGGTGAAGGCGTTCCATTCCCACCACCACGTTGTGGGTGCTGCCTCGTAGTGCTCGTAGCCGCTGTGTCCGCGGATGCGTTTGCTGAACTCCAGCGAATCCGGACCGGCTGGGTCCTGCCCGGGATGGTCCACGAAGTCCTGAAGCACTGCTGTGGCGGCGGCGCCGAACTTCAGAGGCTTGAAACCGTTTTGGGCGCGCGTCGCGTTGACTGTGTTGAAGAGGGTTGCGATCTGCTGCCGCTGCTGCGTCTGTGTGAGGGCTGCCGTTACGGCTGTCGGCGTCCGGGTTGGCGTCGGCTGGGCCAGTGCGGGGGTCGCTGTGTTGAGCGAAGCTGCCAGCACAGCGGCGGTGATGGCAGATGCTGTCCTCATGGTCCGGGCGGGGGGTTTTGGCACGGTTTCCCGCACCTCCTGTCGGGGTGGCGGGAAGTTGCTTCATTCATACAGGCAAACGGCCAGATATTCATCCGTTCGTTGGATAAAAGTTCCATCGTGGCGCGGGGAGTCATGCCTGTCGTGTCATCCAAAACAGAGGTGACAGGACGGCGTCAGAGGCCGGAAACGGCCTCCAGACCGTGGTCTACCCCATGGCTAACTCGCCGGCGAGAGGGCTTGGAAGGCAGTGTGCCCGAATATGGGCGGCCTGTACCGGGCCTATAGGAGCATCATCCACTGCTACCAGCGGGCGAGGTTCCCATCCCAAAGGGGACTATCGCTATTCGCTCTTCCACGAGCCGTTCTGCGGCCCTTTAAGCCACGTCTTCATAGTGGGGCTTCGGCACGAACAGGAGTCCATGTTTCTTGCTGACCAAGTGCCTGGCGGAACAAGACTAGGGCAGCGGCTGCCCTAAGTGACTATCAAGCTCGTTCAGTTTTGAAGATAGCTGACTCTTCAAGCTCTGGGCTTGGGCTGGGGAACAGTTGGCAAGTTGGGCGTTCAGGGAGATTATCGTCTGGGCCAGTCGCTCCGACTTTCTACAGCGTTTCTTCCACTCGCGTAGTTCGCGACGTGCAGTCGGCAGTGCGGCCCCTGGATGAGTTAGTCCGCGTTGAAAGCTGACAGCACTTAGGATCAACCCAAGCACGGCTCCGAACAGTGTCCATCCGTCTACATCTGGTTCAGGTTTTTTGTTTAGAACGGGAACTGCGAAGAACGCAATGGCAGTCAACAGAAAGGATGCCACTCCAAGCAAGGAGTCCGGCTCGGCCTCCGGTACATGTTGTGCCCCATAGCGCCTGACCCACCCGACAAGTGCGAGAGGCACGGGGGCCATGAGTAGCAGAGCGCACAAGCTAGACCAGATTGGAGGGTCCCACCCCGGCATGGTGAGATCCGCCATGACTGCACCGAAACCGATTGTGAAAGCCACATAGGAGGCCGTAATGAGGCTGTTAGTTGTACGTGAATTCACTAGATCCCCAAATCTTCGCCGACACACAAACCTGATCTAGACTAGTTTGTTTTTCAGGTGGGGACGTGTGTCCGCGGCGTCCCTTCTGTGAACACCTGCCCCTCGACCCGCCACCAGCGTGGGCGTCTGGTAGCGCGACCTGGCAGACCGCCACATGAGAGTCCTCCTGGACCCGAGCATTCCCGGCTACACGCCCATCGGGATAAGCAGGGGAGCCAGAAACCAGCAACTGACGCTGGCAATGGCGACATCCGTGGATCTGAACGCCGCCACGAAGCGCAGAACCCCACGCAAATGCCTATTCGATGCGCCTAGCCGCCACTCGAACTTCCAGCTCCGAAGTGTCAGGTTGGGGTCTAAGGCCCCCGAGAAGGTGTGTCGAGAAAGGGGGATTCTCGATCCTATCCTGACGCTTTCTACACCCCAGCCTGACGTCAGGTTGGGGTGTACTTAGCTTGACGACCTTGTTTCTTGCGGGGCTTTCATTACTCACCCAATCGCCGGGCTGGGCCGGCCGCAGTTGGCGTAGTCGGATCGTCAAGGGGGCTGGCGCAGGTTTGCGCAGCGGCAATTGGCCTGACGGGGATGCCTTCCTGGACTCCGATACTGTTGCGGCAAAAAAGCCAGCAACAGGTGTGGGGATTGGAGTCCTGAATTTCCCGACGGCGTTCGGCGTCGTCTTCATGAAGCCCCACCCAGGCTGTGATTTTGGCAGCTACCAGGCGTTTGGCCATGATGGTGCTGGTGGAGCGCTGGGGTACGCCGACCCGCTGTACGGCATCAGCTTTGGCTACATCCCGCTCCAGATGCAACTCCCGGGCGGCGCGGATGTGAGGGCGATTCACCTCTCGCAAACCGTGAGGGCTGCTGTCCGCCAAAGCTAGAGGCTCCGCGGGATGTCAGGCGTTTCCGCTGCCTGCGGGGAGCGGGGCGGTGGCGTAGGCGTGGCTTGTCTGCAGGATTCCGGTGACGACATCAAGTTCAGCGTCGTTCCGTGGTCCGTAGATCATGACCATTCCCCGGGCAAGCCTGATGCCGGCCAAGGGATGAGCCACGCCCCAACCTTTGGCTATGGCCTCGCGGGCAAGCGCCGGAGGCAAGGCCATATGCAGTGATCCGTCGTGTTCGGGGTGGAGGTGCGCAAACTCTCCGGCCTGTGGAACGAGGAATGCATCAAGCGGCGTCCGCGGGTCGCGTTCGATCATGAACCCGGTTGCACCTGGTACGGAGATGGCTGACTGGCGTGCAGTTACCCCGGGCAAGGCGAGGACCCGGTTCAGGAGCCGCTCCCGGACTTGGCGCGGGCTATTGTCGGAGCGTTGCTCCTGCGGTATTGACCAGGAAACGTCGGGGCGGGCACCGGAACGGGCCGGGAGTGCGCCGTCGGGAAGGTTGCTCCAGGTGCCATCGTCGGACGGCAGGGTGCCGCGAGAGGCAAGGAAGTGCAGCCGTTCCGCGATCCATCCGCCGAGCTCGGCAACAGTGGTGTTGGTGAGATTATGGCCGCCGGGGTCGCGGCGGGCGTAGCTGGGTGCGCCGGAATCACCAAGCAGGTAGGTCCATGTGCGGTCCAGGAGCTCGCGCGGGATGATTGTGTCCGTTTCGCCTTGGGCTACGAAAACGGGCACTCCGGCCAAGCGGGCAGGTGAAGTTGGGACGCCGGCGTCGAACGGTAACGTTCCGTAGAGGATGGCGGCGCTTGCGAATCGCTGTGGATCGGACAGGAGCAGACCTCCGGCAAATGCTGCGCCGCCGCTAAAGCCAACGAGTATTACCGGGCGCCCGGCGGGTGCCAGGTGGTCGAGCCACGTCCGGAACCAAGCCATGGTCTGTTTGAGGGACTCCGCGACCGGACGGCCGATTCCACGGTTGGCGAACCAGGCGTATCCGCCTCCGGCGGGAATCGGTGCGCGGACAGCTGCGTACGACGGGCCCTTTGGGAGGTGTCCGGCCAAGCCGATGATGCCGGTCTCATCGGCGCCGCGTCCGTGCAGCAGCACCACCAGGGGACGGTCGGTGGTGTCAGGGCTGTGCCAGACAACCGTGGGTTCGGCGAAGGCGTCATTCATTTGTTGTCCTCATCAGGGTTAATGTCGGTGATTCGGCCAGCGGTGGGCACACCGGAGCATCTGCGCAGTTCGTCGTCGAGCTCCAGCGGCTCAACGGGCGCGGTGTTCGCGTGCTCGCCCCAATGCTGGCGGGGAAGCATCCACATAAGTTCGAACTCGTTGCCGTCCGGATCCGCGCCGTAGACGCTTTTCGTGGCCCCATGACTGGATTGACCTGTGTACGCGCCGGCATCTTCCAAGGTCCTTCGGGCTTCAGCCAGCTCTTCGATGGTGTCCAGCTGCCAGGCAAGGTGGTAGAGCCCGACGCCGCCACGCACCCTGGGCGGCGCGCTGGCGCCTACCCCGAAGAGGCCGAGGTCGTGGTGATTACCGGAGCGCGGAAGCCTCAGGAAGGACGCGTTGGCGCGCGGTTCGCGGGCGACGACTTCCATCCCGAAGACCTGGGTATAAAAGCGCTCGGTCCTGGCAAGGTCGGTGACGAAGAGTACGGCATGGTTCAGCCGGACGGGTGAGACTGGCATCGGAGGTGGTTCTTTCTCGGTACGGAAGCCGCGCCCGTGGTGCGGGAGCCGGCCTATTAGGCGGCCGGCTCCCGGAAAATACGGTGGTGCGGAGTCGGGTTGACTGCCTGCTTAGGCCTTGACGGCGAAGCCGCCGGTCCAGGCGATCTTTTCACCGGCGGCGAGGGCGATCTGCAGGAAGCCCGTTGCCTCCAGCTCACGTGCCCGGCGCAGCGATCCGGCGTCGATGGCGCGCAGGCCGGCGGCGGTGATGACCCCAGCGAGCCGGGTCTTCGCGTCCGCGTCGTCCCCGGCGATCAGCACCGTGGTGGGCTGCCCGGCGATTTCGCCCGAGGCCAGGGTGGCCGCGAAGGTGGTGTTGAATGCCTTCACGACGCTGGAGTTGGGAAGCGAGGCCTGGATCTCGGGGGCGGCCGAGGAATCGGCTGGTACGGTCGATAGCAGTTCGCCCGTGATGTTCGGCTTGGCCACGATGACTCCCTTCAGGTCGGTGGCAGTGCAGGTCAACGTTTTCAGGTACAAACGGCAGTTATGGGTGCGCGTCTGGAGGCAGGAATATTCCATGCCGTCGGCGATAGTTTCATGTCGTCGCGTGGTCCTGCCGCTCGAGCAGGCGGGATACGCCGTAACCGATGACGACGCCCCAGAACGCGGCGTGGATGTTGAAGAGGTTTAGCCCTGAAATTGTGACGACGAAAGTGACGAGGGCGCCGAGCGTGAACTTCGTCGCGAAGGCAGCAACGAACGCCTGCTGGAGGGCCCTGAGCATGGCAATGCCGCCCAAGGCCAGAATGAACGCCTGCGGGGTGGCGAGCATGAGCCGGGTCAGCATGGGAGCCACCAGAGCACATACCAGAGACAGTAAACCGTAGATCACCGCGGCGGTGTACTGGCGATTTTTCTGCCCGGAGGCGGTCAACAGGGCATTGGTGGGGCCGGTCACGCATGCCGAAATTCCGCCGAAGGAGGCATTGAGCAGGGAGAATACCCCGGAGCTCATGGCGAAGACGTTGATTGGCGGTTTGTGGCCTGCGGCCGTCAGCACAGCTGCGCCCTGCCCGTTCTGCACGACTAGGACAGTGAGCGCCAGAGGGATGACCAGTTCCAGTTGGGCTGCCCAGGTGAAGACGGGGGCAGTGAACAATGGCGAGGCAAAAACCGGTCCTCCCCCCTCAATGATGAATCGGCCGCTGAGTGCGACGGAGACGATGCCCACCGCAAGGGTGCCGAGTACCGGGGGGAGATATTTGCCCAATGCCGGCACAGCGGTGAGCACGAGGAACGCAACTACCATGGGTACCGCCACTGCGGGATCGTCGCGCGTGGAGGTGACAATGTCGGTACCGAACCGGAGGAAAACGGCCGCGACCATGGCCATGACGATCGGCAGGGGGATGGCCGCCATGATCCGTCGCACTACTCCCGTGGCGCCGAGGGCGAGGATCAGGACTCCGGCTGAGAAGAACGCCCCCACCACCTCGGGGAAGGACAGGTGCTGCAGCGATGGCCCCAGCAGTACGGTGCCCGGGATGGACCAGGCAAAACCCAGGGGCTGGCGATAGATCATGGACATGAGCACCGTCGCCGCACCCGCCGAGAGGAAGATAGCGAAGACCCACGACGCCAGCTGGCCCTGGGTCAGTCCGCCCAGCGACCCGACGGTAAGGGTGACCGCAATCGGGCCCGAGGCGGAGAAGGCCAGTCCGACTGCCCCGTTCGAGGCGTAGTGCGGCCCGATGTCCCGCAAGAAATCGCGGATGCCTGCCGGGCGGACCCTGGGTCTCTCGAAGAGCGGTTGGGGACCTGGTTGCAGGGCCCGTGCCGACTTGTTGGCTGTGGACCGGGCCTTCGAGGACTGGGGCATGGTTGCTCCTGAATCGATGAGGATGGACCCTCAGCGGATGGAGTTGGGGTGTTTGGCCAGGGGTGTGACCTTGACCTTCATGTACGGGTACATGGGGAAGCTGCTGAGGACACCATGCAGCTCGTCGTTTGATGCGACGTCGAATACCGAGTAATTGGCGTACTCGCCGACAACCCGCCAGATCGAGGCAAGTCGGCCTTCCTGTTGCAGCTGCTGGGAGTATTCCTTCTCCAGTCCCTGCATGCGGGTGATATCCGCTGCGGATAGGTGCGGGGGGAACTGCACGTCCATGCGTGCCAAAAACAACATTATTTCGTTCTCCTGGTGATCGGGGGGCTAGGACAGCCGGTACTTCGCGAGCTTGACTTCGTCGATTTCTGCGCCGACGCCGGGCAGATCGCGCACGGCAATCGTCCCGTTGATGATCCGGAGTGGATCGGCCAGCAGATCATCGGACATGTCCAGGAAGTTCGACAGTTCCCCTGCCCGGCGGCTGGTGGCTTCGTGGGCGGCACCAAAGGCGACCGTCGCCAGCGAGCCGACCTGCGTATCGATCTGGTTGCCCATGGTCACGTCGACCCCGAGCCCGGTGCACAGCCCCAGAATCTCAGTGGCCTCAGTGAAACCCGATCGCGCGGTCTTGATGCAGATGGCATTACAACCGCCTGAAAGAAGCTCGCGGGACGCGTCCCCTGCCGTGGGGACGGATTCATCACCCACCACAGGGATTGGCGACTTGTCGACCAGGCGCCGGCGGCTCATTGCTTCCTTGGCATCGCACGGTTCCTCGAGCAGGGTCAGTCCGAGCCCCTCGGAGCGGTGCAGTACCTCGAGGGCCTCGTTGGCAGTCCAGCCCCGGTTGGCGTCAAGGTAGATCTCCACGTCCTCACCGAGGCCCTCGCGCAGTACGCGGCATGCCTCGATGTCCAGTGACAGCGGCCGTCGGCCCACTTTCAGCTTGAACGTGGTGATGCCGTATTCCTCACCGAAGCGCAGAGCCTCGTCCAGAAGCTCCTGGGCGGGCCGGAAGCCGAGCATGTGGCTGACCCTCATCCGGTCTGTGTACCCTCCGAGGAGCTTGTGGACCGGAGTGCCGAGTGTCTTGCCGATCGCGTCCCATACCGCAATGTCGACCGCACCCTTTGCCACCTGGTTGTGGATGGTCCGACGCAGCACCGCATGAATCTGCTCCCGGTCCGTGATCTCAAGGCCGATCAGCTGCGGGGCGAAAGTTCCCTCAATGATCGTCCCGATTGACACCTGGGTCTCGCCATAGGTGTACGGACGTGGGGGTGCGTCTGCGACTCCAACGACACCGTCGTCCGTGTACAGGCGCACCAAAACATGATCGGCATTCGTCACCTCACCGCTGGCGAACTTCAAGGGGTGCGTATAGGGAATGGAGTAGGGAATCACTTCAATCCGTTCGATTTTCAACGGCGCGGTTCCTTTCAGTGAGGCGGGGCGGGTCATGGCGAACGAGGTGAAGCTGGCTGCACTGGGCATAGCGATGGAAATTCGGTGAAGGAGTTTTCGTAATTCGTTATCAACAACAACGAATCCCCTCAGGGGCGGTGGGAGCTGGCCGGGAATGGCTCCGCCGGCTGGAGAAACGCCCCGGAGCCTTCCGCTCCGGGGCGCCTCATCTGGACGGGCCGCCCCTGGCCGGGGCAGGCGCGTTAGTTGTTACTTGGACTCTCCGACCCGGGCGAGAACATAGTCGTATACAGCTTCCTCGCCCGCCGCGCCATCGGTGCGCGGTTTGGGGTCGAGCATGAGCTCGGGCTTGACTGCGGAAGCGATGTCATCAGCGTTGTGCGGGTCTCCGGGGAAGTAGAGCTGCTGGGTCACCGGCTGGAATCCGGGCGCGGAAACCTTGATGTGGATGTGGGCGGGCCTCCAGGCGTGCCATCCTGCTGCTTCGATGAGCTGCCCACAGGCACCGTCTGTAGGGATCTGGTATGGAGCCGGGCGCATGGTGTGGATGGTGAACTGCCCATCGTCATTGGCCTTGACCGTTGCACGGAACAGCCACTCCGGAAGGCCCGGTGCGTACTGCGAGTAGAAACCGGCTGCATCGGCGTGCCAGATCTCAATCTGTGCTCCCTGGATCGGGTTGCCGTCTGTATCGGTAAAGCGGCCGCTGAAGCGCAGCGGCGTGCCCTCCTCATCCTCACGCATCTCGACGGTGGCCGGGGATTCGAGCACGGGCGAGTCCGGCACGTAGTAAGGGCCTTCGATGGTTCCCCTGGTGCCGGGACGGTCCTGGGAGTTGACATCCTCAACGGTGTGTTCGAGCCACACGTCGAGGAACAGGGGCCACTCTCCGTCGGTGCCGACCTTGATCAGCCACGCCTTCAGCGCGTTGTACTCCTCATAGGTGACCTGGTGTTCGACGACGATGTCGTTCGCAGCCTTAATCAAGGCGCCAGCGAGCAGGCTCACGCGCTCCTTGGGCACGGCCACGCTGGAGGTCTTGCCCGATGCGGCGAAGCGCTCGGTGGCCTTCGAGCCGGCCTCCACGGCGGTTCCCTCGTTTTCCTGGCGGATGTCGTTCTGAATTTCAGTCATGGTGATCTCCACTGATCCTTGTAGCGGGGACGGGAAGGGCTCCCATCCTGTCGTGAGCGCCCCGCCGCCGCAACAGCGGTCAGGTGGCTTCACGTGACATTTATCTCAGGTTAGGCCGCCGATAAGGACGAAACAAATATTTATTAGCGGCTGATTATGACACCGGCAGTAATCAATGCCACCCTTGGTCGATCCTAGGGTTTTACCTGATGTGAGTGCTGTCACCTTGAAGCAGAATTGCTCACATACATTTTTCTTTCGGCAGGAACCGTGGTCTTCGAGACGCCGCCCGCCAGCCCCAAACTCTCCGAAGAAGGAGTACGTCATGACCGAGAACCTGAGCCGGGTCCGTGAGGTCCTTGCAGATGCCGTGATCGATGATCGTGAAAACGGCGTCATCCGGGCCAAGCGCGAGATCTTCACCGATGAAGAAATCTTCGAACTCGAGATGAAGCACATCTTCGAGGGCAACTGGGTCTACCTGGCGCACGAATCCCAGGTTCCCAACGTGGGGGACTACTTCACCACCTACATCGGGCGGACGCCCGTCGTGATCACCCGGGACAAGGACGAGAAGATCAACTGCATCGTCAATGCCTGCTCCCACCGGGGCGCGATGCTCTGCCGCCGCAAGACCGACAACCGCACCACGTTCACGTGTCCCTTCCACGGCTGGACGTTCAAGAACTCCGGCGAGCTGCTGAAGGTCAAGGACTCCCGCAATGCCGGGTACCCGGAGAACTTCAACAAGGAAGGCTCGCACGACCTCACCAAGGTCGCCCGCTTCGAGTCATACCGTGGTTTCCTGTTCGGCTCGCTCAATGCCGATGTCCTCCCGCTTGAAGAACACCTGGGCGACGCCACCAAGGTGATCGACTCCATCGTGGACCAGTCGCCCGAAGGACTGGAGGTCCTGCGGGGCTCCTCGACCTACACATACGACGGCAACTGGAAGGTCCAGGCGGAAAACGGCGCAGACGGATACCACGTCACCGCTGTCCACTGGAATTACGCAGCAACAACTGCGCGCCGCAGCGCCGGCGACTCAGCCAATAAGACCAAGGCCATGGACGCCGGCAAGTGGGGCAAGGTCAAGGGCGGGTTCTACTCCTATGACCACGGGCACCTGCTCCTGTGGCAGGAATGGACCAACCCCGAGGACCGCCCCCTGTGGGACCGCCGCGACGAACTCGTCGAAAAGTACGGCGAGGAAATGGCGAACTTCATGATCAACATCTCGCGGAACCTCTGCCTGTACCCGAATGTCTACATCATGGACCAGTTCTCCTCGCAGATCCGGCACTTCCGGCCGATTTCGGCGGACCAGACCGAAGTCACGATCTACTGCATCGCCCCCAAGGGTGAATCGCAGGAAAACCGGTCCAAGCGGATCCGGCAGTACGAAGACTTCTTTAACGCCACCGGCATGGCCACTCCCGATGACCTCGAAGAGTTCCGTTCCTGCAACAAGACCTACTGGGCCACCGCTGCACCGTGGAATGACATGACCCGCGGTTCCACCCACGAGATCCAGGGCCCGGACGAGCAGGCACAGGCGTTGGGCATGACCCGGGTCATCGCCTCCGGTGTGCGCACCGAGGACGAGGGACTGTACCCGATCCAGCATGGGTACTGGAAGGAAGTCATGGACAGGGCCCTAACCGAGGAAGAGCGCTCAACACCGGAATCCGTACCCGTCACCGCCTGATCAGACCAACGGACCCAGAGAGAGCTGCAAAACCCATGACAAGCCTGACCACACCCGTGACCTCGTTCAAAACCGCCCAGCAGATTGCCACCCTCGAAACAGTGCGTGCCTTCCTTTACAAGGAGGCCCGCCTGCTGGATGACCGCCAGTTCGATGAGTGGTTGCAGTGCTACCACCCGGACTCCGAGTTCTGGATGCCGGCCTGGGACGTCGATGACCGCCTCACCGAGGATCCCCAGAACGAAATTTCGCTCATCTACTACGACAACCGTGGCGGGATTGAAGACCGCGTTTTCCGCATCAAGACCGACCGCTCGTCGGCTACGTCGCTTCCGGAACCGAGGACCGGACACAACATCACCGACGTCGAGATTCTGGAGCATGATGGCGACCAGGTGAAGGTCCGCTTCAACTGGTTCACCCTGTACTTCCGTTACAACACCACGGACACTTACTTCGGCACGAGCTTCTACACGATCGATCTCTCCGGCGGCGAGCCGGTGATCCTCAAGAAGAAGGTCGTCCTGAAGAACGATTACATCCACCACGTGGTGGATGTCTACATGATCTGACGGCCCGCGCCGTCGGCCGTACTCGCTAGAGGTCACGGTCCCCAGCGTCCTGCCGGACATCACCTCACACGAGACAACAGCAATAACTTTCGGGGTCGTGAAGACGCGATTCCCAGCCAGGAGGAAATCATGGGCCATCAGGTAGCCCTCAGCTTCGAGGACGGCGTCACCAAGGTCATCAAGGTCGGCGACTATGAGACCGTCATGGACGCAGCGTACAAAGCGCGCATCAACATCCCGTCGGACTGCCGTGACGGTGCCTGCGGCACCTGTAAGACTTTCTGTGACTCGGGCTCCTTCGACCCCGGTGACTTTATCGACGACGCGATGACCGAGGAGGAACTCGAAAAGGGCTACCTGCTCACCTGCCAGGCGGTCCCGGAATCGGACCTCGCCCTCCAAATCCCGGCGACGTCAGAGTCCGCGAAGACCTCTGCGATCACGTTCACATCCACCCTCATTGAGCTCGACAAACACTCGGAGTCCACGATCTCCTTCTCCCTGGAGGTCCAGAACCGGGAGGCGTTGGCGTTCCTGCCCGGCCAGTATGTCAACATCAAGGTTCCGGGCACTGATGCCGAGCGTTCGTACTCCTTCAGTAACGGACCCGACGTTGAGAAAGCATCCTTCATGGTGCGCATTACTCCGCAAGGCGCGATGTCGGAGTACCTCCGTGACCGGGCGGCCGTTGGCGACACCATTGAGTTCACCGGCCCCTACGGCTCATTCTTCCTCCGGGACCCCAAGCGTCCCCTGCTGCTGCTTGCAGGCGGAACCGGACTGGCACCGCTGCTGGCAATCCTGGAGAAGCTCTCCCAGAACCCGCCGGCCACCCCGATCCACCTGATCTACGGTGTCTCCCGGGAAGCCGACATCGTAGGGCTTGACTGGCTGCGCGCCTACGAAGCGAAGCTGCCCAACTTCACTTGGGACTACATAGCCTCCGAGCCCGGCACGTCCGCACCGCATACCGGCTATGTCACCCAGATCATCGAGCCTACCCACCTCAACGACGGTGACGTTGATGTCTACCTGTGCGGGCCGCCGCCCATGGTGAACGCGGTCTCCAAATGGCTGGACAGCGAAAACATCCAGCCTGCCAACTTCTACTTCGAACGCTTTGCCCCGAAGGAGAGCACCGGGGGCGACGCCGAGACGGGCGCCCCCGCCCCGGCGGAGAAAATCCAGGCCGAAGGCGATACCATCAGCCGAACCGAGGCCGTCTCGTCGCTTGAGACCGGCCGGCTGGATTTCCGCAAGGAAGACAGCTTTGCACAGCTGGATGCCCGCATGGGCCTGGAGCTCGCCGTCAGCGAACTGCTGCTGGGCCGCCTCAGTGAGGAACAGCTGCGTCAGTTCCGGCGCCTAGCCGAGGCCACCACGCGCTCTGTCAGCGCCGGGACCGTCCAGGACCCGGAGGAGTTTGCGCGGACGAACGAAGAGTTCCACGAATACCTCTTCGTGGTGTGTGACAACCCGACGCTGCTCGAGTCCTACCGGAGGCTTGACGTCCACGCGCAGATGGCGGCAACCTTCGAAGCCGGAACCCGTATCTTCGAACGGGTCACGCAGGACCACCTTGACATCGTGGACGCTTTCGAGCGCCACGATAAGGCCCGGGTCCGCGAACTCATCACCGGCCACGCGCAGGCAGCCAAGGAAACCATGGCCGGAGCGATTGACGCCAAGACGGCGGACCACTGATGGCAGTGCCATACGCGGGACAGTTCCTCACGCCTGGCCGGTATGCCGGCAAGGTTGCCGTGGTGACGGGATCAGCCCAGGGAATCGGCCAGAAGGTTGCACAGCGCATTGCAGCAGAGGGCGGCGCCGTCGTTCTCGTGGACAGGGCCAAGCTCGTCCACGAAGTGGCCCGGGAAATCGGGGAGGCGGCACAAAGCGCCGGTTCGGTCGGCTCAGCCACGTCCGTGACAGCCGATCTGGAAACCTTCGCCGGCGCCCGGGAGGCGGTGGATGCGGCTCTGGGCACGCATGGCCGTGTGGACGTTCTGGTCAACAACGTCGGGGGCACCATCTGGGCGCGGCCCTATGAAGAATACGACGAGGACAAGATCGAAAAGGAAATCCGCCGCTCGCTCTTCCCCACTCTCTGGACCTGCCGGGCCGTGCTGCCCTCCATGCTGCAGCAAGGCTCCGGCACGATCGTCAATGTCTCCTCAGTGGCGACCCGCGGTCTGCACCGTGTCCCGTATGCCGCGGCCAAGGGAGGAATCAACGCCTTGACCCAGTCGCTGGCCATGGAGGTCGCCGGCCGTGGCGTCCGCGTGGTCGCGACAGCTCCGGGCGGCACCGAGGCGCCGCCGCGGAAGGTCAAGCGGGGGCCCGAGGCTGAATCCACGACCGAGCAGGCCTGGTACCAGACCATCGTGGACCAGACGATGGAGTCCTCCTTTATGAAGCGCTACGGCACGCTGGATGAACAAGCTGCACCGATTGTCTTCATGGCATCCGACGAGGCTTCCTATGTAACAGGAAGCATCCTTCCGGTGGCGGGCGGAGACCTCGGTTGAGCCGGCCGTGACCCGAAAGGCCGAGTGGGACCATGCGGCGCTCAAGTAAGCTTGCCAGCATGATCCCCGGCTCCCAGCAAGGCAACGCGGAGGAGGATCTGACACTCCTGGGCCGGGGGGAGGTCTACCAGGAGCTGTTGGAGACACTGCGCACAGTGCGTAAGGGCACTGTACGAACCATTGTGCTCAGTGGTCTGCAGGGCTCGGGAAAAACCGCTGTTCTCGACCGCTTCCTAGAGTACTGCCGCTCGGCGGCCCGCGGCGTACGCGTGCTCTCGGCAACCGGAGACGAGTGGGAGGCGCAGTTCCCGTTGGCTGGCTACTCCCAGCTGATGGCCACCCCGCCGCTGCGCACCGCTACCGACCATGCTGCAGCGGCGGCCCCACTGCCTGATTCCCCGGACACTCTCAGTCCCGCTCAGGTAGCCAAGCATGCATCAACCTTCATGGCGCATCTCGAAGGGCTACAGGCACACGGCACCGTGGTCGTCGCCGTCGATGACGTCCAGAACCTTGACCCAGACAGCCTGCACGTCCTCGTGTTCGCCATGCGGCGGCTGCGCGACAAACGCATCCTGTTTGTTGTCACTCTGGACCCCGCGCATTCCCAATTTGTTCCGGCCGGCGTCCTGGCGTTCTTCACCGGGCATCAGGTTTTCCGTCTCCGGCTGGAGCCACTGTCGCCCCAGGAGGTCCAGAACCTTGCACGGCATCGCTTTGGTATTGATTTGAGCGCGACGGCCGCCCACGGCATCGTTCAGCATACGGGCGGATTGCCGCAGCCTGTTGTTGAGCTCCTGGATGAGCTCCCCCCTGAAACCTGGCGGTCGTGGTTTTCGTCCCTGCCGCCGAGCTCCCGTGTTCGGGCCCAGGTACGAAGCCTTCTCAATGGCGCTTCCGCTGATCTGGTCGCTGTCGCCGAGGCCGCATCAGTACTCGGGGGAAGCGCAGGAATAGCAGAAGTCTCCCACGTCAGCGGAGTCAAAGACGTAATGGATGCCCTGGACGAGGGCCACAGAGCCGGACTGCTGGGCCTGTCGGTGGAACAGGCGCGCTCGGTGGTGACGTTCTTTGAGACGGGCACGACCGAGTCCGTTTATGAACAGATAGTCCCGAGCCGGCGCATAGAACTCCATCGCAGGGCTGCCGAGATCGTTCAGGTTGAGGGCGATCGTTTGGGCCACCGGGTGTCCGCGACGCCAGGTGCTGACGAGGATCTTGCTGCTGAACTGGAAGCCTACGCCCGCCGACAGGCTCTGGTCGGGGCGTGGCATGACGTCTCGACAGCGCTTTTTTCCGCGTCACGGCTCTCTGGGGACGTCCGCACGGCTAATGATCGGCTCCTCAGAGCAGTCGACGCCCTCGTAGGTTCCGGGAACATGGCCCAGGCCCAGATGTGGGCCGCCGCGGTAGACGCCATGGCCCCCTCGGCGCTCCGTTCCTCGGTGCTTGGCTACCTCTCCACTGCGTCAGGGCAGAATCACAGCGCCCAAACCCAGTTGGAAATGGCGTGGAGAACGAGCAACCCGGAAAGGGACCCGGCGGCAGCCGCACAGGTGGCCCAGCGCCTGGTTTTGCACGGTATTGCCTCCTGGGATGGCCCGCTCATAACCCGGTGGGCAGAGCAGGCCATGTCCCTAACCAAGCCGGGAACTCCGGCCTACATCGAATCAGAGGCCATTTACGGGTTGGGCCTCTACGCCCAGGGCCGGCTGTCCGAGGCGGAGGACTCCTATCGAAAGGCCTTCGAGCATGCCTCCGAAAATGCCCAGAAGCAGCGTGTGCAGATAGGCGCCGGCTGGCTTGCCCTGCGCATGGATGACGCTGAAACCGCGCAGGTCCACCTTGAAGCCGCCGCACCGACGGAATTCCGAGGTGGCTCATTGCGGATTTCCCTATGGGCGGAGGCCTGGTTGGCACGCACCCAGCTGGTACTCGGTAACTGGGATGCTGCTGCCGCGACTGTGGCTCGCGGTTCGGTGCGGCTCGAGGCCTCGCGAATGCCCCTGATCCGCCCGTTGCTGTACTGGACTGCGGCTGAACTATGGTCTATGCGCGGAGATTGGGACCGGGCCAGGTACTACGTCTCCCAGGCGTCGGTGCAGCCGGGAACCTACAGGGCCATGCAAGTACCAGCCAGTCTCGCCCGGGCCCGCTTCCATGAGGCGCGCGCGGACTACGAGAGCGCTTTAGCGGTACTGCAGCCACTGACGGAGCTGGACCCGTGGACCGAGAACCGGGTCTCCTTCTGGCCCTGGCAGGACACCTACGTGAACGCATTGGTCATGACCGACCAATTGGACAAGGCCGATTCATTCCTGACCGCCTTCGAACAGGTGCGGAGGGAACGCGCGGTGCCGTCAGATTTGGCCCGCATGGCCTGGGCACGTGGCCGCCTGGTGGCCGCCCAAGGTGACCCTGAAAGCGCCCGGGAACACTTCGAGACGGCGCTGGGACACCTGCGGGGGCTAAACCGGCCATACCTGCGGGCGCGCGTGAGCTTCGCCTACGGGCAGAGCATGCGGCGCGCCGGCAAGCGGCGTCTGGCGTCCTCCGTGCTGCGGGTCGCAAGGGATCTCTACGATTCGTTGGGCGCTGTGACGTACGTGGACCGGTGTGACCGCGAGCTGAAGGCAACGGGTCTTGATGTCGGCAATCTGCCGGATCCTTCTGACGCTGTCCTCGCTGCCGTCGCGCGGCCCCAGACCCAGCTCACGGCGCAGGAGCAGGCTGTGGCCGAACTCGTTGCGGCCGGAACGACCAATAAGGAAGCAGCTCGTAGCCTGTTCATTGCTGAGAAAACCGTGCAGTACCATCTGACCCGGATTTACGGAAAGCTGGGAATCCGATCACGGAGCGAACTGGCTGCACGGTTTCGGGATACTGACTGACCGACAAAATTGCGGAATGGCCGACCTTTGCAGCGGCATGTGGCGGGGCCGCCGGAAGAGCTTTCCGTCAACCGTACCTGAAAGAAGCAGAAGAAGCGGCTCTGCCTCACGCCGGGCTCTATTCGCTGTTAGTAGCCTGGACGGCGGTTGCCGAAGGACGCGGAGGAGTAAGGGAAGTCGTGGCGGCAACCACGATATCCAGGAAGCTTTGGAGGAGCGCTGACCGGTCCTCGCTCCGCCACGCGACTGCCAGCTCCACCTCGGGAGCTTTCTCGATATCGCAGTAGACCACGCCCTCGAGCTGCAGGGCGCGGATGCTGGCCGGCATGAGGGCAACGCCACCACCGGCTGCAACATAGGAGAGCATCATGGACGTCTCACTGAGCACTTGGGTGATACGTGGCTGGAAGCCTGCCTGACGGCAGATGCTGACCGTTGTCCGGTGCAACACTGAATCCGGCGGGTAGGCGATGAAGTCCTGGTCCTGCAGCTCGTGCATGGCCACCGGCCTGCCGGCCGCCAGCGCACTGAACGCCGGCAACGCGACAATTAGTGGCTCACGCGACAGAACACGGAAATCAATCCCTGGGGCAGCAATCGGCGGGCGCAAGAGCGCCACATCCAAGGTGCCGTCCCGCAACCCGTTCTCCATGGCCGGGGTAAGCATTTCCCCGTGCATGTGCAGCGAAAGCCCCGGCAGGGCCTGCTTGGCGCTCCGAACGATGGAGGGCATGACGCCGTACGTTGCCGAGCCCGAGAAGCCTACGCGGAGCACGCCTGCGGCGCCCTGCCCCACCTGATAGACGTCGGCCCGGAGGGTCCCGACCGCGTTGACGATCTGCCGCCCCCGGTCAAGCAATTCCTGACCTGCCGCGGTGAGCTCCACCCTGCGGGTGGTCCGGTTCAGGAGGCGCACACCCAACTGCTCCTCCAACTGACGGATTTGCTGGGATAGCGGCGGCTGGGCCATGTGCAGTCGTTTTGCTGCTCGCCCAAAGTGCCGTTCTTCAGCTACAGCGATGAAGTAATTCAACTGGCGAATTTCCACGATCCTTGCGTCCCTCCGCCGGATGCTGCTGGCCTGCCGGCCACAATTAGTTCATATAGTAACTCTGAATGACTGAACTAATACTGTTGTGATACCTAATCATAGGGTCCAGCCGTGCAATGCCCTGCAGCACACCGCATGCCGCCGACGATGCTCCAAGGGAAAGACCTGGGAGCATCGCCGGCGGCGGTGGAGGCTATCGAAAGGCTTATGAGCGCTGTGCCGGAGTGGCTGCGATTCCGCCCTCCACGGACTGCTCCGCAATTTCCTCGACTTTGTGTTCGGCTTCTTCGAGTTTCCGCTGGTGCGGGACCATCACGGTGACCACCGCCCCCAGGAGGGCGACGCCACCAAAGATGTAGAACGCAGTAGCGCCACCGATGCCGGCGACAGCCAGCCAGCCGCCGATGATCGGTCCCAGAATGCCGCCGAAGCGGCCCACGCTCGCGCACCAAGCAACGCCGGCCGCCCGGGCATTTGTCGTGTAGTAATTCGACTGGAACCCGTAGACAAGCACCTGGGTGCCGAGCGTCCCGACCCCTGCAAAAGCGATGAAGAGGAAGAGCAGCGGGAGGGGGAAGCCGAACGTCATCAGCACAAGCGTTATCGTAGCCAGGACGAAGGTGAAGGAAATGACCCGCTGGGGGCCTCGCCGGTCAGCAAGCCGGGAGAGCAGCAGACCTCCGACGACGGCCCCCAGGTTCAGCGCCAGCGGGAAAAACAGTGCGTACGTCCGCCCGTAACCATAGCCTTCCATGATTTTTGGCAGCCAGGTGTTCAAACCGTAGGTCAACAGCAGACCCGAGAAGGACATCAGTCCCAAAAGGATGGACGGCACGGCGAACTGACGGGAAAAGACGGCAGCAAAACCGGTCTTCTGCGGGGCGGCGCCCACTTGCTGGATAATACGTTCTTCGAGAAGGGGAACACCTGTTCGCACGGCAGCAGCCTGGGCTTCATCCTCGCGACCGCGGGCCAGCAGCCAACGCGGTGACTCCGGGAGCTTGAACCAGGCGATGGGCACGAGGATGACGAGGGGAAGAGCACCGATCATGAAGAGACCGCGCCACCCGATGTCATTGAGCAACAGGATGCCCATAACAGAGGCAAAAACGCCGCCCGCGGGGACTCCGCCGTAGACGATTGCGTTATAGAACTGCCGCCTGCCCGCCGGGGCGAACTCTGCCATTGTGGCTCCTGCGCTGGCGATAACTACGCCGAGCCCGAGGCCAGTTATGAAGCGCATGGCGCCGAAGGCCGTGACGGTCGTAGTCAGCGCCGTGACGAACATTCCGATCGAGAACCACGCAATGCCCAGAAGGAGAAGCCGGCGGCGGCCGAAAAAGTCGCCGACCGCGCCGCATATCAGCGACCCTACAAGCACTCCGATGAGCGCCCAGGAGCCAAGCAGTCCAGCTGCTGCAGCATCAAAGGCCCCAATCTGGGTTGGGTCGGCCAGAAGTCCCGGCAGGACTGTGCCGTAAACGACAAGATCGTAGCCATCGAACAGCATGGCGGTGCAGATAACGAAGGCCACCCAGTTTGCGGTGCGCGCCTCTTTGCGCGGTTCTTCGGCGATGATGGTATGCATCTTTGCCATATGCCTGTCCTCTCTGACGAAGCATGGAAGTGGGAAGTTGGTGGGCCCGGGGCCCAGCTTCATCCAGTGTTCCAGAGGTGTGACGCCCGCCATATGAGGGAAATACCCGGGTTCGCGCCGGGGGATCATCTATACCTACGGCATATCAATTGAGTAATTCCAGACAGCAACGTGCAAAAGTACACGCGCAGCACGTCGGAACTGCAGAGGCCGCTTGCATAAGGAATCCGGCTGTTCTTTGCGGCGGTGCTGGACTCTTGCGAATCTGGCGTAGCTGCGGCCGGGCGGAAAAGTGCGAAGGGATGGTGGTTCCGCCCGCGCTTAGGGGGCACAGTCACAAAGACGATCTCCGGAACTCGGAGGGTGATATGCCGAATTCGGATTTGAAGGATTTGGCGAGCCACTGGGCGTCGTGGATGCACCAACGGGCCGCTACTTCGGCGATCGTGAGACGGGATGAGCGGAGGTCCGCAAGATCACGGCGGACCGCCTGCAGCCGCTGGCTGCGAATAAACCCGGTAACGCCCTGGCCCGTCCCGGCAAACAGTCGTTGCACCGTGCGCGCGGAGACATGGTGTGCGGCAGCGATGCTTTCCAGGTTCAAGTCAGGAGCATGCAGGTTGCGGCCAATGTAGGACTCGATCTCATGGCGGAAAAGCTCCCCCGTGCGGTCTGCCGCCGCCTCGAAGTCCTGGAGGACTACTCCTGCAAGCAAGGAAGCGCCGGCGGCGGCCAAATGGTCCCGGCCTGCTGTCGGGGGAGCAGGCAGGGCGGCACATGCGCTGATGAACTGCGCCAACACAGTTCCGGCCCCTGTCGTGGAAGACCAGGGATGCTTGCTGGCTTTGTCCACCGCAGCCCGCGGGGAAGCCAGGGCTGCGGAGGGCGCCGTCATCACCTCGCACTGCCATGCACTCTGAAACGTGAGCCGGTAGGGGACGGCTGTGTCGTATAGACCAAGTTCCCCGGCATTCACAGTGTATTGATGCCCGGACTGTTCGATGATGCAACGTCCCCGCTGCATTGCACAGACCTTGAGCAACTCTGTCGGTGACTGTCGGACGGCACGCGGTGAGCGGACAAGTTGTTGCGCCGTTCCGGAGATACCGTAGATTCCAACGCTTCCGAAGTCAGTAGAGTTCAGGGCACCCGAGACCGGCCCAGAGGATCTGCCTAACGGCACAACCTCCAGCCCACCAAAGACGGACTCCATATCGTGATGCCACGCCTCAGCTATGAGACTCTCTGTCATGCGCGGCACCTCCTCGTGTCCGGAAAGATGGCGCCAATCGACAACTCACGTGTCATCGCTGGACAACCACACCTGCTGTGCTACGTGTCACAGTATAGGCAGCTATCCGGCCGCACGGCTTCTGGACCTCGACTGCAACCGCCCGGGACTGACCCGGCCTGCGCGCCGGACCCCATCCGGCGTTGACCGCTCTCACGTGTTCGGTTTTGAGCCAGTGCGGCCCGCCTCCCAAAATTCGTCAGTCATCCTATTCTCAACGTTGAGGAGCCACTTATGAAGGTCACGGCAGCCCTCGCTACAGCGCCCAAAACCCCATTCGAGATCGTTGACCTATCTTTGGACGAGCCCCGCCCGGACGAGGTCCGGGTCAAACTCGTAGCGACCGGGGTATGCCATACAGATGCGATCGTCCGGGATCAGGTTTACCCCACTCCCTTGCCGGCGGTGCTGGGCCACGAAGGCGCCGGAGTTGTGGAGGCCGTAGGCTCCTTGGTCACCTCCGTCGCCGTCGGTGACTCGGTGGTGCTTTCAGCCAACTCTTGTGGAGTGTGCGGGCAGTGCATGGCAGGGCGTCCCGCTTACTGCGCTGATTTCTTCGGTCGAAACTTCGCCGGTGCCCGGTCCGATGGATCTACGGCCCTGAGGGACGGCGACACGGCCATCTCCTCACACTTTTTTGGCCAATCCTCCTTCGCCACCCACGTCAACGTCGCTGCCCGCAGCGTCGTCAAGGTTGACAGCGAGCTGCCCCTGGAGCTGCTCGGGCCGCTGGGATGTGGCCTTCAGACAGGGGCTGGTGCTGTAATCAATTCCCTTCAGGTGCGGGCAGGCTCCAGCATCGCCGTCTTCGGCACCGGCGCCGTCGGTTGCGCGGCCCTCATGGCGGCCGCGGCCGTCGGGGCGACCACGATCATCGCCATCGACATCGTCGACTCCCGACTGGCCACAGCAAAGGAGCTGGGGGCCACACATGTGATCAACAGCCGAACCATGGATGTCGCCGCAGAAATTTCCCAGATCACCCGTGAACTCGGCGTCGACTACGCCCTGGACACCACCGGGATCCCCGCGGTCCTGCGTAAAGGAGCCGACATTCTCGGCACCGGGGGGACTGTGGCCCTGGTCGGAGCCCCGGCTCCGGGAACAGAGGTTTCCTTCGAAGTGGGCGCCTCCCTGCTGAAGGGCTGGCACTTCCGCACCATCATCGAGGGGGACTCCGTACCCCAGGTGTTCATTCCCCAGCTGATCCAGCTCTGGCAGCAAGGCAAGTTCCCGCTGGAAAAACTGAGCAAGACTTTTGCGTTTACGGAGATAAACGACGCATTCGATGCCTCTGCAAGCGGAGAGGTCATCAAGTCCATCCTGGTGTTCTAAAACCCCAACCAAACCACACTGGCACGAAATCAACTGTCCCAGACACCTTTTAAGGAGTAACACCTAATGACCACGACCGCCTTGGAAACCACGGCAACTTTTGCCGGCCAGCCTGTCACCCAGCAATTCATCGCCGGCGAGTGGCGCGACGGCCGGTCGGAGAAGGTTCTGACCGTCACCAACCCCTACGACGACACAGTGCTGGCTACCATCCGGCAGGCCAACAAGCAGGACCTGGATGACGCCTACCGCGCCGCCCAGGCGGCCCAGAAGGCTTGGGCCGCACAGTCACCCGTCGCCCGCCGCCAAGTGATTCTCCGCGCCGCGCAGATCCTGGAAGAACGGCGGGAGGAGATTGTCGACTGGATCGTGAAAGAGTCCGGTTCCACCGTCGGCAAGGCACAGGTCGAGGTGTCACTGGCCGCCGGAATTACGCTGGAGGCATCCTCATTTCCCACCCGCGTCCACGGACGCATCGTCGAGTCCAACAACCCGGGCAAAGAACTGCGCGTCTACCGCCGCCCGATCGGTGTTGTCGGAGTCATCAGCCCCTGGAACTTCCCGCTGCACCTCTCCGAGCGCTCAGTTGCCCCCGCGCTGGCACTGGGCAATGCCGTGGTCATTAAACCGGCCAGTGATACCCCCGTCACGGGCGGACTTATCCTTGCCAGGATCTTCGAAGAAGCCGGTCTGCCGGCCGGAGTACTGAACGTCGTTGTCGGGGCTGGATCCGAGATCGGGGACGACTTTGTTACTCACCCGGTCCCTGGTCTCATCTCCTTCACCGGTTCAACTCCCGTCGGCCAGAACGTTGGCAAGCTCGCCGCAAGCGGCAAGCACCTCAAGCACGTGGCGCTGGAGCTCGGCGGGAACTCACCGCTGGTAGTCCTGGCCGACGCAGACCTGGACGCAGCAGTGGAGGCTGCCGTCCTCGGCAAGTTCCTGCACCAGGGACAGATCTGCATGGCCGTCAACCGCATCATCGTGGAGGCACCCCTCTATGACGAGTTCCTGACCCGGTTCACGGCTGCCGCCTCAAGCGTTCCCGCCGGCGACCCTGCTTCGGCGCAGACTTTGGTGGGCCCCGTAGTCAACGACAGCCAGCTCGAGGGCCTGAAAGTGAAAATCGCTTCCGCGAAGGCAGAAGGCGCCCGGACGGTCCTCGAAGGTGAAATTCGGGGCCGAATTGTACCGCCGCACGTGTTCGCCGATGTCACTCCCGACATGGAGATCGCGCGCGAGGAGATCTTCGGACCCTTGGTAGGTGTCCTCAAGGCCGACGACGAGGCGCACGCCCTGGAGCTGGCGAATGCCAGCGAATTCGGCCTGTCCAGTTCCGTGTTCACTCAGAACCTGGACCGAGGCGTGCAGTTCAGCCTGGGCATCAAGGCCGGAATGACCCATATCAACGAAATGCCCGTCCATGACGAGTCGCACGTGCCGTTCGGCGGCGAAGGCAACTCCGGGCTCGGCCGGTTCAACGGCGACTGGGCAATCGCTGAGTTCACCACAGATCACACCATCGGAGTCAAGCGCCTCTGAGACCGGACTTGCCCCGCCGTGGCGTGCAAGTCATGCCACGGCGGGGCAATTCGGTATTACCGGACCTTTCGCGGCGTCCCGACCAGTCTGAATCGGTACCGTTTCAGTATGAATCAGTGGCCGGTATCGCCGGTCGCGGACGATACCCACGGATAAGGTGAATAGATGATCAATCCTGCACGCCTGCACTCGGACTTGTCCCGCCTCGGCCGTGAGACCGACATGTTCATGGCAACCGCTGAGTCGCTGTCCGACGATGAGATGACCGCTGCGTCCCTGTGTGATGGATGGACGCGGGCTGACGTCATAGCCCACATCGCCTCAAATGGCCGCGCCCTGGTCAAGCTCATCGACTGGGCGGTCACCGGTCAGGAGCAGCAACTGTACGCCTCAACGGAGGCACGCGCCCAGGAGATTTCCGGGCTCGCCGCCTTGCCGAGGCAGGAACTGCTTGGCCGTGCGCGTGAGGCCGCCCAGTATTTTGCTGAGCAGGCTCAGCGGTTGGCAGGGGATCTTGCAGTCGAGGAGGTCCACCTGCACGGCAAACAGATCCCCGCAACGTCAATCGTGGCCTTGAGGATCGCCGAGGTCGTCGTCCACCACCACGACCTCGACACCGCCTGGACGATCGAGGAAGCAGACCCCGACTCTGTCCTCAACGCACTCGAAGCCGCTGTTCGCACGATGCGGGCCAAGGGCGCGCCCGGCATGACGCTGGTGACAGAGGAACGCGACGAGTGGGTGATAGGTGACGGCGCCCTTCGCGTCTCCTCTGACCGCGAGGGCTTGCTCGAATGGCTGGCTCGCGGGGTTGCTGAAAATGTCGAGGCTGACGGGCCCTTGCCGACGCTGCCCTCTTGGTAGGTTTCGCCAAGTGAGGCACCGGTGTCCAGTGCAGGCGCTGGACACCGGTTTGTTCCCTTGGTCAGCCTCGAGGCTCAACTACCTCTGTTTCGTTGGCTGATGTCAGCTGCTCAGTCGTGATGACCCGGTCAAGGGGGTTCGGGTTGAAAAGGAGCTGGAATACGTCCGGCCTCGAGTAGTGCCCCACGGGGTCGTAGGCGTTTTTCGCCCCAAGAATCTCGTTGTAGTCAATGTTGGCGTAGAGGATCCCCTCTTGGGCGGGGTCGAGGGGCGTAGCGAGAGAGCGGCCGTCAGGGCCGTAGATGCGTGCATAACCGCCCCCGAGCTTCAGAAGTTCCCGCTTTTGTTCCGTGTCCACAAAAGTGTCGTAGGCCGCTTTGCCGATAATGCTGGTCGGTGCCAGCACGAATGTCTGACCCTCAACTGCATACTGTTGGCTCGCTGCGGTATTCACTTCAGGGCCGAGCAGGTAGGCGGCGTTCTCATAGATGGAGAAACTGGGCCAGGCAGCGATGTGAAGTTGCTCCCGCTGTGCGAACATTGCGTACTTCGTCAAGGGCTGGAGGTGTTCAGCGCAACACAAAGCGCCCCAGCGGCCGAATTCACTGTCCACAACCGCCACATCGGAACCGTCGCCGTCGCCAAATACGGACCTCTCCACATGTGTGGGCTTGAGCTTCCGCCGGGTCTTCAGCACCGTACCGTCTGAACTGATAAGGGCTTGTCCCATATAGAGGGACCCGCCCACGCGTTCGCTGTGTCCAAGGGCAATCGCAATTCCGAGGCGGCGTGCGGCGTCTGTGATCGCCGTGAATTCCTGTGAGTCGAGGGAAAGCGAGTTCTGTGCGTACGGGACAACGAACTGGCTCTGCCACGCTACTGAGTCCAGCCAGATCCACCAGGGGTAGCCAGGAACCCAGGTCTCGGGAAAAGCAACGATGTTCGCTCCATTACCAGCTGCCTCTTCTGCCAGAGCAATTGTCTTATCCACGGAACCTTGCAGATCCAGCCAGACAGGCTCCGCCTGCACAACGGCGGCCGTGAACTTCTCAACGTAGTGAGTCATTGTGAATCCCTCTTCCAATGAGTAGTGAGGCTTCAATTTTTTCCGGATGGGCCAATCACGGCGACGTCAGGCTGTGCACGTGACCCGTCATTTCGTGCATCAAGAATTGGAGGAACAACAATGCATCTGTGGCGTAACGTCGCCGACACGGGTCGGAAACAACGCGCGCCCAAGATGGATGATGTGGGAGTATCCAAGGTGGCACGAACACCTGACGAGTGGGCTGCGGCAGTGGAGCGCTGTTTCGTTCCGCTTCAGGTCAAGCGCATAGCGGACGGCTTTGAAGGCACCATAAAGGAGCGGCATTTCAACGGCGGAACAAGGGTCAGCCTTGTGGATTCCGGAGCCTCTACGCTGGAGCGGACTGCAAAGCTGACTGCCGATCCACACGAGGCGCGCTTGCTCTTCGTATGCCACTTATCCGGACGGGCGAATGTGACCCAGATGGGCCGGCAGTCGGTTCAGAAACCGGGGCAAGCTGTGCTCTACCTGACCGCGGATCCGTACGAGCTGTCCTTCCCCACACACATCAGCGAGTTGATCTTCTCTCTGCCTGTCGGGGCCCTTAGGATGCCTGAGGGCGGTCTCCGGGACCTGGCATCGCGCAGCATCGACCCTTCACCGTCACTAAAGGTGCTGCACACCTGTCTCAATGAACTCTCGGAGTGCAGGCAGTCGACGGAGTCAGATGGCCTGGAACGGATTGCCGTAGAACTCGTCCATGGCATACTGTCCCGTCACCTGGGAAGGCCGGCGCCACTGGGTACGGCGGCGCTGGCCGCCACAATTGTCGAATTTGCTCGCGAACATGCCACCGATCCTGATTTGAGCCCGGAAACCCTGGCCGCCCGCTTCCATATTTCCCGGCGGACCTTGTATCTGGCACTCGAGCAGAGGAACACTGCACCCGCAGATCTGCTTCGGCGGCTACGGATCGAGCATGCCACGGGTCTTCTCCACTGCACCACGTATCCTCTTGCAACTGTGGCTGCCCGGTCAGGCTTCAGCAACGAGCGCACGTTTTCCCGGGCCTTTGCGTCCGTCCACGGGATGAGCCCCGGAGCTTACAGGGAACGGGGCAGGACGGACAGCGCCATCGTGGTGTAGCAAGCCGGGCAGCCGCCGTGCCACACCAACCTCACATGTGGCTGGTGAGCGCAGGGTCTCTCTCCGCTCGTCCACGGCAGATGGAGAGCAACGCTGCGCGCGGCTGTACACGGATCAGAGCGTCCGAGGATGGGAAGGATTTAACGTGGACTTCCAGTGTCTTACGTGCTCTGCCTCCAGGTGCGGCGCAGCGCCAGGTTATGTGGACGAGACCCTCAAGGCACTCGTCCACGAAGAAAGCGCGGCAGGGGTGGGACATACGGGCCACGCCTTCCGGTAGCGGCTGCCGGCGGCAATGGGCGCGACCGGGTCAGCGATAGATCTGAACCTGCAGTTTTGGCTGCATCTCAACAAGCCGCCGCTGGGTGGCGCCTTCCTGCTGCAGCCAAAGAAGGCTTCCGTCTGCTGTGACTACTTCCACCCGCCCCCGGTCGATGAATTCCCCACCGTCACGGATCTCGATATCCAGACCTTGGAGCTGAGACCAGTCGTCGACTGCTCCCCATAAAATAAAGCGGTCTGCCGGAGGAGGCACGCTCCTGCTGCCGGGCCCGTGCATCTTTTCACTGTCGTTCCTCACCGCAATACCCTTATTCTCCCCATAGGGGGATAACACCTCGAAACAGGTTTGCAACGCCGTATCAAATACGGCTGTCAGCTACACGTGCTTCAGCGTAGATGGTCCCTTCGAGGCCCCGGCGCCCTTAGTGCCCGGCCATCGCTTCCTGAGGGATTGGAACGGTCAAGTCCTCCTGTGTCAGTGGAACTCCGGGAAATTCAACCAGCGCCTGCATTGGGAGACTCAAAATGCTGGCCCTGGCTCCCTCGTCGTTGTAAAGGTCGCCGGCGCGTCCGCGGATGCCTCCCCGTTCATCGAGCAGGGATCGGATTTTGCCGCCGGCGGTGGCGTGATCGAGCCATTCACCGAAGCTGGAGAAGGGGGTGAGCTCGGGTTTGACGGGATGCCCTGGAATGTACGCTGTGCCGCTGAGTCGAATGTCGCGGGAGGATGAGCCGATGCTGACCGTTGTCAGTCCGCCCTCATAGATCCAGGCCCTGACTGCTGGGCTCCAGTGCTGCATGTCCTCACGGGTGACGGCGATGACGATGCGGCGGGATTCCCCAGCCTGGAGCCGAATCTTGCTCCAGCCCCGCAATTCCTGGGGAGGCAGCTCAAGGCTGCTTCCGCGGTCAGTCACGTAGAGCTGGGCGACTTCAGCGCCTGCACGGTCTCCGGTGTTTGTCACTGTGAATTCTGCGGTGAAGGCCGTCGGGTCGCCGGTGAGCGTCGGAGTGAGGGTGAGGCTGGAGTATGTGAACTGCGTGTAGGAGAGACCGTGGCCGAACGGGTACTCGACCTCCAGACCCCGAGCGTCGTAGTACCTGTATCCGACGTAGATACCTTCCCCGTACCGGACGTGTCCATGTTCCCCAGGGAAGTTCAGAAAGGCGGGAGTGTCTTCAATCCTCACCGGGACTGTCTCGGCCAGCTTGCCTGAAGGGTTGACGTCGCCGAGCAGCACGTCAGCCACGGTGTCGCCCTGGGCTTCTCCGGTAAGCCAGAACTCCACGATCGCGTTTGCATCATCCCGCCATGCATTCGTGGTGACAGCCGACCCATTCATGAGCGCTACAACCAGCTTTCCCTGGGTTGCGCCTGCTACATCACGGAGCAGGTCGATCTGGGCCTGCGGCAGGGACAGGGTCTCCCGGTCGCGGCCTTCAGCTTCAGCCGCCGGTGGTAGCCCGAGCACAAGGATGACCGTCCCAGCGTCACGCGATAGATCCACAGCCTCCTGCAGGAGGACGCCGTTGGGCTGGCCGTCAAGCGCGTAACCCGGCGCGAATTGCAGGTCCGTTCCGGTGGCTGAAGCGCGGCCGGACAGTGCGTCGAGGATCGAGGTCGACTGGTACGGATTGACCAGGGAACTGCCTGCTCCTTGGAACCGCGGGGTTTGCGCAAGTTCTCCGATGACGACGACGCCCTTGTCCGCTGAGAAAGAGAGAGGCAGGGTTCCATCGTTGGTGAGAAGCACTGCTGACTCGGCGGCGGCGCGGCGGACGAGGTCATAGTGTGCGTCGTAGTCAACCGGCGCGGGGTTGCCGTGGGGACGCGTCCGGTCAGCGAGCCGGACCATTGCCTCCGTGACGCGGTTCAGGGATTCTTCACTTAACTCACCACTGGCCAAGGCGGCAGCAGGACGGGGGTCATCCTGCCGGCCCGGCATCCGCAGATCCAACCCGGCTGAAATCGAACCCACGGGATTGTGGACTGCGCCCCAGTCAGAGATGACCACGCCGTCAAAGCCCCATTCGTCCCTCAGGACGGTCGTCAACAGCCAGGAATCCTCGGATGCATATGTTCCGTTGATGCGGTTATAGGAGGTCATGATCGTCCAGGGCGAAGCATTGCGGATGGCGATCTGGAAGCCGCGCAGGTAGATCTCGCGGAGTGTGCGCTCGTCCATGTCCGCGCTCACGCGTTGCCGGTCAGTCTCCTGGTTGTTGGCGGCGAAATGCTTGATGCAGGCCGCCACTGACTGCGACTGGATCCCGGACACGGCGGCCCCGGCAAGGACGCCGCTGAGGAACGGGTCCTCCGAGTAGTACTCGAAATTCCGTCCGCACAGCGGGCTTCGCTTGAGGTTCATGCCTGGTCCCAGGATGACGTCGACGCCAGCTGCACGTGCCTCGGCGCCGAGGGCAGCACCGACCCTGGTGATCAGTTCCTGGTCCCAGGACGAGGCGAGGGCAACGGCCGGCGGAAAGCAGGTTGCCCGGGCGCTTCGGCCGATGCCGAGGTGGTCGGGATCGTCGTCGTTCTGAACGCGAAGGCCATGAGGCCCGTCGGCGAGGCGGAGCGATCGAAGCCCAATATCCGGGACTGCATGGGTAGTCCAGTATCCGGCTCCGGTGGTGAGGGCAACCCGGTCGGTGGTTTCAGGAGTCAAGATCTTGTCTTTCTTGTACGTTCGAGCTGTCAGCGTGTTACTTCACGCCGCGGATGAAGGTGATGCAGAGCGCTCCGAGCATCGCCAGGACGGCGGCGGTGAGATAGAGGCTGGTGTAGTTTCCGGTCGTTCCACTGGCCGCAATTGCAAGAAGCGCAGGCGCAATCATCGGTGCGAGTGTCTGGGGCAGGGTTGAGGAGAGGTTGAAAACGCCCATGCCCTTTCCGGCTTCCGATCCGCTGTTCGGGAGAACCTGGGCCACGAGAGCGTAGTCAACGCCCATGTAGAGGCCGTTTCCGAGGCCGGCCAAAGCGATGCCGACGAGGAAGCCCTCGACTGTGGTTGAAAATGCGACCACGAGCATCGCGGCGACAAAAAGCAGGGATGCGGCCACCACGAAGACCTTGCGGCGACCGATGCGGTCCGAAAGCCAGCCGCCGGGAATACTTGCCACGGATACGGCGACGGCGAGAATGAACATCGCCAGCGTCAGGATCGGTGCCACGTTGGCGGTCGTGTAGCCCAGGTGGTCGATCAGGAAGTACGTCTTGTAGGTCGTCAGCAGGTACAGGGAAGTCCAGACCAGGAAACGGCCAGCCCAGGCAAAGCCGAAGTCCCGGTGGCGGAAGGGGTTGATCCACAGCGACCCAACAAGGTTGGCGAGGCTAACACGGCCAACCTCGTCCCGGGTGCGGCGGGTTTCCTTGAGCGTGACAACAAAAGGCAGGACAAGCATGGTCCCTAGAATTGCGGGCACGATGAACATTGCGGCCCCGGCCGTCCCTACGAGCTGGATGAGGAAGGTGCCCACGACAACGCCGACCTGGCCGGTCATGCCCATGAATCCCGAAACCCTGCCGCGTAGCTTGTTGGGGACCCGCTCGGGCAGCACCGCAATGAGTGCAGCCACGCAAGCGTTGAATGCGATTTGAGCGATCGCCCATCCAGCAGCCACCAATGCGATCGAAGGGGCCATGCCGATTCCCAGCACCGCGAGCACTCCGATCCCGAATCCCCAGGCGATGAACGGCTTGCGCTGCCCGAACCGTGAAGTGGACCGATCGCTCAGGGCTCCGAAAATGGGATTGGCGAACAGGGCGCAGGCTGCTCCGACGCTAGCCACGAGGGCGAGGGATCCTGCCTTTCCCGCAGGGTCGATTTGTCCCACCCGCAGGGCAAGGGTGACGGACGCAGGTGTAATTAGAGCGATCCAAAGACCGATCAACGCGCCGACGTACTTGGTGATGAACCAGCCGCCAACGTGTTGTCCCGTCAGCCTCAAATTGCGGTCGGGGGAACTTTCAAGAACGGGAACTGAGCCCGGCACCGTTGCTGCCTCAGACATGGCACTCCTTTGTGTTTACAAACTAAGCATGAAGTCGGGATGAACATACTGGTTAACCCACCTGTATGTTAGCCAATGTGAGACAGTTCACGCAAGATGCTTTTTTCTATGAGCTGGATAGAGCGCAGGCTCTTGCAATTCCGGCGATGCTGGCGGCGTGCGCTGGAAGTTAGCTTGTTGCGATCCGATCTATTTCTGCTGCAGCCATGCGGGCCAGGAGGCGGACGCCGCCGACCAGGTCAACCCCCGGATCCCGGAGCCATTGCATTTGCAGGCCGTCCATTCCGCCGAATGTGCTGCGGACCAGCAGTTCGATCTCTTTGATCTTGGTGGCGTCTGCAATGCCGCGTGCATGGGCGATTGCATCCGTCATGCCAGACGTGACCGCACTGTAGCGTTCGCGGAAGAAAGCGGCGGCGGGATGTGCCTCCGTCAAGGACTCGCCGATCATTACGGAGAAGAACTTCACCAAGTGGGGATCTGCGGCATTGGATACGGTCACCCTCACGATTTCCTCGGAAAAAGTGGTCTCCCCCCGGTGGATTGCCTGGATGTCAGCGCGCGTGGCGGAGCGGGGATAGTGGGATTCGAGCGCCTCGGTCAGCAGGTTGTCTTTGGTGCCGAAGTGGTGATAAACCGCCGACTGGACAATGCCCGCTTGCTTCGCGATCTGACTTAGAGAACATCCTCCGTAACCTCTCTCCCCGAACAGCTCAATTGCCGTGTCCAAGACGGTCTTCCGGGTTTGCTCACCCTTGAGTGCCATGCTTTCTGCCCGAGGCGACATCCCTCTTCCTTTCTCATTGTTTTCAGCCTACGGGAGCGTCTGAGCCGCTTGGTTAACAGGCGCCGACACCACAAGCGCTCCCTCGTGTTCCAAGGAACGACTTCCGGGTCACAGGCTGAGCGGCGATCGCCGGGGGAACGTACTAGGCTAAATCCTGTTCCACGTCAGCGGAGACAGCGTGACTTCGGCACCCGCCCTCACCCAGCCTCGATGCAAAAGCAGCCTTGGGTGATGACAGGAGGAGCCCTCTGATCCGCAGGAGGCGAAGCGGCCCATAGGCATTTGTCCGGTCGTACCAAGCCGGACATCTCAGCGCTACCGCACCTCGTCAGGGTTCTCCTGTAAGACATCGCGGATCGTCTCCCGAAACCAGTCAAGCGCGGGCATCGGACCCGGCCGGCGGTATGTGTAGAGAGAAACATTTCCCGCCCGGACTGAAAAGGGCAGCTTGAACATCTTGATCGGCCCTTCAGCCGCGAAGATCTGGGCCACCATCTCTGGGACAATGCCGAGATAGTCAGTGCTGGCCAGAACATGTGGCATGGCGGAGAAATGAGGGAGCCTGACCGCCGGGGGCTGGTCGTAGTTGAGCTCCCGCATCCGTTGCTGAATGTGCTCGTGGCCAAGCTGCTCACTGACGACGACCCTCCGCTCCTTGAGGAACTCCTCCACACTTGGTTCAGTGCCTATGCGTGGATGCGACGCCGAGCAAATACCCCAGTAGGCCTGTACCAGGAGCTGGTCCCGAACCAGATCGGGTGCGTCGATGCGCGGCGTACAGATTGCCGCATCCGCCTTGCCCTGGGTAAGGTCCTCCCGAGCAGTCCCGTAGACCAAAGGGAGGATCTCTACGGACACCGATGGCGCCAGATCCTGAATCCGTGCCAGGACTGCGGGGAGCAGCGCAATCTCACCAATATCCGTAAGCAACAGTCGAAAATTGCGTCGTGACGTTCGCGGATCGAAGACGGTAACGCCCTGCACCGCCTCATCCATAGCCTCCAGCGAGTGGCGCAGCTGCGGGTATACGGCTACCGCAACAGCGGTGGGTACTAAACCATCCGGCCCCCGCAGGAAGAGTTCATCTCTGAGGATGCGTCGCAGCTTGGCCAGGGCGTAGCTGACTGACGGTTGGCTGATGAAAAGCAGGTCCGCCGCCCGGCTGACGCTCCTCGTCTCATAGATGCGCACGAAGGTCCGCATCAGGTTCAAATCGTAGTTCTCCAGAACGGCATCATTCACCATAGAGGCAGTCTATACGCGCCATAGGTTTATCTATTGGATAAATGACCGTGCAATTTCTAGTCTTTTAACAAGTGATCCCCGCCCCCAATCAAGAAATGAGGCTTTCGTTGACGCACACCATCCGAGCAGAAACGATGGAAATTCTGCGGCAGAACAAGTTGACCACGGTGTTCGGCAACCCCGGTTCCAACGAGCTCCCGTTCCTCCAGGACTTCCCCGAGGATTTTCAGTACATTCTTGGCCTGCACGAAGGTGCGGTGATCTCCATGGCCGACGGGTTTGCACAGGCATCAGGCAATGCGGCCTTCGTAAACCTGCACGCAGCGTCAGGGTCAGGCAACGCCATGGGTGGACTGACCAACGCCGCGTACTCACACTCGCCACTGGTCATCACAGCCGGCCAGCAGGTCCGTTCAATGGTGGGGCTGGAGGCGATGCTCGCCAACATGGACGCACCCTCCCTGCCGCAGCCGCTCGTTAAGTGGAGCGCAGAGCCGCTGTGCGCAGAAGATGTGCCTCGGACCATCAGCCAGGCCGTCCACATTTCACAGCTGCCCGCAAAGGGGCCCGTTTATGTCTCCATTCCTTACGACGACTGGGATAAGACTTCACCCTCGGAAGCACGTCACCTTGCCGGCCGTACAACCACTGCGGCGCAGGCGCTCAGCGCCGAGCAGGCTCGGGAACTGATCGACGAGCTGGACTCTGCCACCAACCCCGTGATCGTCCTCGGCCCGGAAGTTGATGCAGACTATGCCAACGATTTCGCCGTTACGCTGGCGGACAAGCTGGCAGCACCGGTATGGATCGCACCATCGGCTTCCCGTTGCCCGTTTCCAACCCGCCACCGCAGCTTCCGGGGCGTCCTTCCCGCCTCCATCAAAGACATCTCGGAAATACTGCACGATCACGACGTCGTTCTCGTCGTCGGCGCACCCGTGTTCCGGTACCACCAGTATGTTCCGGGCGCCTACCTCAAGGACGGCACCCGCATCCTGCACGTGACCAGTGATGCAGGGGAGGCCGCCAGGGCACCCATGGGCAACTCATACGTGGCATCCGTTCGGGGCACGCTGCAGACTCTGGCTGAAGCCGTCAACCAGACCATCCGTGAACCGCTGCCCGAACTGCCGGAATTCGCCGAACCCGCAGCAAGCACGTTCGACGCAATCCACCCTGAAGCCGTGTTTGAGGAACTGCGCATCACGGCCCCGGCCGACACCGTCTACGTCAAGGAATCCACGTCGACGTCCGCTGCGTTCTGGCAGCAAATGGACCTGAAGCAGCAGGGAAGCTACTTCTTCCCCGCCTCCGGCGGCCTCGGCTTTGGACTCCCCGCCACGGTAGGGGCACAGCTCGCGCACAAGGACCGGCGCGTCATCGGCATCATCGGCGACGGGTCGGCCAACTACGGGATCACTGCCCTGTGGACCGCAGCCCAGTACAACATCCCGTGCATTTTCCTCATCATGAAAAACGGCACGTATGGAGCCCTGAGGGGCTTCTCCAAGCTCTTGGGAACCGGGGAGACACCGGGGCTGGATGTTCCTGGCCTCGACTTCGCCCAGATTGCCAGTGGTTACGGCGTGGCAGCGGAGTCCGTAAGTACCCGGGAGGCTCTCCGCGCCGCACTGCTCAAGGCCCTGGAAAGCCAGAAACCAGCCCTCATCGAAATCCACACTCAGTTCGAGTCGTAGATTCACAACGATCCACAAAGGATAGATATGTCCACCATCACCGTCGACGACGTTGTCGGCACCGCCAAGGCATCACTCATGAATCCCGCCCTCTGGCAGGGCAGGATTTTCACCGGAGCCTGGGATTTTGGAACTGCTGCCGATCAAACCGTCCTTGAACCTGCGACCGGAGGATCGCTGGGGACGATCGGCTGCGGTTCCGCAGCCGACATAGACCAGGCCTGCACGACAGCCAAAGCAGCACAGAAGGCCTGGGCTGAAACTCCGTTTGAAGAACGGGCAGCGGTTCTGCGGCGTGCGGCGGCACTGTTCGAAGAGCACGCCGAAGAAATTGGCACCTGGATTATCCGGGAATCGGGCTCAGTCGCAGCCAAAGCACAGCTGGAAACACGCCAGGCCGCGCTGGAATGCTACGAGGCAGCTGCCCTGCCTTCCAGGGCCCAGGGCGAGTTGCTTCCGGCGGCAAACCCATCCCGCATCAGCTTTAGCCGCCGGACACCGGTGGGCGTTGTCGGCGTCATAGCACCTTTCAACTTCCCCCTCCTGCTCGCGACCCGCGCCGTGGCGCCCGCCCTCGCCCTCGGCAATGCCGTCGTCCTCAAACCGGACACTCGGACTGCCGTCAGCGGTGGCGTGTCGATCGCCCGTGTCTTCGAAGAAGCAGGCCTGCCCGAAGGCGTCCTGCAGATGGTCCCGGGTGACGCCGAGGCGGGGGCGGCCCTGGTTGCAAACAGCGCCGTCCGTGTCGTTGCATTTACAGGGTCAACGACAGCTGGGCGGCATGTGGCGGCTGCCGCGGCCAGACACCTCAAGCGCGCCCACCTTGAGCTTGGTGGAAACAGCGCGATCATCGTGCTGGAGGACGCGGACATCGATCTCGCTGCATCGGCGGGCGCCTGGGGCTCCTTCCTTCATCAGGGTCAAATCTGCATGGCAGCCGGACGGCACATCGTGCACGAATCCGTCGCCGATGAGTATGTTGCAAAGCTCGCTGAAAAGGCGCGAAATCTGCCGGTGGGTAACCCTGCGACCACGGAAGTGGCTCTCGGCCCCATCATCGATGCAAAGCAGTTGGAGAACGTCCACCGCCTGGTGCAGGACAGCGCCGCAAGCGGCGCAACGATCGTGGCTGGTGGCAATTTCGAGGGGCTCTTCTACGAACCCACAGTCCTAGACAATGTGCGGCCTGACACCCCGGCGTACTGCGGGGAAGTCTTCGGCCCCGTCGCTCCGGTCATCCGCTTCAGCACCGTGCAGGAAGCAGTTGACCTGGCGAAGGACTCAGAATATGGCCTGTCCTTGTCTGTGATCGGGGCGGACGCCATGAACGCCTGGGACGTGGCACGGCAGATTCCCTCCGGACTGGTGCACATCAACGACCAGACGGTCGCCGACGAAGCCCATATTCCGTTCGGGGGTGTGGGCAATTCCGGAAACGGAAGCCGGATCGGCGGAGCCGAAGCCAACATCGAGTCTTTCACAGACATCCAGTGGGTCACCCTGCAGAAAGACATCGCCCGCTACCCCTTCTAACTCCGCGACTGCGCAGGAAAAACACTGCGAAGTGATTGAAGCAAGCACAACGTATAAGGCAGGAAAAGACATGAAAATTGGCATTGTTGGCGCAGGAGCCATGGGACAGCTCTTCGGAGGACGCCTGCAGATGGCTGGCAACGAAGTCCGGTTCATCGACGCAGCACCGGCAACCATCGAAACCCTCAACGCCGAAGGCATCACCATTACGGCCGCTGGGGTACCGCGTCACACTCCGGTGACCGCGGGAACGGCCGCGGACTTCAATGAGGCGCTTGAGCTCATCATCGTCTTTACGAAGAGCTTCCACACAGAGGCAGCAGTGGCCTCCATCAAGCACCTGATTGGCGACGCCACCTTCGGGCTGACGCTCCAGAACGGGCTGGGAAACGCTGACACTCTGGCGGGTACCTTCGGACCAGAGCGTACTTTGGTCGGCATCACCGACTTCCCTGCCGACCTGGAACGGCCCGGCCACATTTCCACCGGCGCGGGTGGCAAGGTCCGCGTGGGCACGTTCTCCGGTCAGCAGGAGCCTTTCCTCCAGGGCCTCGTGCATACCCTGAATGAGGCCGGACTCACCGCAACGCTGGAAGACGAGATCCAGACACACATCTGGGAAAAGCTTGCCTTCAATGCAGCCCTGAACACGCTCAGCGCCGTCACAGGCCAGACAGTCGGCCAGATTGCCGCAAGCGCAGCTGCCCTGGACATCGTGTCCCGGGTCGTCGATGAAACCATTCTCGTGGCGGAGAGCCAGGACGTGCACGTGTCACGGGAACGGATCCAGGCCGCACTGGACGGAGCGTACGTCCACGCCAAGGACCACAAGACATCGATGCTTCAGGACCGTGAGGCAAAACGGCGCACCGAGGCCGACTACATCGGAGGCGCAATTGTCCGCCTAGGTGGAGAAGGGGGCCATCCGGCACCTGTCCTCAGCGCACTGACTCTCTTGGCCAGCGAAACCATTCGTTAGGCCCCGGCACGTAAGTACAGGTCGCCCCGACCTTCGGGACTTCTGCCTCCGACAGAAGTACCTGCCTTCAGGAGCCCATGCGTCAAATGGTTCACGTCCTTGGCGCATGGGCTTCAGCCTGACTGCAACCCCGACATCACATCACCTCCGAGAGGAAACCCCATGTCCGTTGAAGTGCAACGACGCACTAAAACCAAGTCCGGCAAAGCCGTACTCGCACTCTGCTTTTTCTCCATCGTGGCCGAAGGCTACGACATGGTCGCCTATGGCACCTCCCTGCCCTCCATGCTCGCCGACCCCTCGCTGGGACTGACTGCTGTCACTGCTGGTCTGATTGGCAGCTATGTCCTTGTCGGTATGCTGGTCGGTTCTGTCGGCATGGGCCTGATCGCCGATTTCGTCGGCCGCCGGAAGCTCGTTATCGCTTCTACTGTCTGGTTCTCCGCCTGGATGGTCGTCTGCGCACTGGCACCCAACATCACCGTATTCGGGTTCGCCCGGTTCCTGGTCGGCGTAGGCGTCGGGGCTCTCATCCCCACCGCGGCGGCATTGGCCGTGGAGTTTGCACCCAAAGGCCGCGGCAACACGTACAGCGCCATCATGTGGGTTGGATACCCCACCGGTGGCCTGCTCGCGGCGCTGCTTGGCCTGGTCGTGCTCGGGCCCTTCGGACCTAAGGGCATGTTCCTGATCGGCGCGCTGCCCCTTATTACCATTGTTCCGCTGGCCCTGCGTTTCCTCCCCGAGTCACCGGCGTTCCTCAACGTTCGTGGCCGCCACGAAGAGGCTCTGGCAATTGCTGAGAGGTATGGCCTGGAGTCGACCCTGGACGAAGCGGACGCACCGTCAAACGCGGATTCCAAAAGCACCACGCGCCGCGGCCCCCTGGCGCTCTTCACTAAGGAACGCCGGTTATCCACAGTCTTCATTGGCCTTCTCAGCGGCTGCGGGCTGTTCCTCACCTACGGACTCAACACGTGGCTGCCGCAGCTGATGCGGGCCAGCGGTTACGAACTCGGCTCGGCACTGACATTTCTCCTGGTGCTCAACGCCGGCGCAATCATCGTTCCACTCTTCGCCTCCCGGATCGCCGACCGCATCGGGCCCCGCCTGGTTGTGGCTGCGGCCTTCGGCGCCGCCTCGGTAGCCATCTGCCTGCTCAGCATCAAGGGAGCGACCCCCTTCCTGCTGTTGCTGACATTCGTCGCGGGCGCCGGCACCATCGGCGCGCAGACTCTGGTCTACGGGTTTGCGGCAACTCACTTCCCGACCTCGTGCCGCGCGGCAGGCACCGCCTGGACAGCCTCCGTCGGACGTATCGGCGGAATCATCGGTCCTTCACTGACCGGCCTGCTCATGGCCGGCGGAGCACCGACGTCCACTGCATTCTTCGCCCTCGGGGCCATCGCCGTCGTCGGCGCCGCCATAGCAGCAACTGTCCCGCGCGTACGCAGCTGACCTGCACCTGGCCCGTTGACCTCTCAACGACCGGGGCAGGGGAGGCCCTCGACCTCCCCGTCATGTTTGCTCCGGATAATTCTGCGGAGCCGCGCACTGGCATGGAGAGTAGGGCGCGGCCGAGCAGATGGGCACCCGCTCGGTTCTCTCCAGCGCCTCCACCTATTCCATCGAAGAAATGGCCGAGGGACGTCCTCCAGCCATTGGTTCCAGCGCTATCTCTGGGGAGACCGGGAGCTCTCCCGGTCGATGATGGAGAGGGCAAAAAGACACTCGTGGTCACCGTCGACATGGCGGCTGTCGGAAACCGGCTGGGGGAACAGCGCTACGGAATGGGCCTGCCGCCAACGCTCAGTCCCGCGCGCATCCTGTCGGCTGCCCTCCGGCCCGGCTGGCGCTGTGCGTATCTGGTCCAGCGGCGGACCACCATGAAAAATCTCAGTCCAGCGGGAGGTGCGGTCCGGTCCGCCGCCACCAGAAGAGGCTCCTGGCCGCACCCATGGACTGGGACGAGCTCAGATGGATGAGGGACATTTGGGACGGCTCGCTCCTGGTCAAGGGGATCCTGGACCCGGACGACTCCGACCTATGTGTTGATCTTGGAGCGTAGGGCGTTATCGTCTCCAACCACGGCGGCCGGCAACTTGGCGGAGCACCCGCCACCCTCGAAGCCCTTCCTGCGATCGTGGATCGCGTCGAGGACCGGGCGGATGTTCTGTTCGACGGCGGCATTCGAAGCGGCAGGGATGTGGTTGTTGCCCTCGCTCTGGGAGCTAAAGCCTGCCTTGTCGGCCGGCCGCTGCACGTTTCCGCGTGGTCCGGTGGACGAGCATGTATTGGATGCCCTCGACCTGGTGGCGCAAGCCACACAGGTTGTTATTGACGGCGTGCGGCCTGGCTTGACGTCACATGCGGCGGACGAGCTTGCGCGCGACTACTGGGAATATCCTCCCCTTTGGTGGGAGAACGACGTCATGCAGCTCAGGCCGCTGGATGAGCGCCCACTCATCAAAGGCATGACTTTCCATCTCGTTCCTAGCGTTCACGTTGCCGGGCTTGGCTTCGTTAATCAAAGCATGCCGGTCGTCATAACTGAGAGCGGCTGCGAACCTCTCGTTGACCTTCCGCTGCGTTTGGCTGCGGCATAAAGGCCCGCGCTAAACCCCGACTACACGCCAAACCGGGTCAGCCCTTCTCCGGAGAGGGGCTGACCTGGTTTGGCATAACGACTGGCGTGTCCGGCTGTAGGTATCAGATCGTCCGGCTTGAGCTGGCCGCTTTAGCCAGTACTCCGTCGATGAAGCCGGCAATCGCAATCAGCCTCCGGTCACTGCCGGCGGGGCCATCAAGGCTCAGGCCCACGGGAAGGCCGACGGAAGACACTCCAGCCGGCAACGTGATGCCGGGCAGACCTGCGAAGCTTCCCGGTTTCATGTTTCTCGTCAACGTATTAAATGACGGGCACAGCTTGCCATCGACCAGTACATTCTCGTCATCTACTCCGAGCCGGGGCGCCGGAACAGGTGTCGTCGGAAAGATGAGGGCGGACGTTCCTGTTGCGGAAAACGCCTTTGCGTATTCGCTCGCTGCAGCACGTTTGGCCGACCGCGCCTGCAGTTCCATTAGTTCCCGTGCCTTCTCAGACGCCGGCCGGTTGGCGGCGAAGGCTGCCGCGACTTCAGGCATGGCGATGCCCGCCAACAGCTCATCCAGGGTCAGCGTTGGGACGAATTCTGCAAGATACTTCTGCAGCTCGGAGTAGGCCTCAGCGAAAACGATGTCCATGCCCCATTCGTCGTCGAGAGCGTCGGGGATGCTCGTATCTAGCTCGGCCACGGTGATTCCTTCATCCTGCAAAGCCTGCACGGAGTCCAGCCACACCCGCCTCACCTCAGGGTCCAGTTCGTCCGTATAGCGTGCGGATGGAGCAGCGAGCCGAAGGCCGGACTCGACTGGCGAGGGAGTGTTGGCGGCCGCACCGGAAATGGCCTGGTCCACGATGTCCAGGTCGGCCATTGTCCTGGTCATCACCCCTACGGTGTCCCGTGATGAGCACAGGGGCGTCACTCCATGTCCCGGGTACCGGCCCGTGGTCGGGCGAAGCCCGTAGAGCCCGGTCAGCGCGGCGGGGATCCGGACGCTGCCGCCGGTATCGGTTCCAAGTCCGAACCGTGCCGCACCTGAAGCAACAACAGTTGCGGTTCCGCCGCTGCTCCCGCCCGAGGAGTGGTCCTCCCCGTAGGGGTTCCGGACCGGGCCGAACGTTGGATTATTCGACGTCGTTCCCAGCGCCAGCTCATGCATATTGGCCTTGCCCAGGACAATGGCCCCCTGATTCAGTACGGCTGTCACGACTCGTGCATCCTTTTGGGGAACAAAGTTCCGGAGCAGGGGAGTGCCGGCGGAATTGGGGGCATCCTTTACGTGAATGCTGTCCTTGATCACTCCAACCCATCCGCGGAGCAGGCCCCCCGGGCATGCATCGGGGTCGGCGTCCAGTTCAGCAGCACGCTCCCTCGCCGCCTCGTCGTTCCGGTAGGTGAAGCCGTTCAGGTGGCGTGTGCGGTCGGCCCGCTCGATGTGCTCCTCAAGGGCAGCCGAAATCGCCCCGTTCGAAGACCGTCTTGACAGTCCCTGCATTTTTTTGCAACTCCCTCTACTCTTATACGCCAGTGGTGTTCGCGTGGTGCGGCGTTTCAAGAATCCCGGATACCTGTAGCCGCGCCAGGTTCGGGATTGTTTTGCAGCCAACGAAGAGGATCCCGCAGGGACTGGGGAGTTCCTGCGGGATCCTCGACCCGGGCTAGGAGCTGGAATTTGAGACTGCCTTACTGCCGCGGAAGTTTTCGTCTGCGAAGCCGACGAAGTAGGAGTTCTTCAAGATGATGATGCTGATCAGCGACACGACCACGAAGAAGATCATGTAGCCGGCAATGGATGTTGAATTGCCTGTGGTCTGCAGCAGCCACTCACAGAGTGCGGGAGCGAAGGCTCCACCCACGATCCCGCCCACAGCGTAGGGGAGTGAAGCCGCCGTGTAGCGCAGCCGGGGCGGGAAGAGTTCAGCGAACAGCGCGCTCTGGGGACCGTAGCTCGCACCCAGGGTTGCTGCCAGAACGACCACGGCTAGAGCGAATGCCGCGATGGAGCCGGTGTCGACCAGGAGGAACGTCGGGACAGACCACAGACCCATTGCAAGGTAGAACCACCACATCGTCTTGCGGCGGCCATACTTATCCGACAATTGTCCGCCGAGGACTGTGAAAGCGATCCAAACCATGGCCGCCACCATCAGGACCAGGTTGACCGCGGCAGGGTCCATTCCCCGGGAGTTGTAGGCATACGCGGGCAGATAACCGATGAAGATGTATCCGACGGCGATGTTGGCAACGAACGCACCGCCGGCGAGGCACATCTGCCAGGAGTGGTGCTGGAAGGCTTCTTTCAGCGGTACCCGTACTTCTGTTTCGTTCTCGCGGATTTCGGCGAAGACCGGGCTTTCTCCGATGGCCGTACGGATCTTCAGCCCGATGAACACGAGCACCACGCTCAGGAAGAACGGGACTCGCCATCCCCAGGCGGTGAACTGCTCAGGACTAATCGAGATCTGGACGAGGAAGAAGACCAGAGTGGAGAGAACCAGTCCAGCCGGCGTTCCAATCTGCGAGAACACCCCGTAGAAACCGCGCCGCTTGGCAGGTGCGTACTCGATGGACATAAGGGCGGCACCACCCCATTCGCCGCCCGTGCTCAGGCCCTGCATGAAGCGGAAGACGACGAGCAGGATCGGTGCGGCAATGCCAATTTGGTCATACGTTGGCAGCAGACCGATGCCCAGACTGGCGACGCCCATCAGGGCCAACGTCGCTACCAGCGTTGCCTTGCGTCCTTTGCGGTCACCAAAGTGACCGGCGATAAGTCCCCCCAATGGACTTGCGATAAAGCTTGCCGCTACCGAACCGAGCGACACTATCAGCGCATTCGGTCCCAGGGTACCGAAGTACTGGTGACTGAAGATGAGGCCCGCAGCCGCGATGTACGAGAAGGACAGGTACCACTCGATGGTGGTTCCGATGCCGCTGGCTACCCGTACGCGGAAGAGCTCGCCGCGAGTCGGGCCGCTGCGGACCTGGGTTGTTGAAGTTGATGACACTTTAAATCCTTACAAACTTGAGGGGTGATTTCGACGGGGCACCTGAGCCTCGAGCCGGACGTTCTTGAGGTTCGACGTTGAGCTCAAGGCGCCGGCCGGGACCGCGGTTGGGGCATCGTTCTCTCTCGTAAAGAGTTTCCGGAAAGGGGAAGCACGCCCGTCGCCCTTGTCGGCGAGTGAACCTTCACCTTTATGTGGGGCATGTCACTAGATTAGGTACGCAGCCTCAATAACCCCAATAGATAATCTTGCAATGGATATAGATGTCATCTATTCGTGGAGCTGCAGGACGACGCTTGCTGACGGCCGCAACAAGTAGCCGCATAACACGTGGCGAAGGGCTCCCTGAAGGGGGAATCGTGCGCCCGTGACCTTTTGTGGATCTTTTACTTTTGTAGGACCTTCTAAGGAAATGCTCCACGGGGTCAGTTCAGCAGGGGCCAAGGTCTACCGAGGCGAGCAGTTCAAATTGGAGCGCGGCCGAATCGTCGTCGTTTTCCACGCACAGCATCCTGGAGCCCTGTTCCCTGCCAGTTTTCAACTGGCATGCACGGGTATTCGTGGGCCGGGAGTAGGTGTCGCTCTGCAGTGGCTTCGTCCGATTAGCGGAGTGTCTCTGAACTGATCAGTCTCATCTGCTTGTAACAGCGCCGCGCACGGCTGAGATGTACTGGGCGTAGGCGGCTGCTGAGTCGGTAGCGTGGCGTTCGATGGTTGTAGGGGAGTAGCCGAGGGTGTCGGCGATGATGGCCACGGGTGCGAGTTTGGTGAGCTCGTGGAGAGTTCCGAGTCGCGCGGCTCGGGTGCTGAATAGCTTGCTGAGGCGTGTTGTGAGGTGTCCTGGGTGGATGTGCCGGCCGGGTGAGGTTCCGCGGAATACCCAGTTGGTGTTCGGGTGCGAGGCGGTTAGGTTGTGGCCGGGGTTTGCGGCGAGTTCCCGCCAGGGCGCATCTAAGGGCTCAGGCAGTGTGATCTGGATCGTTCCCAGCTGGATGGTGACCTGTTCTTCGGTGACGGTCACGTCATCCCAGGTTAGGCGCGCTATGTTTTCGGCCTGTTGCCCGAAGACAAGAACGAGGATCGCGGCGGCCTGATCTCGTGCTTCAATTTGTCCGCCGGCCTGGAACACGCGGTTTAGTGCTTCATCCTGTCCTGACTTGTCGAGTTTGGGGCTCGTTCCACGACGATGCGGGATGATAGCCAGTCCTGCAGGAGCGGCCTTGGCCTTGATGGCCCATTTCAGAAAATGTTCAGCAATCCGCCTGGTGGTAGGTCCTTCTGCCTGCCAGAGGTCGAGACGAGCCTGGGTCAGCCCGGCAAGGCTGGTGCCGTGGCCGGTGAGCCAGTTGAGCAGATCGATGGCGACTGTCACTTGCTGCTTGGCACGCAGGAAAGTGCCGCGGGTGACTTCGTCCATCTGGTTCATCCGGCGTAGGTGATGCCAGCGGATGTAGCGGCGGATGATGTCACGGTCCTCAGGGTTGCTGACCCGGTCTAAGGCCTGTGCTGACCAGTTCTCGTAACGCGTGCGGAGTTCATCGCGGCGGGGCAGCACCCCGTGTTCGGTGAGGAGGCCGCGGACGTATTCGCGGGTCCGCGAGTCGGGCAATCCATCGAAGCTTTCATGCGTGATTTCTGGCGTGACGGCGAGGTTTCGAAGGAAAGCGGTGACGTGCTTTTGCTGGATCCAGGTGATGCCGCTGTTGGCGCGTTTCATCGACTTCAATGCTGCAGCAAGCGGAATCAATTCGGGCGCCATGACTCCCCGCGACGGGTCCGTGAGCAGGCCATCAACAACGGTGGCCAACACACAGCTCCAGCAACGGCCGCCGCTGTGGAGTTCGTCTTCTGCTCCGCAGCTCTCGCAGTCGACGTTGAGTCGGATGCCTGAGCATCGACGGCAGGCAGGTTGGTCATCGATAATTCCGGGCAGGACGCCTTCGTGGCCGCAGGCGCAGGTGCCACGAGTGCGTTTGGCTTGCTGGTAGCAGTAGCCGCAGACTCCGCCATCGGGCCATCGAGCGACGGTTTGGTGGTGCTGGCCGCAGCGGCCGCAGGGGACCGGCCAGCGGATGGGGTCCTCTGCTTTGCGTGGCCTACTCACCCGTCTTCGGGAGCAACGAGTCGGACGCGTCGTGCGACCGGGTTGCCTGGTTGGATGCCGAGGTCTTCGCTGCGCTTGGGGGCGTTGGCTGTCGCTGCGGCGCGCATTTCCACGAATGGTTCGAACAAGTCGTTGGGTGTGCAGTCCAGGATGTCGCAGAGCGCGGCGAATGTCCTGGCCGGAATGCGCTCCGGCGTGGATGTGACCAGCCTGTAAACCTGACTCTCGGAGAGATTGATGCCACGGGATTTCAGGAGCGGCATCAATTCGGTGGTCTTCCAGAGGTTCTGTTTTGCCATCAAGGCTCGCAGGTTCCAGCGGTAGCCAATCCGGCGCTGTTCAGGCATCTGGGTCCTCCAAGTTCGCGATGCGACGTGCAATCATCTGCTGCACGGTTTTCTGCTTGAAGTCCGACGATACCGATGTGTAGAGCCCGGTGGTCGAGGCGTAGGAGTGGCCAACCTGAGTCTGCACGAAGGCCGCGTCGTAACCGGCTTCGATCAGGTGGGTCACGTAGGAATGCCTGAGGCAATGCAGGCCCAGCTCTTGGGGCAGGCCGACGGCATCCCGTGCAGCGGCGAACGCATCCCCGAACGAGCCCAGGGACATCCGGGCGCCACGCTCACTCGGCCAAAGCGCCGAGGACCTTTCTGCGGTCGGGAACTGCTGCCGCAATCCACCGGATGTCCATGTCTTGAGCTGGTCCACGACCCAGTCGAACTCCGGCACGGTCAACACGGTGCGCCGTCTGGGTCCTGAGCCCGCGGTGCCCTTGGCAAACCGAACCTGGACTGCCCCGAACCGGCCGTAGTCGCTGACGTGAGGGTTCGGGCCGAAGTCCTCCAGGTCCAGCATGGTCATTTCACGCCGGCGAAGCCCGTAGGCATAACAGACCTTGAACGCCACCGAGTCGCGGAACAGGGGCAGCCAGCGCTTACTGCCGGCGGCGTATTCCCGGTCGACGAGGTCATCGATGTAGTCGAATAACCGCTGCAGTTCCGCCTTGGTGAACGAGCGCTTCTTCGCCGGGACGGCATCATCGGTGGTGTGCCGTGGCATGTTCCACTCGAAGCAGATCTGGCTTGGAATATCACCGAAAGTCCGTTCGCAGAACTCGCCCCACCCATAGCCCGGATGGGTCAGGTAGGAGCAGAACATCGCTACAGCGTTGCTGTACGAACGCAAGGTCTTCAGGCTGATCGGCTTCTCGCCAGAACGCAGATCGCCCAGGAAGTCTTCGATGTCAGCCGGGCCCCATTGCCACGGAAATTCACCCGTGAACCCCTGAAAACGCTCCAGCAACTGGCAACGCTTCTTGATGGTCTCGGTCGTGAGCCCGCGCGCCAACATCTGCGCCCGCCAGCCATCGAGCATGGCAGTAAAAACCCGTTCATCAGCCCGGAACAGCCCAATGTCCGGATCGACCAGCATCCGCGGGACGAAACCCGGAATGGCACCGCTCACTGCAACCCCTAAACCATGGAAACATGCATTAGATGCAGGAAACCTATAGCGGCAAGGGATCCGCGGGCAAATTCAGCCGTGTCGACAGAATGGTCAGGTCCGTCGCAAAGCCCGCCTGACCTGCGGAAACACCCCGGTTCCTCCAAGCACGGGAGTACTCGCAGCTACTTCCACTCCCGTGGTTTAAACACCGATAACCATTCTTATGTAAAGCTAGCGTCCGGGAGGGGCTTCCGAAGGCCTCCGGCAACATCATCGGATGGCCCTCCAGGACTACGTCAACCGCAGCGACTCACCATGTCTTTGGGGCGCGGCTTCAGCAAGGTACTCGAGGTCGGGCTGCCAAAGCCTCGTGGACCGTCCTCCGGGAGTCCAACCGTTGACCATTCTCTTGCCCGCCCCCACTGCTGCCACATAGGCTCATGGTGTGAGTGGCGGGAACGGCAGTCCGAAAAGCGGATCCGGCCCGCGACCCGTGAAGGAAACAAGCATGGCAACAGGTACAGTCAAGTGGTTCAACGCCGAAAAGGGCTTCGGCTTCATCGCCCCCGACGACGGAAGCGCTGACGTGTTCGCACACTTTTCGGCAATCGCATCCAGCGGTTACCGATCCCTCGACGAGAACCAGAAGGTTCAGTTCGACGTCACCCAGGGCCCCAAGGGTCCGCAGGCAGAGAACATCCAGCCGCTCTAAGCGGTTGTCAAAAGCTGACCGGCGCAAGCCGGTCAGCTTTTTTGTTCCCCACACTGCCCCTTGACCTAAAGATGCTCAGCATGACCACGATGAAGGCCTGCCAGCCGAAGGCGTCAGCTCCGGCGGATTTCACCGAAACCGGCCAGAAGGAAGCTCCCGTCCTCCGACGAAGCTGATCACGAAGTCGGAGACCTGGCGCCCTGACACTCCCCCAGTGCCGACACCGTTCACTGATAGCCGGCGTTATGTAAAGTAGAACAGTGATTATTGCATCGGATGCAAGATCGCCCCTCCTCCACCGCTTCATCGGGTATCGGCCTCTTGTTGACTAGAAAGTGTTCCTACCTGCGGAAACAGTCCTCAAGCAGTCCGGCTGACTCCCCTCCACCAGTGCCGCCGATCCAATCACTTGCCGTTTTCTTGGGGGAATGTCTCGCTAAGGGCGGCGCACGAAGAAAGCGATACGTTGCACTCTGGTCGGGAAAGACTCGGCTAACGACGGAAATGAGAACTACCTCCCGTGGCTACCGATTACGACGAAGTTCGTTCCGACGTCAAGGAATCCCAAGACCGCTCCCTAGCGGCCCTGAAGTCCGCCAGCGCCCCTGACGCCCGCAGCGTCGTCAGCGAACTGGACGAAGTCGACGCCCTCGACGAAGGGCTGACGCCCGGTGGGAAATCGTCTCCGAGGAACTCATTGTTCAGGTCGTCCCGCAGGGGCAAGGACGAGTTCACCTGTGCATCCTGTTGCCTGGTCCGGCACCGGTCCCAGCTCGGCCGCGAAAGCACGGCCAGCCGTACTGCATTGAGTGCGGAGGCTGACACCCACCAGAAGGATCAGTAATCTCAGGCGATTGGATCACTCGCCAGATCTGAATGCAGCACAGAAAATACATGTCCATATCGCCTACACACTTTTTGAATCAGATCGCTCACCCAATCAGGAGCGTCTGGGGCAACGTGAACGGCCTGAATCAACCGCTTCAGATCGACAGGTATGGGAATCACCGGCGGTTCCGGCCCAAGGGGGATGGCGGTGTTTTCCTCGGTTGGGTGCGGCATGCTTCGCCCTGTCATCATGATGAGACGAACCTCGCGCTCGTGGCTGAAACTCAATCGTTTGTGCATGAAGCGATCAAAGAAGTTCCCCTCCGGGATAAAGGTTGTCCTGTAATCGACGTAGTTGACGCGACCTCCGAAAATACTCCTATCAGAGCCGATACTCGCCATCAGGTTCGCCCATGTTGTCTTTACGGCGACGCCGCGGCCCTCACGCTGGTAAATGTCCCACATGGCCGCCGATTCAACCGGAGACTCGTGCCAGCAATTTATGTGAGTCGATCTAAGCCCTGATTCGCGCATGCCCACATACTGACGGTTCATATCCTCAAAAAACTCACCATAGAGCTGAGGGCGCAACTCCACGTTTGCTTGGCTGGAGGATCCTTCCCACCTGTCGCTCATCTGGTCTGCACGAGCAAAATAGATGGCTTCGTCTTCAAGTAAGGAGAGGAACCGGGCAAGATCCATGTAGCGCCAGAGCACATCATCGTCGCCCGGCCTATTCGTGAAGCTGGGGTGAAATTCAGATACAAACACGCCCTGCAGCCTATCCGCTTGCGACGGCGGAAGTTCAGGACCGAAGGTTGTTGTCGCCTTTCCCCTGGACAGTAGTGTTGTTTTATCATCACGTTGCGACATATTGGGGGCACACGCATGGCGTTCGACTTCGGAAAACTCGCTCTGGGCGGGGAGTTGTCGTCTATCACCGATCCTGAAGCTTTGTTCGACGCTCTACCGAACAAAGAAGAGGGCTACGGCTACCTCCGGTCGGTCCAGAGCGACGTGCTGCAGGCATGGCGGGATCGTCGGGACAATCGAGACCTGGTCATCAAGACAAACACCGGCGGTGGGAAGACGATCGTCGGGTTGCTGATACTTCAATGCTCCCTGAATGAGGGCCGCGGACCAGCAATGTACATCACTGCCGACGCCCACCTCGCCGCCCAGGTAAGGGCCGAAGCCGATGCGCTCGGACTGGAAGTAACGGACTCGCCGGACGATGAGAGCTTCCTCTTCTCCCAAGCGATCCTGGTCGTCTCCGTGGGCGTCCTCATTAATGGGAAGACCCGCTTCGGCCTCGAAGGAAGCACGACGTCACGGCAGCCCATCAGTGTCGGGACCGTGGTGATCGACGATGCGCACGCGGCAGTGATGGAACTGGAAAGCAAGTCAACCCTCCGCATCCCCAATACCCATGTTGCTTTCGAAAAGGTCATGAACCTCTTTATCGAGGATCTTGAAGCGCAGAGCAACACAACATTGATGGACATCGCGTCGGGAGTTCACTCGGCGGTCCTGCGGATACCGTTCTGGTCTTGGCGTAAAAAACGAAATGGGGTCCTTGACGCGCTGCACCCCCACAGAAAGGAGAAAGCCTTCGAATGGGTGTGGCCCCTGCTGGCAGAGGAACTTGAACTGTGCCAGGCGGTCGTGACATCAGCCGGGCTGGAAATCAAGCCACAGTGCCCTCCTATCCAAAAATTCCCCAGCTTCTCAGAGGCCCAGCGGCGGGTCTACCTGACAGCCACTCTGGCCGAGGACAGCGTCCTTGTGACCCACTTCGATGCTGATCCGGCCAGCGTTGCTGACCCCGTCGTGCCTGCGTCGGCGACCGATCTCGGGGACCGGCTCATCCTCGCCCCCATATCGCTCAACCCCAGAGTCGAGCACGAGCAGGTCCGGGAGATGGCGGCCGGGCTCGCCGAACATCACAACGTTGTTGTCCTTGTGCCCAGCCATGCCCAAGCGCAGGAGTGGGACGCTGTGGCAAAAAGCACCGTCAGCACTATGGAGGAGATCGGTGAACAGGTACGGCGGCTCAACGACGGCCATGTAGGCCTGGTAGTCATCGTCAACAGGTATGACGGAATAGACCTGCCCGGTGATGCCTGCCGTGTGCTTATCATCGACGGTATTCCGGAGGCCTACACAGGCATGGAACGTCGTGAAGCCGCTGCCTTGCGCAAGAGCAGGGCAATGACCTCCCGACAGGTACAGCGTGTCGAACAAGGCATGGGGCGTGGAGTCCGTAGCCGCGATGACCGCTGCGCAGTAGTGATTCTCGGCGCCGGCCTGACCCGCCTTCTCGCAAATGCTGATGCCGCTAGCCAACTTTCCCCGGCCACCCGGGCGCAGTTGAATATGTCGCGTTCAGTAGCAGCGGGTATGAAAGGCGCAAACGTGCAGGACATTGTGTCCGTCATTGAACAGGTTGTCTCTGGCGATCAAAAGTTCCGTGAGGCATCCCGCGGCGCCCTCAAAGGCATCGTCTACGGCGCCGCAACTATCGACCCAGCCGCAACCCACCTCAGACGCGCCTACAACGCAGCCGTACGCGGCGACTCTCGCGCCGCGGCCGCACACGCACAAGAAGCCGTCACCGCCGCACATGTAGCCGGCGACGCACGCTACGGCGGCTGGCTCTCCGAGACCCTAGCTGGCTACACCGACGCATTCGACCCCGTCAAAGCACAGGCTGAATTGGATGAGGGGCGAAACCACAACATGGCTATTCTGAGGCCACTAGCCGGGGCGTCGTTCGAACCAGTGGAGGCCGCTACAGCCCAAGCCGACGCCTGCCGCGACTTTCTTCGCGAAAACTTTACAAACGGGGCCGAACTGATCCTAGGTGGCCAGGCCATCCTCGATAACCTGACGTGGAACCCCAATCGCACCACCGAGGCTGAGGCAGCTATGGCGGACCTGGCAGCGCTTTTGGGTATCCGGAGCCACCAACCGGAGGAAGAACAAGGTGTGGGCCCAGACGTTCTCTGGGCTCTCGGCAACCATACATACGCCGTGATCGAGGCCAAAACCGGCTCTGAAAGTGATTTCATTTTCAAGAAGGACATCAACCAGCTCGGCGGGTCCGTCAACTGGTGTGAAAGCAACTACGGCGCAGACGCCCACATCATTCCTGTCATGGTTCACCGCAAAACAACCGTCGAAAGGACCGGCACCCCACCAGCCGGCACGAGGATTGTGAACGCGAATGGTCTGAAGGCGTTGAAAAGTGCCGTGGTGGCCTTCCTCCTCGCTCTCGGCGACGACTTTGGCGACGCCGCCAAGATCTCAATCCTGCTGGAGGAAAACGGGCTAACCGCTGGGCAAATCTTCGCCGCGGACTCGTCCTACTCTGAGAGCGCGGGCACGCAACGGTGAACAACTGCGCCGGCGGACTTGATGCTGGGCTGCCCAGGATGGATGAGGGAATGGCAGGATGACGGATTGGCAGCAGTTTTGTGTCGAACTCGCAAAAGCGATAGCGCCTCTCGCAGCATCTGTCCTTTCGTTTGTCTTGGGTTGGTGGCTCAATGGCAGGACAGACGAACGCAAAGAAGCCTTGATCCGAAAGCGCGACGAAATTGGGCGCCAATCCGAGCGGAAGCAGAAGCGCGAAGACCGCAGGGAAGCATTCGAACTCGAAGTCATGAAAGAGCTGCACACTGCCCTCGTTACGTATGTCAGGAGCCAGCACTTGCTGCTGCGATCCCTCGAAATGCAGGCTGGCAACGACGGGGGCCTCAGTAGGGATCTGCGCATCGGATCTCAAGAGGACTCAAACGCCCTGCTCGCAGGCCAGAACCTCCATCGATTGCAAGGCCTCGTATTTGACGATGACATCAGAGCGAGCGTCAAGCGGCTGCAGGTCGCTTTCGGATCTTCGGCGGAGATTTTGTCAGTTGGAGAAGCGCAGGCTATCCGCAACGCCGGCTTTGCCGCTCTTGGTCCTGCGCAACAAAGAGTTGCCGAACGGATTCGGCAACTCTACTTAACCCACGCCTGAGAAACCGGATGCCACACCGACAAGAACTTTCGATGACCTCGCCAGTCAAGCAGCCGAATTCCTACGGCAACCCAAGATCGACTCTCACGCGCGCGCCCGAGCCCTCCGCAGAGCCGTCTCCGGTCGCACTGGGCCGGAGCAAGCCACAACCTCTTTTGAGCCGCGAGGAGGGCGTCTTTTACCCCTCCCGAACCCAGCTTTACATTTGGGCGCTCATTGGATGCGAGAAACGCGTATCTGCTCCGAGGGTTTCTACTCCATCACCTGCCAAGGTTGCTGAAACGCGCCGGGAGCAGCGCTGGGGCGAAGCTCACGCCACGTCGCTGCTCTCAAGAGGCCTTCCTGGTCGAGCTCTGCTGCGACACGGGTCGGAATCATGCCGATCCACGCAGAAAAATCTGTATCTTATTTGATACAAAGAAGAAGGAGATTGTGGCAATGCCGAACGCTGTAGAAAACGCTGTAGAAACAGAGGACCAGGTACGAAGTTTGGCCGATTCCGTACTCGGCCTGTCTGGAGTTTCCTCCTCTGTGGCGAAGAGCGGCGTTGGGCAAATCACCACAATGAAGCAGCTTGGTTTTACTGGTGACGGTGCTTCAAACAAGCCAGATGGTTGGTACTTGCCCGTGGATCGTGGCACCGTGGCTCTGGTGCTTGAGACGAAGGCTCCCGATGCGATGCCGATCGATTCTCCAGCATTGCGAGTCCAGGTCGAGAAGTATTGCGCCACCGTCCGCACCAGATATGACCTCGTAATCGGCCTTGTGTTCGATGGCGAACGCACTCGTGCCTATGTGAACGGCCAGCCCCTCCACGTGCCGGATGAGCTGCAGCCTAAGGAGTTCTACTTCGATAAGCTGACCGAGCGCCCAATCGACAAAGAACGCATCTACGAGCTCACGATGCGGATCAATAACTCGCTCCACTCAGATTTCGGGATCAAGAACCTTTACCACCGAATGATCTTTACGGCGTGCGCGCTCGTGGCACGCCGCTACGACGCGGTGCTTGTGCGTGGGATGGATTATTCCGCGTTTCACAGTGGCATTTTGAGTGCTTTGAACAAGGCAATCAGGGCCGACAAACAACAGAACGCCAAGTTGGAATTGCTTGCTGAGGTTTACTCAGAGATCAAGATGAACGTCTCGACCGATGATGACAATCCCGCTGCAGTGGCTCGATTGACCACGCTGATTGGCGACTTTATCGACTGGGTGACTGAGATCTCTGGTCTCATCAATTCCAGTGCCTGGGATGGTGAAGATGTCATGGCTATCTTCTTCAACGAGTTCAACAGGTACAAGAAGAAGAGCGAGTCGGGTCAGGTCTTCACGCCCGATCACGTCACAGGCTTCATGTATCGTCTGCTCGGAGTCGACAAAGACGATCGCGTGCTCGATGCCTGTGCCGGTTCTGGCTCATTCCTTGTGAAGGCAATGAGTAAGATGATCGACGAAGCCGGTGGAGTGAACACTACGAAGGCGAAGTCGATCAAAGCCAGGCAGCTTTACGGCATCGAGTTCGATCGGGAAATCTATGCTCTTGCCTGCGCGAACATGCTGATCCACAAGGACGGCAAGACGAACCTGGCGCACATGGACGCGCGCACGGAGAGCGCGAGCGACTGGATGAAGAGCACTCGGGCGACGAAGGTACTGATGAACCCGCCCTACGAGAACAAGTTCGGCTGCATGAAGATCGTCGAAAACGTACTCGACAGCGTCGAGCGTGGAACCCTGTGTGGGTTCATCCTCCCCGACAAGAAGCTGGAGAAGACGAGCAAGGGTCAGATGTCTCGCATACTGCGGCATCATCGACTTCTGAAGGTCGTGAAGCTGCCGGAGAATCTGTTCTTTGGCGTTGGTGTAACCACAAGCATCTTCGTTTTTGAGGCAGGCAAGCCTCAAGATGGGAAGAAGTTCTTCGCGGTGAACATCGCCGAAGACGGCTTGGTGACAGTGAAGAACAAGGGCCGCCACGACGTGCACGGCCGCTGGCCTGCGATTGAGGACTACTGGATCGACGCGATCGAGCGCAGCGACGACAACAAGCACTCCACAGGTCAGTGGATTGACACGACTGAGAGCCTCAGCTGGCAGGCCTCGGCGAAGCCGTTCAAACTTACAGAAGAAGACCTCGCGCGCGCGGCGATGGACTATGTGATGTTTCAGCGAGGCCTTGATTCGAGGGTAATGATGGAGCGGCTGGGCAGGATCGCGACGTATTCGGCAAGCGTAGGCGAGACAGTAGATGCAGTGATGCTGGAGGTAGCGAAGTGAGCCGAGAAATCGACCTGACAGGCTGGATGCCGTTCCGCATCGGACACCTGTTCGATGTGGTTAAGGGATCGCGGCTGAGAAGCCTAGATCGGGTCGAAGGTGACATTCCCTATGTCGGGGCGTCTCTCTTCAATAACGGATACACCCACATGATTAGCAATGACGAGCAGATTCACCCGGGCAACGTATTGACGACCGCCTATAACGGCACAATTCCTGGAAAGACTTTCTATCAGCCGGTTCCATTCTGGGCCACCGATGACGTTAACGTCCTTTATCCGAAGTTCGAAATGACTGTTGAATCTGGTCTGTTCATTGCTCCGCTCATCGAAGTAGTTGGGAAAAACTACGTCTATGTCGATAAGTGGAAGCTTCAGGACATGATCGATGCGGTGATCTTCCTCCCAGTAACCGCCGAGGGGGAACCGAACTGGAACTTCATGGAGTGTACTATGCGCGAAGTTGTAAAAGAACGCGAAAAAGCGCTCGACAGCCTGCAGGCACTGGTATCTGGGGTGTGACTCATGAGCATCGGTGAGCAGATTCGACAGGCACGAACCAAGCGAGGCCTCAGCCAGGCCGGGCTTGCTAAGGAGGCCGGGGTCTCCCGACCTACGGTTGCACGCGTTGAATTGGGAGTACCGATCTCGATCGCTACTCTGACGAAACTCACTGCGGCACTCGGTCTAAGAGTCGAGCTACGGAGCGCCAAATGAAGTTTCAGATTGGTGGCGGCTCCGGCAACGAGGAATACCGGGACATGCTCTGAGTGCGGCGCTGACTGCAACCTCGGTTCCGTCGACGGAAGAGGCCGGCGGAGATGGTGAATGGGACTCCCCTACTCCCCCAGCTTTACAGAATCTTCATTATCGGCGTTAAAACCACGGGAGTAGAAGTAGCTGCGAGTACTCCCGTGCTTGGAGGAACCGGGGTGTTTCCGCAGGTCAGGCAGGCTTTCCGACGGACCTAACCGTTCTGTCGACACGGCTGAATTTGCCCGCGGATCCCTTGCCGCTATAGGTTTCCTGCATCTAATGCATGTTTCCATGGTTTAGGGGTTGCAGTGAGTGGTGCCGTTCCGGGTTTCGTTCCGCGGATGCTGGTCGATCCGGACATTGGGCTGTTCCGGGCTGATGAACGGGTTTTTACTGCCATGCTCGATGGCTGGCGGGCGCAGATGTTGGCGCGCGGGCTCACGACCGAGACCATCAAGAAGCGTTGCCAGTTGCTGGAGCGTTTTCAGGGGTTCACGGGTGAATTTCCGTGGCAATGGGGTCCGGCCGACATCGAAGACTTCCTGGGCGATCTGCGTTCTGGCGAGAAGCCGATCAGCCTGAAGACCTTGCGTTCGTACAGCAACGCTGTGGCGATGTTCTGCTCCTACCTGACCCATCCGGGCTATGGGTGGGGCGAGTTCTGCGAACGGACTTTCGGTGATATTCCAAGCCAGATCTGCTTCGAGTGGAACATGCCACGGCACACCACCGATGATGCCGTCCCGGCGAAGAAGCGCTCGTTCACCAAGGCGGAGCTGCAGCGGTTATTCGACTACATCGATGACCTCGTCGACCGGGAATACGCCGCCGGCAGTAAGCGCTGGCTGCCCCTGTTCCGTGACTCGGTGGCGTTCAAGGTCTGTTATGCCTACGGGCTTCGCCGGCGTGAAATGACCATGCTGGACCTGGAGGACTTCGGCCCGAACCCTCACGTCAGCGACTACGGCCGGTTCGGGGCAGTCCAGGTTCGGTTTGCCAAGGGCACCGCGGGCTCAGGACCCAGACGGCGCACCGTGTTGACCGTGCCGGAGTTCGACTGGGTCGTGGACCAGCTCAAGACATGGACATCCGGTGGATTGCGGCAGCAGTTCCCGACCGCAGAAAGGTCCTCGGCGCTTTGGCCGAGTGAGCGTGGCGCCCGGATGTCCCTGGGCTCGTTCGGGGATGCGTTCGCCGCTGCACGGGATGCCGTCGGCCTGCCCCAGGAGCTGGGCCTGCATTGCCTCAGGCATTCCTACGTGACCCACCTGATCGAAGCCGGTTACGACGCGGCCTTCGTGCAGACTCAGGTTGGCCACTCCTACGCCTCGACCACCGGGCTCTACACATCGGTATCGTCGGACTTCAAGCAGAAAACCGTGCAGCAGATGATTGCACGCCGCATCGCGAACTTGGAGGACCCAGATGCCTGAACAGCGCCGGATTGGCTACCGCTGGAACCTGCGAGCCTTGATGGCAAAACAGAACCTCTGGAAGACCACCGAATTGATGCCGCTCCTGAAATCCCGTGGCATCAATCTCTCCGAGAGTCAGGTTTACAGGCTGGTCACATCCACGCCGGAGCGCATTCCGGCCAGGACATTCGCCGCGCTCTGCGACATCCTGGACTGCACACCCAACGACTTGTTCGAACCATTCGTGGAAATGCGCGCCGCAGCGACAGCCAACGCCCCCAAGCGCAGCGAAGACCTCGGCATCCAACCAGGCAACCCGGTCGCACGACGCGTCCGACTCGTTGCTCCCGAAGACGGGTGAGTAGGCCACGCAAAGCAGAGGACCCCATCCGCTGGCCGGTCCCCTGCGGCCGCTGCGGCCAGCACCACCAAACCGTCGCGCGCTGGCCCGATGGCGGAGTCTGCGGCTACTGCTACCAGCAAGCCAAACGCACTCGTGGCACCTGCGCCTGCGGCCACGAAGGCGTCCTGCCCGGAATTATCGATGACCAACCTGCCTGCCGTCGATGCTCAGGCATCCGACTCAACGTCGACTGCGAGAGCTGCGGAGCAGAAGACGAACTTCACAGCGGCGGCCGCTGCTGGAGCTGTGTGTTGGCCACCGTTGTTGATGACCTGCTCACGGACCCGTCGCGGGGAGTCATGGCGCCCGAATTGATTCCGCTTGCTGCAGCATTGAAGTCGATGAAACGCGCCAACAGCGGCATCACCTGGATCCAGCAAAAGCACGTCACCGCTTTCCTTCGAAACCTCGCCGTCACGCCAGAAATCACGCATGAAAGCTTCGATGGATTGCCCGACTCGCGGACCCGCGAATACGTCCGCGGCCTCCTCACCGAACACGGGGTGCTGCCCCGCCGCGATGAACTCCGCACGCGTTACGAGAACTGGTCAGCACAGGCCTTAGACCGGGTCAGCAACCCTGAGAACCGCGACATCATCCGCCGCTACATCCGCTGGCATCACCTACGCCGGATGAACCAGATGGACGAAGTCACCCGCGGCACCTTCCTGCGTGCCAAGCAGCAAGTGACCGTCGCCATCGATCTGCTCAACTGGCTCACCGGCCACGGCACCAACCTGACCGGGCTGACCCAGACTCATCTCGACCTCTGGCAGGCAGAAGGACCTACCACCAGGCGGATCGCTGAACATTTCCTGAAATGGGCCATCAAGGCCAAGGCCGCTCCTGCAGGACTGACTATCATCCCGCATCGCCGTGGAACGAGCCCCAAACTCGACAAGTCAGGACAGGATGAAGCACTAAACCGCGTGTTCCAGGCCGGCGGACAAATTGAAGCACGAGATCAGGCCGCCGCGATCCTCATCCTCGTCTTCGGGCAACAGGCCGAAAACATAGCGCGCCTAACCTGGGATGACGTGACCGTCACCGAAGAACAGGTCACCATCCAGCTGGGAACGATCCAGATCACACTGCCTGAGCCCTTAGATGCGCCCTGGCGGGAACTCGCCGCAAACCCCGGCCACAACCTAACCGCCTCGCACCCGAACACCAACTGGGTATTCCGCGGAACCTCACCCGGCCGGCACATCCACCCAGGACACCTCACAACACGCCTCAGCAAGCTATTCAGCACCCGAGCCGCGCGACTCGGAACTCTCCACGAGCTCACCAAACTCGCACCCGTGGCCATCATCGCCGACACCCTCGGCTACTCCCCTACAACCATCGAACGCCACGCTACCGACTCAGCAGCCGCCTACGCCCAATACATCTCAGCCGTGCGCGGCGCTGTTACAAGCAGATGAGACTGATCAGTTCAGAGACACTCCGCTAATCGCAGGAACGCACTGCAGAGCGACACCTACTCCCGGCCCACGAATACCCGTGCATGCCAGTTCTCAACCTCTCGGGAGCAGGGGCTTCTGGGGTGCGTCGTCAGTGCACGAAGGACGGAACATGCGAGTCGTTGAAGGGCTGGCGACAGTCCTCCATGTGCCCTGACGCCGCGCGCCCCCGCAATGTCGCACTCGGTGCCGCAGTAGCCTGACGCCCGAACATGCCTGCCCCGAGAGTAATGGACCATTCGCGCTGCGCGACCCAGTAAGGGCACATCTTAAATTACGACGCCCGTCAGCAGTGCCGACGGGCGCCATGGGTGCTGGAAACATCCCACCTTCAGCCTACGCCCCGCGTCCGGCTATCGGTCGCCCTCCACCCGGTCCTGCACGACCCCTCAAGCACGGTTTGCCGCTCATCGACCCATGGCTTCGAGGACGTCGAGCACCGTCCGGAGCAGCGCCAAGGCAAAGCTGCACGTGGCAATTCACAGTCCCGCCACCTGCACCCGGCTCGCCTTTCCACTGCCTTGTTCGTTCACCTAAGACCACCTGTTCCTTCGACTGGGACGACCATCGTAGGGGCGGGGTGCTGACACTTTGAGAAAGCCGGACAAAGCCATGCGGATGCCGTGCACAGCATGTGCATGTCCCCGTCGCCGCCCGACCGGACCAGGGATCTGTTGAGAATGCCTTCCTGTTATCCACCAGGAAGAGCCGGCGTGTCCTCGTTTCCGGGAGTGTCAGCCTAAGCGTTCCCGTCGTCCAGCCCCCTGCCTGGTCAGCGCCTGTTCTCACGCGGCATGACGGGCGGCAAGATGGCATGCGCTCGAACAACCAGACCGGCGGCATGTCAGGGCTGCGGCTTGCACAGGAATGTATGCAGACGGCGAAGGACCCCGCAGCACGAGTCAACGCCGCGGGGTCCTTCTAGGTCGATGCATCCGCGAATGGGGGAACGCGGAGACACTGCAACCAAAATATAGTCAGTAGGCTTAGTTTCCAAATTTCGAGCCTGCTCCCCCGAATTGCCGCCTCTAGACAGTTCTTCGATGTGGTGCCGTTCGACTCTTCTCTTCCACAGTGGGCCGATGGGTTCGCTGGCGTCGCCTGGAGGCGCTCATTCGCGACTGCGTCCGTAGCAGGGCCACTCCGGTCCCCAAGGCGCCCGCCAGAATGATTTGCGAGCCATCGTCGAACATTTAACACTGACTCCTACTTATCTAGCGTGAACCAGACCTCATGTGCTAGTGTCATTGCTCACATCGTAAAAGGTATTAGGTATGGACCTAATGCCCATCCGAGACCAGCACTTTGGAAGTCGGTTGACTTCCGTTGGTTCGGTAAGCCCCTCGAGGCCAAAATTGCATTCTTGGAGGAATCATGTCTGAGCGCCATCCAATCACCGCTCAATTGACCCTGGACGATCTCAGGCTTCACCGCCGGCTTGGTTACTGGTCGCTCGTCGCCATGGGCATTGGCAGCGTCATCGGCTCAGGTTGGCTCTTTGCGGCCATGTACGCCGCCCAAGCTGCCGGTCCAGCTTCAATAATCGCCTGGCTTATCGGCGGGGCCATAATGCTCGCCCTCGCCCTGGTTACCGCCGAACTGGGCATCACACATCCCGAGTCCGGCGGCCTGAGTCGGTACCCGCTCTACTCCAACGGCCGTCTCGCGGCCGGGCTCATCGGCTGGTGCGGCGTCATTGCGGTCATCGGCGTCCCGGCACTGGAAGCGGCAGGCGTATTGCAATACGCGGGCTCCTACATCCCGGGCCTCTTCGACGGAGGGACCCTAACCCCTTTAGGGATACTGAGCGCGGCAATACTGCTGGCAGTGTTTACGCTGCTGAACTACTTTGGAGTCAAGCTCTTTTCCGAGAGCAATAACATCGTCACCTTTATCAAGGTCTTCATCCCTGTATTGGCCATCGCCGCCTTCATTCTTAGTGGATTCACTGGTAACGGCGGGGCCGGTGGAGTATCTAATCTTACGGTCGAGGGGTTTGCCCCCAATGGCCTTGATGCGGCACTTTCAATCATCGCGACAGGAGGCATCCTGTTTTCCTTCAACGGTGCTTCAGTCATCATTACCGTGTCAGGTGAGGTAAGAAACCCTCGCCGAACGATCCCCCAAGCGATGATCACAACCATCGTCTTTTGCTTGGTCTTGTACATGGGCCTGCAGATGGCGTTCCTTTTCGGCGTCCCCGCCGATACTCTTGCTGCCACCGGCTGGCAGGGCGTCAACTTTGATTCGCCCTTCGCCTCACTCGCGCTCATCCTTGGCATCCAGTGGCTCTATTGGATCCTGATTGCAGACGCAGCGATCTCCCCCTCTGGCGCAGCCATCATCGGCGTCGGATCAAATGCCCGCAATATGTTCGCTCTTGCCAAGAACCGCTTCCTCCCGGGTTGGATTCAGAGCATTGACCAAAAGTGGGGAGTTCCCCGGCGCGCGCTTGTCGTGACGTACATGATTGGACTCGCATTCCTGCTGCCACTGCCCAGCTGGCACGCAATCATCAGCATCGTTGGCATCCTGGGTGCACTTACCTTCGGAGTAGCCTCCGTTTCGGCAAGCGTCTTCCGCCGTACGGGCGTCACAAAACCTGACACGCGGATTCGAGGGGTGGGTTTCCTTGCCCCTTTGACGTTCGCCGCCGGTGGCATGGTCGTGTCCTGGGTCAAATGGGAAGTCATTGCACCCACCATTCCGCTGCTCGCCATTGGCGTTCTCTGGTACGCGGTCACGTTCGCCAAGCAGAAGCACGGGCGCTCTGACCTTCAGGGTGGCCTCTGGCTCCTTCTCTTCTTCGCCTTCCTATACCTGGCCTGCTATGCAGGGAGTTTTGGCATCGGCATCATTCCGGCACCGGTTGACACAATTGTCGTCGCCGCTGGTTCACTCCTCTTCTACTGGTGGGGCGTTGTCGAGGGCGTGCGCTACATGCGAAGGCATCCTGAAATCGGACAATCCATGGGCGCGGAGACTGAGCAGCCGGCATTTGCCTAGGAATCCAAGTGAAGCGCTTCCCCGCCTCCGGTCTCGGGTCAAAGGCGGGGAAGCTCCCAAAGCGCTGCATCTCGGAGGTGCACCGACCTTCACATCCTGCTGAAGCAGGACGGCGAATGGAAGATCATCGCAAAGCTTTACCACCAATACGAGAAGTAGCCTTGCCAATTTCAAACCAAACCCCTACTGAGGAGCCCTCGTGCATGCCGTTCCCGCCCTGGCCGCCCCCGACCCCAATTCTCCGCTGACACTTACCACTGTTGATCGCCGCGAGCTTGGCCCTCACGATGTGCTCATAAGAATCGAATACGCCGGGATCTGTCACTCCGACATTCACACAGTCCGCGGCGATTGGGGACTCAAGCGGTATCCCTTGGTACCGGGCCACGAGATCGCGGGCATCGTGACCTCGGTTGGAACAGCAGTAAAGACCCGCACCGTCGGTGACCGCGTGGGCGTCGGTTGCCTGGTCAATTCCTGCCGGGTCTGCGCGGCCTGTGTCGGCGGTCAGGAGCAACACTGCGACAACGCTGTCGGCACATACGGCTCGCTGGACCGGGACGGTACCATCACGCAGGGTGGTTACTCCAGGTACATTGTCGTCACAGAAGCATTCACAGTACTCATCCCGGAAACTCTTGGGCTCGATGAAGCGGCGCCCCTGTTGTGCGCAGGCATCACCACCTTTTCGCCGCTACGTCGTTGGGGTGCTGGCCCCGGCCAAAAGGTCGCTGTCGTCGGCCTTGGCGGGCTCGGACATATAGCCGTCAAGATTGCCCGCGCCATGGGCTCCGAAGTGACCGTCCTGTCCCAGTCACTCAAGAAACAGGAAGACGGGCTGCGCGTCGGCGCGGACCACTACTACGCAACCAATGATGAAGCGACCTTCGCTGTTCTCGAGGGACGTTTCGACTTGATCATCAACACGGTGAGTGCGGTAATCGATCTGAATGCATATCTCCGTCTTCTCAGTACAAGAGGAGCAATGATCTGCGTGGGGGCTCCGGGCGAGCCCCTTGCGGTCAATGTGTTCAGTCTCTTGGGCGGGAGCAAGATACTTGCCGGTTCCGCCATTGGTGGAATCCCTGAAACCCAGGAGATGCTGGACTTCTGCGCCCAACACAACATTGGCGCAGAGGTCGAAGTCATTTCAGCCGACAAAGTAAATGAGGCTTACGAACGCGTCCTGGCCTCTGACGTCCGCTACCGGTTTGTCATCGATGCCGCCACAATCGGCTGATCAGCAGCCCGACAAGGCGGCGAGCTCATCCCGCAACTGGTTTTGTCGCGATCGTCGTCCCGCTGCTCGGCCTTCCTGTCATTGCGGCGGTACTTCATTCGCGGCTGCATCACCGTGCGGTAAAGGCTGACCGCATCCGATCCGTGGCCGGGCGGCCGAGCCTTCGTGTTTGGACAAAGTCAACGGGTGCTTCCCGCCACGCGCGACTTGACGCTATTGGGGCGATGGAGAACAGGTTGAGATTTTGGACTTAAGATAGGACCTATGTCGAGCGAAGTCAGTGCTGTCTCCGTCCCGCAGGGTGTGGCCGAACATCTTAGAGGTCTCATCCGCCGAGGCGAGCTCAGCCCGGGGGATCAGCTGCCGCCGGAGCGGCAGCTCGCTGAGACGCTTGGTGTTGCCCGGGTAAGCCTTCGCGAGGCTCTCAAGCTGCTCCAGGACGAGGGTTATCTCACTGTCCGCCGGGGAAAGCTCGGCGGAACTTTTGTGACAGCGCTGAGCCAGCCGCTTGCTGAGTGGCGCCGGGAAATGGCCGCCGAAGACGGAGAGCTGGACGATCTGACCGCCGTGCGGGTCGCTCTGGAAAGCCACGCCGCCCTGCTGGCAGCGTCGCGAAGAACCCAGGATGATCTCGATGCCATGGAAGCATCAATCGAACTACAAGCCACCGCCAGAAACCGTTCAGAATTCAGAGCCGCCGACGCGACCTTTCACGATGCCATAGCCCGCGCTGCCGGCAGCCGCCGCCTTGAAGCAGCCATTAGGCAGGCCCGAAGCGAGTTCTTCAGCCCCGCCGACATGGTTAACCACCCGGACCCAGTGGAGGAAGACCAGGAACAGCACAGGGCGATCTTCGAGGCAATCCGCGACAGCAACGCCCCAAGGGCCGCCCAGTCCATGCGCGACCATATCGAGAACACCCGTTCCGAAATCCGGCGCCTCCTGAAGCAAGGCGACTGACCATTACCGTTTTCACCTGCCCGAAAAGGCAACTGTCGCACTGCGCTGACCAAGAGTAGCCCTGCAAAACGCAAGGACACCGTCCGGCACCGCACCTTGCCCAGCGGCAGAACGGAATCGGGGACTGGACCTTCCGACCTGACGGCCGTGCAAGGTCATCATCAACAGCACCCACGAATCCTTCTTGACACGCAACCGTATTGCGCGCCATAGTTTTTCGTAAAGGTATGAGGTACGTACCTCATACCCTAAATTCCAAATTCCCGGCCCGGGGTAGGGCCGCCCGGAATTCTTCCCGAGGAGATCACTTTGACCGTCGCCGAGCCTGCCATCCCGAGGATCGGGATTCCTATCCGCCTGTCCGGCCTGGACTGCCAAAACACGGACCCCGTCATGAAGGAAGCGGAGCGAGCATTCGACGCTGTGGTGGAACTGATCCGTGAGTCGGGAGCCGAGCCGGTGCTCATCAGCCCCGGCACGGATGAAGACCTCGAGACAGTCTTTGCCGGATGCCAGGGCTTTGTTCTGCCCGGGGGCGGCGACGTTGACCCCGAACTCTTCGGCGGTGCCGTGGACGACCCGACCCTTTTCGGCGTCGACCCTACGCAGGACCGCATCGACATCGCAGCCATCCGGTTCGGCCTCGATAACGACCTTCCTGTGCTGGCTATCTGCCGCGGCATGCAGTTGCTGAACGTCGTTCATGGCGGGTCTCTGCACATCGATCTGGATCCAAGCAGCGTCGCCCACGTGGAAAAGGGAGAGGACAGCAGCAGGGATTTCTCTGTCCACGAAGTTGACATCCAGCCTGGAACGCGCTGTGCGGACGCCTTTGGTGGAGCCGAGCGGATTCGGGTTGCTTCCTTCCATCACCAGGCGATCGATGTCCTGGGCGAGGGCCTGAACGTCACGGCCCGCGCGGATGACGGCCTCATAGAAGCCATCGAGCCGAATGGCGACACGTGGGTGCTCGGCATCCAGTGGCATCCCGAGGCAGAGATACCCGTAGCGGAGCTGCGGCTGCCGGCGTTTACTGCCCTGAAGGCGGAGGCAGCACGTGCACTGCTCCGCGTCACGACACCCACCCCCAAACTCCAGGAGGCTTAGGAGCATGAACGCGACCATTGACATTGCCCGTCCGGCGGACCGCCTTTCCGACGTCCGCCCCTCGGCCATCCGTGCGATCTTCGACCGTGCCGTGCAGATCGAGAAGGCTGGCCACGCGGTCATCCACTTCGAGATCGGCAGGCCAGACTTCGACACCCCGGAAGTGATCAAAGACGCGACGGCAAAAGCCCTCGCCGACGGCCTGGTCCATTACGGACCCAACGCGGGCCTGCCCGTCCTTCGTGCCGCAATCTCCGAGTACCTGCAGCGCAGCCAAGGTCTCGAATACAGCGCCGAGGACGAAGTCCTGGTCACCATCGGGGCCAACGAGGCCGTCCTCCTCTCGATTCTGGCGTTCTGCGGTCCCGGCGACGAGGTAGTCATCCCCGTGCCGGCCTGGCCTGCCTACGAAGCCTGCGCCCGCCTCGCCGGCGCTACGCCCGTTCTGCTTCCGCTGACCTTGGACACCGAATACAAAGTGGACCCGGCTGCGCTGCGGGGCGCGATCACCGAGAAGACCCGGATGGTGGTGCTGTGCACCCCGCACAACCCCACCGGTGCGGTCCTTGACCAAGCCCTCCTCGAAGAGATTGCCGAGATCGTCCGCGGAACGAATGCGATCATCCTTTCAGACGAGATCTACGGCGAACTTGTCTACGGCGGCACCCGGCACCTCTCCCCGGCCGCGGTAGCTGACCTCAAGGAACGGACCCTGATCGTTGGCGGCTTCGCCAAGTCCTGGGCCATGGACGGCTGGCGCCTCGGCTGGCTCGCTGGCCCCCGGGACCTGGTACGGCCCGCACTGCGCGTCCGCCAGTTCACCACCACGTGCCCACCCACGTTTCCGCAGATCGGTGGCGTTGCTGCATTGAACAGCGCCGACAGCGAACGGGAAGAGATGCGTCAGGAATTCGAGAGCCGCCGGAGTGCTGCCCTGGAAATCCTCGCCCAACAGGACATCTTCAGCTACGCCGCCCCGGATGGTGCCTTCTACCTCTACCTGTCCTTCCCCGAGACGCTCGGCACGGCGCATGAACTGGCTTTGAAGATCCTCGAAGAACAACACGTCGCCGTCGTGCCGGGCACCGCGTTCGACATCGACGGCGGCAGCCACTCCCTGAGGGTCTCCTATGCCTGTGGCATCGATGACCTTAAGGAGGGATTGCGGCGCATCATCACCGCAGTCTCCAGCCAGGAGTGATAATGGCTAAACGCGCTCAGCCGGTGCCCACAACCGAACCGCCCTCAGAGCGCTCCGTTACCGTTCGAGCCCGAGACCGGATTGATGTTGAAATCCAGTTGGAGCTTGTAACCGAGCGTTTACGCCAAGGACCAGCCAAAGTGGACCGTTGCGGAATCCTCGTCACGCGGCACTCAGCCTTCGACTTCACTGTAGAAATCCATTCCGACGTCCCGTACGGGATCACTCGCGAAAAGTGCGCCTGGCCAAACCCCGTTTGCTGAATACACTCACCCGACGCCCGAACCCCAACCCCACAAACGGAGGAACCCCCCTCATGACTACCGTGACCCAAGACCGCCATGCCGAGGTGGTGAAGGCCATTGTCGGGCTCGCGCCCGACGGTGTTGCCTATGTGCCCAGTGCATCCATTGCACCCATCATCAATGGTGTCCTTGACGCGCAGGCTGGCGGAGACCTGCCGCTGGTGTACCCGGTCTCCCGCGAGGAAGAAGCCATCGGTGTCGTCGGCGCATACCCGTTAGCGGACAAGTTCGGCGTGGTCATCATGCAGGACAACGGCTTCGGCAATGCCCTGACCGCCCTGACTACCTTTGCTGTGTCCTACCACCTGCCGCTGCTGATCGTGGCCAACACCCGGGGCGGCCTGGGCGAATACAACTCCATGATCCACTCGATCTCCGCGCCGGTTCCCGATCTGCTCCGCTCCACCAGCATCCCCGTGTTCCAAGTGGATCGTCGCAACCCACCTGAAGACTGGGGCGCGACCGTCAAGGAAGCCGGTAACCACGCCCGGATGACGTTCCGTCCTGTGGTTGTCCTCATGGAATTTTTCGATCACAAGGATGAGAAGGCAAAGGCATGAAGCGCATCGAAGCACTCGAGGTCCTCGTCAACGCCACGGAAGGGCTGCCCGTCGTCGCCACCTGCGCCGCAACCAGCCGCGAACTCGCCGCTGTGGACGACCGCCACAACCACCTGTATCTCCTGGACGCAATGGGGCTGGCGATCTCGGTCGGTACCGGACTGGCACAGGCCATTGACGGCACGGCCGTGTCCCGCGCCGTCGTCGTCGAAGGTGACGGGTCCTTGCTCATGAACCCCGGCGCGGCCATCACCGCCGGCTACCTCGCTCCCAAGAACCTGGTGGTCCTACTCCTGGACAACGGCGTCTACGCCTCAACCGCATCCATCCCAACCCAGGCCGTGAGCATCGACCTGGGCCGCTTCGCCGAGTCCGTTGACCTGAAGGTCCTGCGCGCGGAGAACACCGAAGAGCTGGCCGTTGCGCTGAAGCAGACGCTGGAAGCGGACGGGCCATGGTTCATCCACGCCCGCACCGAGCCAGGCAACGTTCCAGGAACGAAACTGCTGCTCATTGACCCAGTAGTCCACGGCGACCGCTTCCGCCGCTGGCTGGCCCCCCGTCTGGCTGAAGCGTCCTGATCACCACTTCCCGCCGGGCTTCACGGCCGGCGGTACCAAGCTGCTGAAAGGCGGAGACCACCCATGGCAAACACCACCACCGCCCCCGCGCCTGCTCCGGCACTGGGGTTTCCAGAGAAGCTGATGCCGATCGGCGGCACCTGGGTCCCTGCGGCCAGCGGTGACACCATTGTTGTGTCCAATCCGGCTACCGAGAAAGCTATCGCCGAAACCCCGGCAGGTACCGTACAGGACGGACTTGCTGCTCTGGACGCCGCGTGCCAAGCTCAGGACTCCTGGGCCGCCACGCCGCCCCGGGTACGGGCGGATCTTCTCGACGCCGCATACCGGGCGATCCTGGAACGCCGGAACGAATTCGCGGCCCTCATCACCGCTGAAATGGGCAAGACCCTTACCGAAGCCCAAGCCGAGGTTGACTACGGCGCCGGGTTCTTCCGCTGGTTCGCCGAGGCGGCCAACCGGCTCCATCTGGAAGGCCAATACGGTATCGAACCAGGCGGGCAGTACCGCCTCGCGGTCTCCAAGCGCCCCGTCGGGCCTGCGCTGCTGATCACTCCGTGGAATTTCCCGCTGGCCATGGGAGCGAGGAAGATCGCCCCGGCCCTTGCCGCCGGGTGCACGACCGTCCTGAAGCCAGCCGAACTGACGCCCTTGACCAGCCTGCTGCTGGCCAAGGTCCTGGAAGAGGTAGGCGTTCCGGCCGGCGTGGTCAATGTCATCACCACCGACAACTCCCGTGAAGTAATCGGCGCGATCATGGCCGACCCCCGGGTGCGGAAGATCTCCTTCACAGGTTCCACCCAGGTCGGAAAGGCCTTGCTCACCCAAGCAGCCGAGAACGTCATGAACACCTCCATGGAACTGGGCGGCAACGCACCACTGATCGTGTTCGACGACGCCGACCTGGACCAAGCAGTCGAAGGCGCAATGGTGGCCAAGCTGCGCAACGGCGGTCAGTCCTGCGTCGCGGCCAACCGGATCTACCTCCAATCCGGCATCGCCGCAGAATTCCTTCAGCGATTCACCGAACGGATGACTGCAACGCGTGTGGGCGACGGGGCCGTGCACGGCGTCGAACTCGGAGCACTCGTGGACGAAAAGCAGGCCGCGAAAGTCGCCTCCCTCGTAGAGGACGCCGTGTCAAAGGGCGCCACCTGCCTCACCGGTGGAACCCGTCCCGGAGGCATTGGCTACTACTACCCACCCACGGTACTCACGGACATCCCGGAGAACGCAGACATCCGCGAGGAAGAAATCTTCGGACCGGTCGCCGCAGTCTACGAGTTTAAAACCGAAGAAGACGTTGTCCGGGCAGCCAACGGCACGCCTTACGGACTCGCATCCTATGTCTTCACAAAGGACCTCGCACGTGCCCTGCGCGTAGCCGACGCGATCGATGCGGGCATGACCGGCATCAACCGCGGGGTTGTCAGCAACCCCGCAGCACCCTTCGGCGGAACCAAGGCCTCGGGTCTCGGACGCGAGGGCGGAACCGAAGGTCTCGAGGCCTACCTCGAGACCAAGTACACCGGCATCGAGCTCTAGAAGCCGGACCACAGACCGCCGGCAGGACCTCCTCGGGGAGCGGTCCTGGCGGACACCTCACCGGCATCGAAGCCGAGAGCAAGGAGAACAAGCGTGGCTTCTATCGGCACACCGACGCATGGCGGGCTCCCGATACGCACCGTGATCATCTTCGGTACCCTGGGCGTTCTTGGGATATCCGCATCGGGTCCCATCATGGCCGCGACCATGGCAGGCAGTTCGGTGACGGCGCTGGCTCTTGTCTTCTGGCGGACCGCAATTGGCACGGTCGCCTTTGCCGTGCCCGTGATTCTCAGGAATCCCGGACAGTTCCGTAGTCTTGGGCGGCGTGAATTCTTGTGGTCCTCCCTAGCCGGCATGGCGCAGGCGCTCCAGTTCATCACCATGTTCTATGCACTCACGCTGACTTCAGTGGCTGCATGCACGGCCCTGGTTTGCCTCCAAGGTGGCTGGATTGCGCTGTTCCACATAACGCGCGGATGTCGCCTGCCGCGACCCGTCCTCGTCGGCCTCGGCGTCTCCTTTACGGGGGTCATTGCCATTACCGGCTTCGATTTGGCATCTTCCCCTCAGGCCCTTCTTGGCGACGGGCTGTCCCTCTTGAGTGGCATCCTGGCTGGCATATGCATCCTGTTGATCGGCAAGGCGCGTGAGACGATGAGCACCGGGACCTTCAGCATCATGTTCAACGGCGTTTGCGCAGCTCTTGCAGCTCTCATCGCAATATTCGCCGGGCAGCCACTCGCAGGCTTCGAGCCTTCCGGCTGGGCCGGCATCCTCGCCGTCACGGTGATGGCCCAACTGTTGGGCACCGCTTCCCTGAACCACCTAGTGGTATCGGTAGGACCTCTCATATGCTCAATGCTCGTGCTCCTGGAAATTCCCGGTGCAGCACTGCTCGCAGCACTATTCCTTGGTGAGATACTTCCTCCCGGAACATACGCAGGCCTCGCGCTGATCCTGGCCGGAATCGCCGTCGTCGTACTAGCACAAAACGCTGGCCTGCGGCGCACTTCCAGGCGAGTAATGCGGACAGCAACGTCAGCCAAGACGGCACGCTGAGAGCCCCCCATGCGTGTTGATTTCTACGACCCATTTGCTCATGACCAGGGAGAGGCTCCGGGATTGGCCGATCCGGCCGAGCTTCCGCCGGCCAAGCGCCGCCAACATAGGAAGCCGCCAGCAGAGAACCAGCAGCGTGCCAGACGGAAAGTGATCGAAGACCTCCAGGAACTACTTTCAAAGCAGAAAGATCCCAAATGACTGTCGCGAACAAACAGAATTGGTCCGGACTGACCGCCGGCCAGCAGGTCACTGTCCAGGAGCCTGCTGGCGACCCCTACCATGCCGTTGTGGACGCCATGACGGCAGACAGCAGCGTAATCTAAGTGGTTTCCGAGCTGCCAAGGTTGCGCAAAGCATTTGATTGGCGCGAGGGCGTTGTCCTCACTCCTACGGCATGAACGAACAGCGTGCTCGACGCTAACGGCTGAGCCTCGATCCACCGATCCGTCTCGTGATTTTGAGCTGGTTTGGGCACCGCTGTGGCACGCAACAATTCGGTCAGATCGTCAGCAGCAAGAATATCCATGATCTCTCCGTCCTGTTTCATGCAGGGCCTCTTCCTGAGTGACTTTGTGCGCTTCGACACCGTCATCAGATCCCAGGGAGGCTCGCGCGGTGCCGGTATTGCGTTCCATCGCTCGCACCACCAATGGATTAAGGACGGCAACAAGCACAATCATGGGGAGTGAAAGCAGTCCTGTGACCAGGGAATCCATGTCTCGCTGCTGCCGGAAATACAGGCTTTGAAGGAAAACGACACCGCAGAACGCGGCCATACTAACGAACGCATACTGACACCGATGGCGACTATGGACGATCGGAAAAGCCTCAGCGGAATGATCGGGTTCGGCCGCGAATCTGCGCAGTGACGAAAACCAAGTTGCCAATCGCAGCCAAGCCAAAGAACCCAGGACCTGGACAATTGCCGTAGCCGCGGTCCGCCCTTCAAGAAGTTCCGAACGTCACTCCACAGAGTCCGATCATGGTAACTAACTGCCCGGGCCAATCGAAAAGCCCGTGCCGTTGTACGAATTTCGGGACTCGTGCCAAAAGGGCCAGGCCAGTACGCCGACCGGAATGTACATGCTAAAGATGAAGCGCCAGTCGACCTGCGTAAATGCTCCACCCGCCCCCGGTCCGGCCGCAGTTGCGACCGAACCGCCCCCACGCGATGACAACAGCCCTCTCACCCAAGACAACACAACAATTGGGACGTTTGCCCATAACCATCTGCGGTCACCACCTTTCTATCCCGCGGACAGTGCGAGCCTGATTTGCACCGGACCTTAGCCAGATGGCGATGCACTTGGACAAGAGTCAGCTCCCGTCTGGAGGCCACACGACGAGGATGGCCTCGGGCCTTGATTACTTGATTACAAGCCGGGCAGTTGCCCGACCGGGCAAAGGCGTGGCCCGCCGGTCAACAGTAGGACTAGCGAACCGTCCTGTGCATGACTGCCCTACAGCAGCTCAGGCTTGTCGACTTACTGGCGCCGCTACGGAACCTCGTCGTATCAGGTCGGCTGTGAATGTCGAGACCGTCCGCTTGGGAGTCGTACCCTTTATTCGGTCGATCAGAGCCGTAGCCGCTGCAGCCCCCATTTCGTAGACAGGCTGAGCGATCACAGTCAGAGGCGGACAGGTCACGCGAGCCCAAGGGCTGTCGTCGTACATCAGGAACGAAACGTCGGCTGGTATATGCAGGTTCTTAGCCTGAATCGCTTCCACCACGCTTAGTCCAACCAAGCCATCGGAGGCTACAATCGCGGTTGCCGCATGCGGCGAGTTCAGGATTTCCCCGACGGCCGCCATGATTTGTGTCGGTGAACCAGCATCAAATCGGACCAAGTCTTCGCAGAAAACCACGTCTGCTTCGTCGAAGGCGCGGCGCATGCCTTCGACACGCTCCGCGATCTGCGACGATTCCGTTGGTCGGCCGGTAGAAATGAAAGCAATACGCCTATGGCCAGCACTAAGGAGTTCTGTCGTGGCTTGGTATGAAATTTCTGTCATGTCAACGGCAATCATGTCAGTTTCAAGACCGTGCACCTTACGATCCAAAAGGATGACGGGACGACCCGATTTGTGAATTCGGTGTAAATGTTGTGTTTCACGACACGAAGCAGGGGCAACGATGAGGCCATCTACTCGCTTGTCCAAAAGCACCTTTACCGCATCGATTTCAGCTGCCTGGTCTTCACCGGTATTAACCAGAATAACGTCGAACCCCCGCGCCTTGGCTACGTTCGATATCCCTCTCATGGCGAGGCTGAAATGAGGGTTTTCTATGTCCCCCATCACTACGCCTATAGTGTGTGATCTTCCCGTATTCATACTCCGCGCAAGTTCATTTGGGTAATATTCCAACGCCTCCGCTGCGGCTAATACACGAAGGCGCACTTCCTCGCTAACCGCACCGTAGTTGCCCAGGGCGCGGGCTGTTTGCGCTTTCGACACTTTGGCCGCTCGGGCAACATCGGCGACTGTTACATCGCGCCGTCGGGAAGGTGCAGTATTCACGTTCGCCTTTCGGGAGGGGGGCTTGACGGGCTCACTACCAATCAACTAGGTTTCTCGCATACCCCGATGTGAGCCCGGTCTCAAACCTACATCGTGAGACCGGACTCCACAAGACGTTCTTCCCTCACCGATTGATTCGCTCAACTCCCTCTTTGATTGGAAGCAAATTAATGTCCTCTAAGAAACTTCGTCCTGGATTCGTCGCGATGGCGCTGGCGGCTGGGCTAGCCCTTGCCGGCTGCGGCGGCACTTCGGCCTCCAGCGTGGAGGCGGCCTCTTCATCCAACCCCTACGGCCTGATTCAGCCAGGAACGATCCGGGCAGCCAGCATCGGCGACGGCAAGCCGTACACCTTCACCGACGCGCAGGGTAACTTCACCGGCTTCGACGTCGAGCTCTTCAAGGACGTGGCCCACCGCGCCGGCGTAGACAATGTGGTCTTCACCGGTCAAGACTTCACCGCGATCCTTCCCGCGGTGGCCAACGGCCAGTTCGATGCGGGTGTGGCCGCCATTGGCATCACGGACAAGCGCAAGCAAACCGTCGACTTCTCCAACGGCTACCTCGCGGGCTACCTCACGCTCATCACCACCAAGACCTCAGGCATCAAGAACGTCGACGGCCTGAACGGAAAGCGCCTGGGCGTTGTCCAGGGAACGCTCCAGGAAGCCTACGCCGTCAAGAACTTCACCTCCGCCAACCTGGTGCGCTTCCCGGACAACAACACCGCCATCGCCGCCGTCAACAGCGGCTCCGTGGACGCCCACTTCCTCGACTACGAGGCTGCCAAGGCATACCAGGAGCAGTACGGCCTGATCAGCGCCGCGGACATCCCCTCCTTCGACGCCCCCGCCGGCTTCGCCATCGCCAAGGACAAGCCAGCCCTCAAAGAAGCCCTGAACAAGGGCCTCACCGAAGCGATGGAAGACGGCACGTGGAAGAAGCTCTACCAGAAGTGGTTCCCGGGCTCCCCGATGCCTGAGCAGTACCTGCCCAAGGCCGAGCAGACCGCAACCCCGGCCCCGACCGCCAGCAAGTAGGCGGCAGCCGGACGGCACAGTGCCGTCCCGTGCCGGGCGGGCCGCCAGCCCGTCCGGCACGGGAGGCACCGCCCGGCACCCGAACACAAACAACTAACGTCTGAGAGCAATCAATGGACTGGCTCAACATCATCGGCCGCACCTTCTTCGACTTCGAAGCAATGCTTGAAGTGATGCCCCAACTTCTCGGGGTTGGCCTTCTGAACACACTGATCATCTCCGTCGCCGCCACCATCCTTGGCGTGGTGCTGGGCATGGTGGTGGCCGTCATGGGCATCTCGCGGTCCCGGTGGCTGCGCATCCCGGCCCGGATCTACACAGACCTCTTCCGCGGCCTGCCGGCCATCCTCACCATCCTGCTGATCGGCCAGGGCTTCGCGCGCTTCAGCCAATCGGTCTTCGGGCCCTCACCGTACCCGCTGGGAATCATCGCCCTGAGCCTCATTGCCAGCGCCTACATCGGCGAAATCTTCCGCGCAGGCATCCTCAGCGTGGACAAGGGCCAGGGCGAGGCGTGCCGCGCCCTGGGCATGAGCTACACCAAGTCCATGGCCCTGGTCGTGGTCCCGCAGGGCGTCCGCCGCGTCCTGCCGGCCCTGGTGAACCAGTTCATCGCGATCGTCAAGGATTCCTCCCTCGTTTACTTCCTGGGCCTGCTGGTCAGCGAACGCGAACTCTTCCGGGTGGGACAGGACGCCGCCGTGCTCTCCGGAAACCTCTCGCCCCTGGTCCTGGCCGGCATCTTCTACCTGGTGATCACCGTGCCGCTGACCCACCTGGTCAACTACTTCGACAACAGGTTCCGCACCGGCCGCCGCCGGCCCACTCCGCCCACCAGTGGCCTGAAGGAAGTCACCGAACTCGACGCGGCCTCGCCGCTCACCACCGGGAGCAACACATGAACCTCACAAGCGCCAACGCCAGCAAGACAGTCCCGAACACGGCGGCCGCGGACATCGAGACCTTCCACGGCTCCAGCCTTGAGCTGCGGAACCTGACCATGGCCTACGGTGACATCGAGGTCCTCCGGAATGTCAGCCTCACGGTCGCCCCGGGCACCACCACCTGCATCATCGGGCCCTCGGGCTCCGGCAAATCCACGCTGCTGCGCGGCGTCAACCGGCTGCATGAGCCCAAGAGCGGCGACGTGCTGCTGGCCGGTGAAAGCGCCCTGCAGGTCAAGCCGGACACCCTGCGCCGCCGCATCGGCATGGTGTTCCAGCACTTCAACCTCTTCCCTGACCACACCGCCCTCGAGAACGTGGCACTGGCACTCTGGAGCGTCAAGGGCATGCCCAAGGCCGAGGCCATGGAACGCGCCCGCCGCCGGCTGGCCGAGGTGGGCCTGGCCGAGCGGGCCGACCACCGGCCCCGCGACCTGTCAGGCGGCCAGCAGCAGCGCGTGGCCATCGCACGGGCGCTGGCCATGGAACCGGAGGTGATGCTGTTCGATGAAGCCACCAGTGCCCTGGACCCGGAACTGGTCAAGGGCGTCCTGAACCTGATGGCCGGGCTCGGCCGGCGCGGCATGACCATGCTGGTGGTCACCCACGAGATGGGCTTCGCCCGGAAGGTCGCGGACCAGGTGGTCTTCATGGACGAAGGCGAAGTGGTGGAGGCCGGCACCCCGGCCGAACTCTTCGACAACCCGCGCAGCGAACGCCTGCAGCGCTTCCTCTCCGAGGTGCTGTGATGGGAAACGGAACAGCGGCACCCATCCGGACCGCCGTCGTCGGCTTTGGAATCTCCGGCAAGGTCTTCCACACGCCGCTGATCACCGCGGATCCGAACTATTCACTGGACGTGATCGTGACGGCGGACCCGGCGCGGGCAGCCGAGGCGGCCAGGCTCTACCCGCAGGCGCGCATCGTTCCCACCCCGGAGGCGATGTTCGCGCAAGCCGGGGACCTGGACCTCGTCGTCCTGGGCACCCCGCCGCACACACACTTCGACCTGGCGGCCGCAGCCATCGCGCACGGCCTTCACGTGGTGGTGGACAAGCCCTTCGTGCCCACTTCAGCCCAGGCGGAGGAACTGATCGCCCTTGCGTCCGACGCCGGGGTACAGCTCACGGTATTCCAGAACCGCCGGTGGGACGCCGACTTCCTGACGCTGCAGAAGCTGCTTCAGGAGTCAGCCCTGGGGGAGGTGCGCACCTTCGAATCACGCTTCGAATGGTGGCGGCCGGAGGGCTTCGGGAACTGGCGCGACAGCGTCTCCCTTTCCCAGGGCGGCGGGATCCTCCACGACCTCGGCGCGCACCTGATCGACCAGGCCATCCAGCTGTTCGGGCCGGTCGAAAAAAGCTACGGCGAGACGGCCAACCGGGGACCGGACCCGGAGGCCGCAGACACAGAGGCGTTCGTCTCGCTGCTCCACCGGTCCGGAGTCCGCTCCAGGCTGTGGATGAACGGCATGGCAGCCCAGGTGGGTCCGCGCTTCCACGTCCTCGGCTCCGAAGCCGGCTACACCAAATGGGGCCTGGACAGCCAAGAACCGGACCTCGCCGCCGGAATGCTCCCCACAAACCCCGCTTATGGCGTCGAAGCCGAGGCATGTTGGGGCGTCCTTGGCGCCGACAGCACCGAATCCCCCGTTCCCGCAGAACGGGGCGCCTACCCCCGCTTCTACCGGGAGCTTGCCGACGCCCTTTGCGGCAGCGGACCAGTTCCCGTTGACCCTAGCGAGTCGCTTGAGGTCCTCAGGATCGTCGAAGACATCCACGCCTCGGCAAAGTCCTTGTGACAGCGGCGCTGCCGCAGCTAAGTCCACGACAACGAAAGTAAGGATCCATGTCCCCCACGTCTTCCAAGAAGCATGTCATCGTTATCGGCGGAGGCATCCTCGGCGCATCAACCTCGCTGCACCTCACACGCGGCGGCGCGCAGGTGACGCTTGTCACAGCAGGGCCACTCGCGGACGGAGCCTCAAGCCGCTCGATCGCATGGTTGAACTCGTCGGGTGCTCGCTCCGCCGACTACCACTATCTGCGAATGCTTGCCATTGACCGCTACCGCACTTGGAGCGTGCACCACCCCGAGAGCCAGAACTACCTACGGTTCGATGGCGCAATGAAGTGGGCCGGGCCGAACGAGACCTTCCGCGACACCTTCGCCTTTGAGCGTGCTGGTGGATACGACTCCCGCTGGGTCGACCGCTCCGACATGGCCCGGCTCGCACCGGACGTCAACGCTGACGCGGTGGCCGAAGAAGGTGCGATCTATAATCCAGGCGAAGGCTGGCTGAACATGCCCGATTTCATCCCCGCGCTGGTCGCCGAGGCGGTCGCCAACGGCGCAGACGTTATCGAGCGCGCCGGGGATGTGCGGGTGGATGTGCAGGACGGCGCCGCGGCTGGCGTGATACTTGGCGACGGGACACGTCTGGCCTCCGACGAAGTAGTTCTAGCAACAGGCGGCGAGGTTCCAGGTCAGCTCGCTGCCTTGGGCGTGGCTGTGCCGGACGCGACGCCCGCCGCTTTCGTGCTGTTCACTGATCCCGTCGACGTCAAAGTGAAGACCGTTCTGAATACCCCGCGCGTCGCGGTGCGGCCTACTCCCGACGGCAGGCTAGTACTCGATGCCGATTGGGCAGAGCAGACTGTGATTGTCGAGGATGACGGTTCATTCACGGTTCCGGAGGAGTCGATTGAGGGCCTGCTCGCCGAGGCATCGAAGGTGCTAGCAGGCAACCCCCGACTCACCGCACAGCGGGTGGGCGCAGGGCTGAAGCCCATTCCGGGTGACGGCGAACCGGTGGTGGGCCCCGTGCCTTCAATCCCGGGCCTGCACACGGTGTTTACTCACTCGGGCGCAACGCTCGGGCTGATCCTCGGCGAACTCCTTGCCGAAGAGATCCTCACCGGAACGCCATCGCCAGTGCTCAAGTCTTTCCGCCTCGACCGCTTCGCCGCAGACAACGGTACGCCGGATGTTGTGAGCACGGGCGCCTGGGCGCCCGTCAACTAGAACCAACAGATCTGGGAATTGGTGGAGCCGCGGTCTCCATCAATTCCAAGGCCATGCCTATGGATGACCGGCTTGCCCCCAGAATGTTCAGGCTATTTACCACTGCTGGAGGCAATCCGGAAAACCTAGCGCAGGGACGGGAGTTCGTATTGTTGGGGCACGCCCAACCTGGCATCAACCACTCCAGGCATCTTGACCTGCTCCAACATAGGCCATAGAACTCTCGATCTGACAGGTTGAGCGGTTGTAGGCTCATGGTGGCTGGTCAGCGGCCATTCACGCCCGCCTAGAATCACAGGCCGGTGTTGTGAGTGGTTCTGCTTAGCGCAGTGCACCAAGAGCCGAGCGGCCTCCACGAACGGAGATCAGCCGGTCCTGCAGGCCATTTTTTGATTTGGAAAAGCGTAGGCCTGGGGGCTGAGACGGAGACCCGCTTGCCTCCTCGTTCAACTGCCCGTACTTGTCCCCCAAATCGGCCGCCAATCACCGGCCGGCGATTCTGCGATCGCTGCCCTCCCAGGGGCGGCATTTTCCTCTAAGGCGATTGTGGAATCAGTTTGATGCCTTCGCGGTGATCGAAAGCACGTCTTTGTCCTACCTGGTCGATAATCCAGACAACGGAGGAGTCGGACGTTTTCATGTCGATGTGCGCTGGATACTGTCGGTCTGGAGGCTCAACGACCGTCACTTGGCTGCCGTCGAGTAACAAGTGCCAATCTTGTGCAGCCACGGTTTCTCCGTGTTCCATCATCGCGGGCTGCCCCCTTGGAAGACCACAGGCATGGATTGGTACAAGCCATCGCAAAAAGCTTCAAGAATGGCACTAGCAACGACATGAATACGCTTACGGAGTTTCATGGTTTTATTCCTAACGGTTTACCGATGAAAGGCTGACAGTCGGCGACGCAACCCGCAGCACGAAATCAGATGAAACGGTGAAGCCGCCTTCATCGGCGGCAGGGCTCAAGGACTGCAACGGAACACAGCATTTCGGAAGCCACCGATGAGGCCATACGGTTCCCGCCGCTTTAGACGTGTTGCTTGGGATCGACATCCAGCACGTGACCGCCAGGGTAGTTGAGCAGACCGGCGTAGAATTCGAAGTAGGCCGCAGAGTTCTAACCTCGCTGAGCGCTACAGCCATCGGTTTACCGGTGTCTTCAATTTCCGGTGAAGCCAGTTCCTTGTTCCGTCTGCGCATTTCCTGGGCCAGCGACTGCAGAAGGCGGCCGCGCTGGGCCGATGGATAGTGCCACCAGGCACTTGCAGCATCTTCCGCGGCCTCGACCGGCGCCGCGAGGTCATGCCGGGTGCCCTGTGCCACTCCAACTCCAGCTTCCCCGGTGGCCGGATTCGTTCCTTGGGCGTACGAGCTGTTGGCGGGCGCCACGGACTCACCGTTGGTCCAGTGGTCGCGGGTTTCCGACATACGTTTTTTACTTTTCGTTCAGAGGAGATACTTCCTGCAGTGCCGGTGCTAAGGCCGGCACTGCAGGAAGTATGAACTCAGTTCCGCCCGCGGGGGGGCGGTCTCCTAGATTTGTTGCCGGAGGTGCGGGTTGCGGGCGTAGAAGCCTACCAGGGGGACGATGAGCAATCCGAGCACAAACTGCTGAGCGTTGTTATCCAGGCCGTAACCGACCAGGAGCGAGGTCAGCACGATGAGGACAAGGACACCAATGAGCGTGCTGCCGTAACCTCCCTTGCCGCCCAGCAGCGACGTGCCGCCCACGGCGACGGCTGCAACGGTCAGGAACAGGTAGGGGTCCCCTACCCTGACGAATGCGCCTCCCGTAAACCCGAGCAGGGCGATGCCCGTTGCCGCTGAAAACAGGCCACTGAGCGTATAGACGGCGACCCAGCGCCGCGGCTCGGAAATGAGCATCAATCGCGCCGCAGAGCGGTTACCGCCTAAAGCGTAGATGCTGCGGCCAAACCACGTCGAGCGCATCGCCAGGATGAGGAGGACTGCGAGGATAAGCCAGACAAAAACTATCGGCGGGACCGGAAGGCCAAAGGTGCTGCCATTGATGGAGGACACGTTGGCCAGCCAGTCAGGGACAACGCCGCTTGTTCCGCCGGCATTAGACGTGCCGACGTTGGACAGGATCTGCGCAGCGCCCACGGTTGCAAAGCCCACTCCAAGGGTGACAATGAGGGCCTGGTTCTGCAGACGCAGGCTCAGGACGCCATTGAGCACACCAATCAGGGTTCCCAGGACGAGTATGACCGGGATGGCTATCCCCGCGGGGACACCGGACGTCATGAGGAACAGAGTACCGATGTTCGCGGAGCCGATGAGGTAAGGAATGGACAGATCCAGCCCTCCAAGCAATGCCACAAGGGTCTGACCCACAGAGGCCAACCCAAGGAAGGCGCCAAGAAGCAGCATTGAGCGGATGTTGTCACCTGATACAAAGCCGGGAACTGTGATCGCGCCCACGATCAGCAACCCGGCCATCATCACCAACCCGAGCATTATGTTTTTCTGACCACCGATGCGGTCTAACCGGAACCTCCCTCGGCTGGAAGCCGGCTGCGATCCGGTGTTCTGCTGGATGGTCGTCATGCTCCCCTAACCTCCTGGCGTCGGCGCCACAGGACTGGAATCGCTACGCTGAGGAGCAATGCCAGCACGAGAATGAGCCCGTAGGACAACTGAACGACGTAGGACGCCAGTGATCCCAGGGAAAATGTTGTCAGCGTGAATGAAATGAGTGTGACTACAAGTGCCCCGGGGATCGAGCCCAGCAGGCCGCCACGGCCACCTGCAAGGCTGATACCGCCAAGGATCAGGGCAGTGATGGCGGCCAGGGTGTAGGTAGCTCCCTGCGTGGGATTGCCGGACCCGATTTGTCCGGTGTAGGCCAGCCCCGCAGCACCAATAAGGAGCCCGGACACCGCATGTGCGATGACTCTCGTTGCTGTTACGGGAATACCACTGACAAACGCTGTGCGCTGGTTGGATCCAACCAGCCGTACGTTGGTGAATAGCCGCGTCCGGGTAAAAAGCAGCCACGCCACAACAGAAACCAATACAACTAGAGCCATGGGCGAAAGCACCGAGCGGCCTGAACCCCACTCAGCCAGCCATCGGGGTGCTTGTCCGCCGGGTTGGGAGAGGATGACGAGGTTGATGCCCGAAAGGGCAAGGAACGCGCTAAGGGTCACGATCACCGGCTCAATCCGTGCCACCGTGATGACGACCGCCTGGATCACCTGAACCAGAATTCCGATGCCCAGCGCCCAGGCAAAGACAACGACGGGCGATCCAATCTGGTTCTCGAAAAACAACCGCACCAGTGTGACGTTGACGAAGATCAGGAGTGGACCGGCGGATAGGTCGACGCCGCTGCCGACCATGGCAGTGACGGTCAGCCCCATGACGGCCAGGACCAGAGGCCCGGCCGATACCAGGAGCCCCCCGATGCCGTTTGCGCTGAAGAGGTAAGGCGCGCGTATGGCACAGACGATGAGCAGAACGACCAGCAGCGCCCACGCCGGATAGGAGTAGGAGGTGCGTTGGACGAGCCCGTTTAAGCGGCTGGATTTATTCATGACTGTTCCACCAATGCTTCCTCGATATTGAAGTCAGATTCCAGATGCCCGAACATCCCGGCCAGAACGCGATCGGAAGTGAGTTTTTCGCCCTCAAGCCAGCCAAACAGGGAGCCATTGCGGAAGATAGCGACCCGGTCACACAGGCCCAAAAGCTCATCGATTTCACTGGAAAGGTAGATAACCCCGGTACCTGCGGACGCGAGCGTGTCCAGCTGAGCGTAGAGCTCGCGCTTTGTCCGGACATCCACGCCCCGGGCCGGGTCGTTCAGTGCTACTACCCTGGGTTCTTGGGCAAGTTCCCGCCCGATAAGAACCTTCTGCTGGTTGCCGCCACTGAGGGACGTGATGAGGTTCGAGGGGGCTCCAGCTCTGAGCTTCAGGTTGGCAGACATCTGCTTAAACAGCGTGCTGATGGCTTTCCTGTCGATGACGCCGTTGCGGCGATGGGTTCGATACAGCGGCATGGCGAAATTCTCCATGATGCTCAAGTTAGGGAAGATGCCCTCCTTCCGCCGGTCGCCTGATATATAGGAAACGCCGGAGGCGACGGCGTCCGGAAGGGAAGCGATGTTCGTGTAGCTGCCCTGGCCGTCCGAAACCAGTACCTCCCCTCCCATGGAGGGTCGGACGCCGGTCAGTATTTGAATGAATTCGGTTTGTCCTTGACCGTCAAGCCCGGCGAAACCGATAATCTCGCCGGGCCGGATCTCAAAGTCGGAGGGGCCTGCGCCATGCCGGAGTACGACGCCGACGGCCTTCAACAGTGGGGGCTTGCCTGACACATCTGCAGGGTGCCGGCGCGGGTGCCCCGCAGTTCCGGTTGAAGTGTCGTCCGTGGCAACGCCCGTCATGAGTTCGATCAGACGATCCTCCGTGATTTCCTCGCCTGCGAGGACGCCCACATCAATCCCGTCTCGAAGCACTGTCGCTCTGTCCGCAAAGGTGGTTAGTTCTGCGATGCGGTGCGTCACTATGATGACGCAGACACCGCGGTCGCGGAGCTTCTCCATTTCGGAGTAGAGACGGGAAGCGCCTGGCAGGTCCAGTGCTGCCGTTGACTCGTCAAAGATGACCACCTTAGGTTCGCGGACCAGGGCGCGAGCGATGGTGACCCACTGTCGCTGCGCCAGGGTCAGGTGGTCGACGAGGGCGGAGGCGTCAATCCGCTCGCCGGTCAGGTCCTCGAGCAGTGTTTTCGCGCGCCTGACTTGCTCTTGCCGGGACAGACCTTTCAGGCCCATAAAGACGTTGTCGGCAACGGATGCGCCCTCAGCGACGAGGACTTCCTGGAACACCGTCGCCACGCCCGATTTCAGCGCCACCCTCGGATCCGGAACGCTATGGTTGCCGATCTGCACACTGCCGCCGTCGGGGATAAGGATCCCCGACATGATTTTGGCCATGGTACTCTTGCCGCTGCCATTCTCGCCGACGATCGCGTGGATTTCTCCGGCTTCGGCGGTGAAGGTTGCGCCGCGCAGCGCCCGTGTTTCGCCGAAGGACTTTTCGACTTGGGCTACGTGCACAATCGCGTTGCGCTGCCCCGCGTCGGTCGCTTCGGGCTGTGATGGGGCAGCCAATGAGGGTTTCGCCATCGAAATCTCCTACTTTCGTCGCCTATTTGCTGGAAGACAGCGGATCGGCAGGCTTGGTGAAGTACTTGTCCAGTTGCTTGCCGGAGAGCCATTCGCCCTTCTTGGGTTCAAGCCAGCCGTCGGCATTGATGTCGCAATCCGGTCCAAGCTCCTGAGCTGCGTCTTCAACGGTGAAAGGTTCAGGGTTTCGAACGATGGATTGAATCTTCGGTCCCTGCCCCTGCAGAGTTCGCACCGCCACATCAACCCCCAGGGCGATCTCTTCCCCTGGCGGCCAGAGGTGGTATCCGGTTCCAACGAAGTCGGGGTTCTTCACCCAGTAGCAGGCGGCGCCGGTTTCCCCGCCGATGTTTATCGGGACAATTGGGCGCCCCGACTGCTGCAGCGCCTGCAGTGCTCCAGTCGCGGAAGCAGGCTGGACCACGATGCCGTCGATCTTGCCCGTATTAGTGGCCAGGAATTTTTGTACCTCGGTCTTGGTAACTGGAGCCGACCACTGGCCGGTGACGGTTCCAACGATTTTCACATCTGGGTACTCCGCCAGCGCATCCCGAACCCCTTTTTCAAAGTCAGCGGCATTGGCTGCACCGGGGACGCCCAGGACGTCCAGGACGTTGCCCTTGCCCCCAATTTTGTCGAACACTGATTTTGCGGAGAGCCGGCCAGCCTCACGATAGTTCGTCAGGGCGCTGATCACGTACGGTGAGTCCACGTGGCCGCTGAAACTAACAAAGGGAACACCCTTGTCGTACGCGTACTGGATGGACTGGTTCAGGGCCGTATTCGAAGAACAGCAGGCAATCAGGACGTCAACGCCCTGATCCACCAACTGGCGGATCTGCTGGTTCTGCACCGTGTCATCAAGGTTCGACTGGGTGACAATCACTTCCTTCACCAGTCCGGCCCTCTTATACGCGGGAATGACTTCCTCCGTCAGGCGCTTCATGGCCTTGGTCTGCCATGAATTGCCCGAGTAGGGGCTGGCGTAGCCGATGGTCCACGGCGGAGGACCTTTCGGCTTCCAGTCTCCTCCGTAAGGAGTGGAACCTGTCAGTACCTCGGTGTTGGCGTAGGCGGCCTGCAGGTCCCGATCGAGGGTTGAGACGACGCTTTCCTGGGCTGCACCGCTGCCCGCGGCTCCCCCACTTCCAAAGTCGTTACCACTGCTGCACCCTGTGAGCAGCAACGTGGCGGCAGCCAGGCCGGCGGCGACTTTGCGCCCTTTACCTGTCCGCCCATACCGGTCTTCGTTGACCATAATCCAGTCCTCCAGATTGGTTTGGGGCCCGTAAGTCCGCTGCGTCGCGGCTCTTCCGGAGTGATGTGAGAAGCACTACTAAACTGATTGTCATACGGTCTTTTGTCGTACAATCAGGCGTTCAATCGAGTATAGAAGCCCTCGTGAGTTCTAGGCAATAGCCGGAAAGAAGATTTGTACGACAATATGCCGATTTTTTGATACCGTTACTCTGAGTACAGGAAGGGAGGACCTCATGGGAGAACTCAGTCCCTTAAGCCTTAAGCGGGACAACATATCCCTTCAACAGAGGGCCGTGGAGACCATCAGGGATGCCATCCTCTACGGAACCCTCGAGCCGGGTCAGAAGCTCGTCGAACGCGAACTGTGCGCCATGCTCGACGTCAGCCGCACCCTGTTGCGGGAAGCGCTGCGGCAGCTCCAGGCAGAAGGTTTGATCACCAATGTGATGCACAAAGGCCCCTCTGTCGCCGTCATCACCAAGGATGTAGCCCAGGAGATCTACGAAATCAGGCAGCTCCTGGAGGGGCAGCTGACATATAACTTCGCCCTCCGGGCTACCGACGAGCAAATTGATGAGCTTGATAAGGCGGTCCAGCAGCTTTGGGAACCTGGGATGGCCGATAACGCCCAGCTCCTGCTGCAGACCAAGAACAGCTTTTACGACGTCTTGATGGCAGGCTCCGGTAACGGGACCATAGCGCAGCTTCTCGTCCAACTGACTAACCGCGTCACCCTTCTTCGCCGCAAATCGCTAGCAGCACCGGGCCGCGTGGATGCGATGCGAACGGAGCTTGCCTCCATTGTCGAGGCAGTACGGGCACGGGATCCGGAAGCAGCTGCTCAGCGCTGCCGGGAGCACGTTGCCCGGGCCGGGGAAATTATTCTGGCCAGCTTCGACAGCCATGCCGCTGGGGAAACGGCCAATGACCTGGAGAAGACGGCCGTCTAATTTCGGCCTCTCCGGACGCTGGCGGCTCCGCCCTCGGACGGAAGTGAGCCGTGGACGGGGAAGACAGGCCCGCAAAAAGTAGCGTAACCCTGGGGGCACAAGGCGCGGTGCAAGGAGGACTGATAGAGGTGTCGATCTCCTTGAGTTGTAGACCAGATGACGATTATCCAGACTTCTCATGCGCCGTGTGAGACATCAGCCTGACAGGGAATGAGTGCAGCCAGCCCGGGTGCCAATAAGGCCAGGAGTGGACCGGGGCGGGGGACGCGGTTGCTGGATGAAGCGTCGTTGAGTTATCGGGACTCGAACCCCGTATCACCCGCACCGCTCACGGGGATTGCCTTCGCTGCCCTGTTTCACCAGTCCGTCGGCCCATCCCTTGGCAGGGGCCTACTCCATGCTGTGACGCCGGCGCGGTCTAAGCCCGTCCGGGGAGCGGCCTGCAGGCAACAAGAGTTATTCGCTGCCCGCAATTCTTAGTCGGTTTCTGGGCCGGTGCAGTAAAAGCACGTATTTGCGTCACAGTTGTCCACTCCCGCCGCTGCCGATGACTCCACGCCGGGAGCCTCCACGTGAAGTTGGATTGTCATGGCTGCGCCCACGGCTGGTCCTACTCGCCGTACATGAGACCGTGAAGAAAATGTTCCAGCTGCTGCTGAGACGCAGGATCGCTGGCCGATGCCGTCACTGGCCGGGCCTGCTCGAGATATAGGCCCTCCCAGGGGGAGCAAACGAGTGCAGCCTGCCTGACTTCGACTGGAGCCGTCAACGCCTGCGCGGGCTCGACAGCCCCCGGAGCCTCTGCACCGTGCAGGGGTGCCGTGAGCCTGTCGGCATGCACGTTCGCCCGACGGAAGGTTCTGGTAACTGTTCGGGGGCCTACTGAATGGAACATTGGTTATTTCCCTTCCTCCAGGCACCTGGAACATACGGATGCCAGCTGGAATCTGCGCTGAACGAATTGACTTGAAAATCACTGCCTGCGATCCAGCCGCATCTGTTCGGGCGCGGCTGACGCGTTCGGGTGTGGTTTCTGTGGCGGGCACAGGTGAAGTGCTGATGGACAGCCGGCGCCCCCTGAGACGTGGGCGCGCCGGCTGGTCCATGCGGAATCTCGTGTTCGGCTGCGGGCGCCAAACTCGTGGGGGTGACTGACTTTCGGGTCGCCCCATCAATGTGCGTGCCTAACGGTTGGCGGTTTTTTCGGCTGCCTTTGATGCCGCTTCGGAGGCGACGTGAGGAGAATGGCCAGTGGTGTCAGAATTTGCTGCCTGGGCAGCCTGGGCAGCCTGGGAAGCGGGCGGGGCAGAGGCAGCCCGGGGGCTGGTTTCCGCGCCTTTCAGGTATGTGACTGCGTTCGCGCCGGCTATGCGGCCGAATGTCATGGACCTGATGGAAGAGCTGGCTGGTGGGTACTCATGGTAAAACAGGCCGGTAATCTCACCGGCCGCGTACAGCCCGGGAATCGCTGCACCGCCCTTGGAAAGGACGCGCGCCTCTGTGTCGACCCTCAGGCCGCCGAAGGTGAAGGTGATGCGGGCTTCGAGCGGGTAGCCGTAGAAGGGCCCAGATTCAATGCGGTTGGCCCAGTTGGACTTGGGCGGGGTGAGGCCCTTCGTTCCCAGGCCGTCGAGAATCTCGGGCTGGAAAGGACCACCAGGGGTGGACGCATTGAACTCAGCAACGGTTGCCTCCAGCGCAGTCGGGTCCAGGCCCAGCTTTTCCGCCAGCTCCGCGACGGTGGCTCCTTCTTCGGGTTCCAAGTCCGTTGTCTCGAAAACCCAACCTGGGCGCATGCGTTCCATGATGGGCTTATCAGTGATGAAGAAGGCCTTCTGGTTTTGGTTTTTCCAGACCTCGTAGGCGAGTAGTTCGAAGTGCGAGAACAGGTAGTCTTCACCTTCATCAAAAAACCGCTTGGATTCCTGGTTGACGACAATTCCGTAGTTGTGGCCCCAGATCACCGAGTCAGGGCGGGAGGTCCTGGAGTCGACAACCTCGGAGTGGAACATGTCGAACTGTCCAGCAGTGTCTGCGCCGATGTCCATCGCCATTTCGATGCCCGCGCCTTTGTTCCGATGAAGACCAGGTACGATCGGCCGCAGGTCAACTGCGTTCTCCCCGATGTACTGGGTGAGCATCTCCGGGTTTCCTTCGAAGCCGCCGCTGGCAATCACCACCGCCTTAGAGGACATGGTCCGCAGGGCACCGTCCCGCCCCCGCACCACGACGCCGTTGACACGGCCATCGTCCGAGATGCTGAGCTTTACGGCCTCGGTCTCGTAGTGAATTTCGGCATTGTCGAAGTTGCGGAGATTCTCCAGGAGTTTATTGACTAGCGCCAGCCCGCCACCAACAGGCCACTTGATGCTTTTGTTCGTTTCGTACTCGAGTGCAACGTCGTTTTCGTAGTGCTGGTAGATTTCTACGCCGTGGTCCTCCAGGTACTTCATCGTGACCGGAGCCTCACGCTCCAGGGCGGAGCAGTATTCGAGATCGGCCAGGCCCTTGGATGTTTCTTCTACGAGCCGTTTCCAAGACGTGCAGAACCTGTTGTCTTCGTAGACGCGCATCCACGCCATGGTCCAGCGTGAGCCGCCCGCGCGTTCATCCTCAGCCCCTACCTCTACTACTGCAACCCGGCCTGAGCGTCCTGCCTCCTGCGCTTTCTCGCAGTAGCTCAGCGCGGCGGAGGCGCCAGCGAATCCGCTACCGATCACGATCAGATCGTATTCAGACATCGGCTTTCTCTCTCTCATCATCGTTGATAAGTGTCGTACAATCCGACAGTGATGCAATCGTATGATCTAGATCACAGTCATGTCAATGGTGCTCGGGAGTTCCACCATTGGAACAACTTGCACCTTCAGTTCCGGCGACCATTGAAACTCGCCATCTCTTTGTAATACAATCGTACCAACGCGTTCCAACGATGTTCCGCTCTGGCCGCGCTGAGGTGGCCATCGCCTTACGGGTTATCATCGGCGGCAATGCAAGACCTGCCCTGTCAGATGTCCTCTTTGGTGACCGCTGCCCGACTCTGCGGGAATCAACGATTTTGACGGCTGCTGTGTTCAGTCTGCCGACGGGTGACTGGCGCCACTGGGCTCCGTTCCAGCAAGGCTGACGACAGCATTTGGACCACCAACAGATTCAACGACGCAAATGATGGAGGAAATCATGAACAGTAGCGCGTACCAGCAGGGGATGCAGATCCGGCGGGACGTTCTTGGCGACGCCCATGTGGAAAAATCCCTGAGCAACGCCACTGACTTCTCACGTCCGATTCAGGACCTTGTGACTGAGTATTGCTGGGGAACCGTCTGGTCTCGCCCAGGACTTGAACGGAAGACCCGGAGCCTGATCAACCTCGCGATGCTGACAGCACTCAACCGTTCACATGAACTGGCAGTTCATGTGCGCGGAGCGGCCAACAACGGCTGCACCGACGAGGAGATCCAGGAAGTCCTGATACAGGCGGCGATTTATGCAGGTGTCCCTGCGGCACTGGAATCATTCCGGGTCGCGGAGGCAACTCTCAATGAAGTCCGTGCCAATGCCTGAAACATTGCGGAATATCGCCTTTATCGGATTGGGAAAGATGGGCACGCCCATGGCCTCCAGGCTGATTTCCAGCGGATACCAAGTGCGTGGGTTCGACCTTGCCGAGGAAGCGAGGAGTCAACTGGCCGAAGCCGGTGGGATACCTGCCGAAAACCCTGCTTCGGCCGTCTCCGATGCCGACGCCGTCATTCTGATGTTGCCCACTTCCGCGATCGTCGAGTCGGTCATCCTTTCCGAAGAGGTGCTGAACCTGCTCCCGGCGAAGACACTCATTATCGACATGAGCTCTTCGGAACCACTTCGTACAGTCGCCCTGGCTGAAAAGGTTTCGACCCTCGGCCATAAGTTCATTGATGCACCCGTGTCAGGTGGAGTAAAGGGCGCCGAACAGGGCACACTGACCATCATGGTTGGGGGCGCCGGTGACGATGTGGAGTCGGCGCGTCCTCTCCTTGGTGCCCTCGGCCGTCCGACACACATCGGACCTACTGGCGCTGGCCACGCCCTCAAAGCGCTCAACAACCTGCTCTCAGCTACGCACTTGTGGATCACCAGCGAAGCAATGCTCGTTGGCGAAAAATTTGGCATAGACCCCAAAACCATGCTTGATGCTTTCAATAGCTCTAGCGGGCGTAGCGGGTCCACTGAAAACAAGTGGCCGAACTTCATCCTTCCTGAGACATACAACTCAGGATTCGGCCTGGGGCTAATGGTCAAGGACATGGGCATTGCCCTTACTCTTGCCAGCTCCCTTGGGATACCCGCCGTCCTTGGGCAAGAAGCGGTGGCATTGTGGAAAAAGGCCCAAAGTGATTTGCCTCCGGACGCCGACCATACAGAAATTGCAAAATGGTTGCGCAGCCACCCTGGATCACCAGAGTAGAACGTCGGCTGACCGGGAGTGCAGGGTCAAAGGTCCGCCATGTTCGGATCTGCTGCCGGAGGCAGGCGCGCCTTCGGCCTAACTACTGAGCCGTAAGCAGCGTACCCGCTCCCCCTTCTTTACTCAGCCTCTCCCCGGGGAAGTCAAAGTCGCAAACTGGCGACTGATCAAGTGAGGGCTGGGCCCACTAGGCCACCCAGCGTATAGGCGTGGTCCCCGCTTCAGTCCGCGACTGTTCGGGCTGGACAGCACGGCCGCTCGTGGGGTGGCGGGCGGCCGTTCCGGGCCCCATCAATGCCGGACGTTCATTTTGTCGCCCGTCCGGCGCCTCCAAGACCATCCCATGGTGACGGCCGCCCAGAAGAACTTGCAACTGTGCGGCAGCTTAAGGGTTTGGGTGTAGTCGGCTTCGTTGAGCGCCGCCGCGTGGAATTTCTTGTGCCGTCCGGCTCGCCCCCTCTCCAACAGGATGGGGAACCAAGAGCAGATACTGGGTTGTGCCTGTCTAGTCGGCTGCTGGAGGAACGGTGGCATCTGCCGGCCCTCGTCAAGAACCAGGGGCGTTTGTTTGTCACCTTGCTCCGGAGCGCGCCTCAATAGCAGCGGCTGCCTAAGCGCATGATGGCTTCCCAGGACTACGGAGTCCTTGAGCACCCTCCGAGCCCAACTCGCGCTGCAAGGGGTCAAAGGTGCCGCCCAGGTACTGGGGAAGGGCTGCCTCTCAGCTGCTCCAATCTTCCCGTCCGTCGACACCGGAACCATCGAGTCGCGGCACCGGGTCTGCCTCGTATTAAGCCTCCCAGCAGCAGCGGCAGTCTTGCCACCTTTTCCGCTCTCGCAACGTGTTGACACAGGGTGAGCCGGATCATACGATTGCATCACTGTCGGATTGTACGACAGTATTCCAGCTTCGAATCAACGATGATGAGAGAGTACTAATGACCGATCCCCGCATCTTCGAGATGCCACGCATCGAGCGGGTACTTGAAGGACCCGGAGCGCTACAGCAGATTCCGGCTGAACTTGAGCGGCGCGGTCTGGGTCGCGCCCTTCTGGTGACCGGCAGGACCATCGGGGCCAGCGCTCCGTTCAAGGAACTTGTCAACTCGCTGGGTGAACGTGCTGCCGCCGTGCACAACGAAGTAAAGGCTCATAACCCCGTAGGCAGTCTTGCTGAACTTGTTCGATTGGCTCAAGACGTCAATGCCGATGTCATCATCGGCATTGGTGGAGGCTCTGCCATCGATGCCGCGAAGCTAACGGCGCTCGGGGTTGGGGAGGGCATCCATGAGCCGGCGGACTTCCTTCGGTACAGCATCTCCCACGGATTGCCAGCCTTGAGCGGTGCTCCGTTGCCGACCATTGCCGTGCCCACGACACTCTCGGCGGCGGAATGGAACGGTGTTGCCGCATTTGTCGACGAGGCAACCGACACCAAGGAGTTGGCTCGGTATCTAGAGCTCACACCCAAAACGGTCGTTCTGGATCCAGGATTGTGTGCCCTTACCCCCCGTGAGCTGTGGACCACGACTGGCGTCAGGGCGATCGACCACGCTGTCGAGATCTCCTACGCGACCAATGCACACCCTTACACCACGGCTCTATGCATGGCGGCACTTGGAATCCTAGCCCGGGAGCTGCCCCGAACGTCCAAGGACGCCTCGGACGGCGCGGCGACACTGCGATGCCAGCAAGCGGCGTGGATGTCACTGGTCGGGGTGCATAACGTCCCCGTCGGCCTGTCTCACGCCATCGGACATCAACTCGGGGCCGCGGGTGTCCCGCACGGGGTGACGTCCTGCATCACCCTGCCGCACGTGATGCGCTTCTTTGAAGAAGCAACGAAACAGCAACAGCAACTCATGGCCGGCGTCCTCGCCGAGGCCCGCGGCAGTACCCAGCCATTGGCGGCTCCGGATGAGATGGAAGTGCTGTTCGAAGAGTTGCAAGTTCCCCGCCGTATCAGCGAATTCGGCATCTCTGTGGAGATGCTGGAAAACGTAGTTCGCGCCACCATGGGTGAAGCAGAAGCCGTAATCCGACAGGCGCCGCGGGAAGTCACCGCCGAGGACGTGCGAGGACTACTCGAAAAGGCCTACTAGAGCGCGTCTCCTCCAGGATCCCTGCTCCGTCGAACAGTCGCCGTCGGGGAGCCGAGGCCGGTACTGCAGCGGGCAAGGGAAGTTCCGTCGCTCTGTAATTCACGACAAATCAGGAACAAGTTGCGTCCCTGATTGACATACCCGAAAGGAAAAACTATGGATATCGCTGAAAAGTTCCGGGAGTCCGGGAATCCGATGTTCAATGACAACCCGTTGAAGCTTGGGGTATTCGGAACCAACTGCTCAGGCGCCTGCGCGATCACGACGGCGGAAACGACATTCGAACCAACGTTCGAGCACAATGTCAAAATCGCACGTCAGCTCGAAGCAGCGGGTTGGGAATGCATGGTACCGATCGCTCGCTGGCGAGGCTTCGGCGGTGAGACGAATTTTGGCGGCACCAACATGGACACGTTCACCTGGGCCGCTGCACTGGCTGCGGTGACAGAGAAACTGCAGTTCTTCTCAACAACGCATATCCCCACGCTAAACCCGATCGTCGCAACCAAGATGGCGACAACCATCGATCACATCTCCAAGGGCCGCTACGGACTGAATCTTGTCACCGGCTGGTTCACGCCGGAAATGGAAATGTTCGGCCGTGAGCAATTGGAGCACGATGCTCGATATGACTACGCCGATGAGTGGTTGGACATCGTGACCACCCTCTGGCAGCGCAACGGCGTCGACTTCGAGGGCGAATACTTCAAAGTCAAGGACGCCTTCAGCGAACCCAAGCCTTACAACCAGGAAACCGGTCGTCCGGTGCTGATCTGCGCCGGCGCCTCCGGCAAGGGACTTCATTTCACCGCGAAATACTGTGACTTCAACTTCGGCTTCATGCAGGACATGGAATCAGGTGCTGCGTGGGTCAAGAAGGTCAAGGAATTGGCACGGAGCGAGTATGACCGCGAGCTTGGTACTTTCACCTCCTGCCCGGTGGTAGTCCGCGACACAGAAAAGGAGGCGCGGGACTACTACAACTACTACGTTCACGAAAAAGGCGACCGCGTCGCTTGCGACAACATTGCGGACGTTCTCCAAGTCCAGTCGCAGAACCATTCGCCGGAAATGTATGAAAAGTTCAAGGAGAGGTTCATTGCCGGATGGGGCGGCTACCCAATCGTCGGCACGCCCGAGCAGGTCACGGACGCCCTGATCGATCTGCATAAGACCGGCGTCGATGGTGCGCTGTTGACGATGGTCGACTACAACGAGGAACTCCCGTACTTCAACGAGCGTGTCATGCCGCTGTTGAAGGAAGCTGGCCTCCGCAAGTAATGCTGCTCGACTGAACCGGCGCACCCCAGGGGATGAAAGAGGCAAGTGCTGCGTGAAGGTTACAGACACTAATCGGTTCTAGGCCGAATGCCCACAGGCAGGCGAGTCTGGACCGTCATCCAAATGACTGTCCAGACTCGCCTGCCCAAAGGGTCATCGCAGCCCCGATCATCCTGCTCCAAGCATTCCATGCCTGCTCAGCAAACAGGCCCCTGCCGGTTGCCGTGAAGTTGCAGCACTCCTGGTCGAGCTTCGTGGCACCTTCCTGGGGCGGAGTTCTACTTCGCCTCGGCCGAGATGAGTCGCAAGGCTCAGCGATACACGATGAGAAGGAATATCTGAAATGACGGAAGTAATGACTGAAGTACGACTGACAACTGATGAATTCAAGTTCGCCTTCCGAGGCCACCCCGCGGGTGTCGGCATCGTCACGGCAGACAACGGCCATGGCCCGGTGGCCTTGACAGTCAGTTCCCTGTTCTCTGTCGGGCTGGAGCCGCCCACCCTGGTCTTTTCTGCGTCGGCGCTGTCTTCGGCAACGCCCACCATCTTGAATGCAGAGACCGTCGTTGTGCATCTGGTTGGCGCGGATCAAGTTGACCTTGCAAAGCTCGGCGCGACCAGCGGTGTAAACAGGTTCGGCGACAACGTGGAATGGGACCGTCTACCGACCGGCGAGCCTTACTACCCTGCTGCTGCTTCATGGTTGCGGGGCCGGGTGAAGCAAATCGTGCCGGCTGGCGGCTCGAACCTCGTAGTCGTTGAAGCGCTGGAGGCGAAACCGCAAAACTCTGCGGAAGCGATGGATCTCAGCCCCCTCGTCTATCACAACCGTTCCTGGCACACCATCGGCGACCATTCCAAAATGCCAGACTGACTGGTCTGCCCTAAAGGGTTGCCAAGGCCGAACCTCACCAGTTAAGTCTGCTGCAATGCCGCATACGTAACGGTGGAGCAGCAACCACTCGCGATCTCACTGGCTATGTGCGTAGTCGCCGCAATGCGCTATCCCCCATTTCCTTTCCTCGGGGTCTGCCGGTTGTCTCGGAGGCTGAATCAGGGCTGTCTAGTTTCACGGCGACTGCGTTCTTAGGACAAAACATGAACAATAACGTAGCGGAAGCTCAGCGTCCTCCCGACGCTGAAACCCGTCACCCTCAGGACCGCACCGTCGTTGCTGTAGTTATGGAATGGCGAGGCCGGATTGCGCTTCTCAAAAGAAGTCGGCGACTCGATCACGATGCAGGCCTGTGGCACTGCGTTAGTGGCTTTCTCGAGGCGGGGGTAACACCCGAACAACAGGCATTGGAAGAGCTATTTGAAGAGACCGGGACGCAAGCCAAAGACCTGCTGGAGCTTCGTCACGGACCAGCCTTAGTACTCCCTGACGATCGTGGAACACAATGGTTGGTCTACACCTTCACGGCCGTGACAACACGCCGTGGCCTTCGCCTCGACTGGGAGCACGATTCCTATCGATGGACCACGGCGGACAGGGCCAAAAGGTTTTCCAACCGGGTCGGTTGGCTGGACACCGTCCTAGACGCGACCGGCCACGTTGCTGCCGTCCACCCCACGGAACAGCTGTTGTTGCCGGCCTGATCAGTAGGGCGGCAACAAATGCCCAGGTCCGAGATAACGTCACCGGACAAGCACTGGACTCTGATCTCGACGAGTTTGGGCTCCTCGACCGCCAGCAGGGATCGGCCCGACTGGGTCCGCGACCCTGATCTGCCAATTCATGCCCCCACGGTCGGGTAGCTATCGCCTTGCCCTCACACGCCGGGAATCCGAACTCTTCATCGACGGCGAAAAGATGGCTGGAAGGTTCCGCGAAGCGTCGCCGATGTTTCACGGTCCCAAGTGCCCTCTCCAATCCGTGGTCACCTGGAACTCCGGAAAGAGGGGGCCCTCAGAGCAATGCCGAACCTGAACGGACTGCGGCCACTGACGAGCGGGCACCGCCGAATGATGCTTCACGGGCGCCCAAGGCGGCTGTCAACCGCGGCTGATTACGCTGCAGGATGTCGGGCAATACCAGCATGCCGACCAGAGCGACAGGACCGGTGATCAACCACGCTCATGCCCCAGCGCATCAATCTGGGGGGCTGGGGATCACGACCGGAAGATCGACGACTTCCCACCGGACAAGCCGCACAACATGACGTAAAGGCGGCGCGGGCGATGCTGAGGCCATGCAGATTGAGTACCGCGGCAGGTGGGTGCGTTAACCCTCGAAGTAGGGCACGAACACTCGACGACTATCGCGTCCGCGATGGAAACAGTAACCGGGCGGCGCTCAAGGTCACGGCAACGGGAAGGCAAACACCGTGCCGGTGGTTCCCACCGTGAACCACCACATCGCTGGGCTCGCACCCAAGCCCGGCGCAGCTCCTGCATAGCCGCTGGCGCCGGGGCCAAGGCCGCGCCCACCGATTCTGACTGTGCCCGTTCATCGTGTTTACCGCTCAGGTACAGTCTGGATCATGAGTATCGCTAGTGATGGCGGCGCCTCTCATGCGTGGTTTCAGCGGAGAAGCGGTCCGAGGTCTTACGGTCCGTGGAGACAGTGACCGTTAACAGGGACATCGACCCCAGAACGGATGTAAGACAGCTCAGAGCTGACACTGCGTCCTCCAATTCCGACTGGAGCAGGAGGCCTGGCACGAGACCTCCGAGAAGCGCCCCGGTGACGGACGTGCTGACAGCTTCAAGCACACTCGTACGGTGTCGCCAGCGACTGAGACAAAGGAGCAGGACTGCAGTTGCAACACCAATGCCTCCAAAGACGAGCAGGGTGTTCATATCTCGGGCTCCTGTGTGTCGAGGTTGAGAGTATGTGGCTAAGGCAGCGTTGACTCGAATTCGGCCTCGTACAGACTCCAGCTAGAGGGCCCACCATTGGTAGCCGGGAAGATCGCCCCCCTGGCGACAAACCGCAGGCTGCCGAATTGGTCCTGCCAGACGCCGCTGGTGGGGCAATGTGACCCGGTTATCTGACGCGTGGACATCGGACCACGAGTCGGGCTCGTGGCTTTTCGTGCGATGAGACTGATGTTTTTCATGGCGAAGCTCCCAAAGAGATGGCAAGGGATTGTGGTCGAAGACGAACATGTGGCCGGTGTGGTATGGGAGAAACTAAAGGGATCCGGACTCGCCGCAGATTCTTACAGTGTTCCGTCGGCCCCCGTTGAGGAGAGGGGACCTGGCCCGGAAAGGACAGCACCCGCTACGGGCCAGGTTCGTGGCGGCGCCGAAAACGCCCAAAACCGGATCCACCGCCACTACCTTGAACCTGACTGCAGAACACGGCAATGCAGCCCAAAGCCGTACCATGGCCTACGTCGCCATAATCAGCATGGCCGCCACTGTCGGATCCGTACTCGGGCTGGTAGCGGACTAGCCTGTGCTCTTCATTGCCTGCAACGCCTCGGCATCGTCGCCAATATTCAGCGCCGGAAAATAGCCAGGCTTCTGGAAGCGGAACAGCCGTAGCAGTGAGAAGCGGTCAGAACTGACTCGTCCGCATTAGGTGTTGAACGGCGTGCTCGTCTGCCCCAGTGCACTCGCGCCGGCGGGGTAACGGACGACCCAGCCTGACAGCGGCGAAAGCGCCTAATGGTGGGTCGGCAGACCAAATATCGATCCAGACCGACTGCAGGATTGACTCGCGCCCTTCAGCAAGAAGGCTGAGTAAAGCCACGAGCGCGAAACTGTGCCCGGCCCGATGTCCAGGCCGGGCACTGTGCTTCTGCTTCGTCAGAAGTTAGCTGATGCGATCAGTCAACCAGCGGCGGAATCGGTCCCCATGGACTACCGGATCGATAAGCAGCAGCTTTGTGCCGGGTTCGTTGCCGGGCTCCGTCCGTGTGTGGATGAACCAGGGGCCAGGCTGGTCCAGGGACGTCTGGAGGGCTTCCTTGAGTTCGGTTGTGTTGCTGGCTCGGAGGACTTTCAGGTCAACGGATTCAGCGATGCGGCCGAGATCGAGCTTTTCGGCGTGGGTGGGAATGCTGGCCGTTGAGGCGTAGACGCCGTTGTCCAAGAGCACGATGACGAGGTTCTCCGGTTCCAAGTAGCCTGCCGTGAGCGCCGCGCCGGGGTTCATGAGCAGTGATCCGTCGCCTTCGACGACCACCGTGCGAGAAACGGATGTTCCGGCAGTGGCCTGGGCGATCCCGGTGCCGACCGAGATCGCCAGGCCCATGGCATCGAGGAGGTAGAGGTTGTTGTCGCGGTCCTCAACGGAGGCCAGCTCGCGGCTCGTGGCGGCGCAGGTCGCTACGACAGGCAGGTCCCGGGTTGCGTCGACGATGGTCCGCAGTGCTTCGATGCGCTTCATGCTTTTGCCTTCTTATCGTTGTGGTCGAAGAATTCCATGAGCACGACGACGGGGCGGAACGTCATGCGCGCGTGGTTGCCGGCTTCAGCGACAGTGGCTCCCCAGTCCTTGGCCGAGTTGCGGCGGTCCACCCGGAAGACCGGGATGTTGGTGGAGCGGAGGAGTTCCGGGACGGGTTCGGAGATGCTGTGGATCATGGAGTTGTACTCGCCGAGACCGCCGCGGGTGTTGGCTACGATAAGCATGGGCAGGTGGTAGGAGACGGCCATTGTGGTCAGGGCCGTCAGGGCGTTGCCGAAGCCGTTGTCCTGCATCACGATGACACCGAATTTGTCCGCAAACGGGTAGCCGCCGACGACTCCTACAGCTTCTTCCTCTCGGGATACCGGGAAGACGTTCGGTCCGCCTTCCTCACCGGCGGCGTCGAGCAGGCCATTAATGATGGGGGCGATGCTGGCGCTGGGTACATAGGCGATGCCATCGGGTGCGAGGCCCTTGATGGCCTCGATCACCTCCTGGTGCCGTTCCTGGGTGATGGTTGTCACTGCAGTGCTCCTTCGGGCGGGGTGGTGGTCAGGGTCTGGACGATGCGCCGCAGACCCTCAGTCAGGTCGTCGATGTGGCAGGCGTAGGAAATACGGATCGAGTGCTTGCCGCCGTCGGGGTCAAAGGCGGTGCCAGGAACCACCGCCACCTTTTGCTCCTCGAGCAGGCGCATGGCCAGCTGTTCGGCGGGCTCGGCGATCAGTGGGGAATAGGTCAGGTAGAAGTAGAAGGCGCCGTCGGGTTTGCTCACGGAGACCCCGGGAACCCCGGTGAGGATCTCCAAACCGGCGCGACGGCGGTCCTCGAACTCCCGGCGCATCGCTTCAGCCTCGGCCCGGGCGTGCCGTAGCGCTGCGGCAGCCCCCGGCTGCAGGAACGTGGGAGGACAGACGGTGGTGTACTGGCGGACACGTAGCGCCGGTGTAATGAGCTCGTGCGGTCCGGCGAGCCAGCCGAGTCGCCACCCGTCCATTGCGAACGCCTTGGCGAATCCTCCGATAACGAGCGTCCGCTCTCGCAGGTTGTTCACTGCTGCTGGGGAAATGTGTGCCGCGTCCTCATACACCAGGTCCGCGTAAATCTCGTCGGACATCAAGAGCGAATCCGTGGGCTCCAGAATTTGGGAAAGTCTCTCGATCTCCGCCTGTGACGCAACTCCTCCGGTGGGGTTGTTCGGTGTGCAGATGATCACCATCCGTGTTCGGTCCGTGATGGCGGCCTCTATGGCGTCCAGATCCAGGCTGAAGTCCGCGTCCGCTTTCAGCGGGACAGGAACGGGTGTTGCCCCGGTCAAGCGGATACAGGACTGATAGTGCGCCCAGGCCGGAACCGGGACGATGACCTCATCCCCCGGACCGCAGAAGGCCATCAATGCCAGGAACACCGCCTCATTGGCGCCGATCGTGACGAGTACCTCCGATGCGGGATCGTAGCTTGTGCCCCGGCGGGACATGAGATAGTCAGCGATTGCAGCGCGCAAGTCTGCGGTTCCGGCATTCGGCCCGTAGTGGACTTCCCCGCGGCCCAGGGAAGCTGCCACAGCGCCCTTGGCCACGTTGGGGGTATCAAAGTCAGGGCGCCCGATTTCGAAGTGGTAGACCTTCTCGCCCGCTGCGTCCAAGGCCGCGGCCTTGTCGAAAATCATCCGGATGGGTGACGGCTTGATCTCGTCCAACCGTGCTGCCGCACGGCCGAACCTGGTGGCCGCAAGAGTGCTCATGGATGTTGCTCCGTTGCTGGGTAGATGTAAATAGGCTGGCCGGCCGTGTTCGCTCAAATCTGGATGCCGGTGTATTTGGTTTCCTGGTAGGCCTCGAGGCCTTCGGTGCCGCCTTCGCGGTGGAGTCCGGATTGGTTGGTTCCGCCGAAGGGGGCGGCGGGGTTGGAGACGAGTCCGCGGTTGATGCCGGTCATGCCGGCGTCGAGGGCGTCGGCGACGCGCAGGGCGCGGGAGAGGTTCTCGGTGAAGACATAGGAGGCCAGCCCGTAGGGGGTGTTGTTGGCCTCATGGATGGCTTCGTCCTCGGTGTCGAAGGTGTAGATCGCTGCAACGGGGCCGAAGATTTCCTCGGTGCGGATGTCCGCGTCCGCGGGGATGTTGGTCAGGACAGTGGCCGGATAGAAGTAGCCGTCCCCGTTAATCGGTTTTCCGCCGGCGAGGCAGGTGGCGCCCTTGGCGACGGCGTCCGTGACAAGCTCGTGGACAGTGGCCCGTTGTTTGTCATCGATGAGCGGGCCGAGCGTGGTGGCAGGGTCGTGGCCTTCACCCGTTGTGCTGGCGGCCATCCGCTCGGTAAAACGGGCGATGAATTCGTCGGCGATGCCGGATTGGACATAGATCCGGTTGGCCGCGACGCAGGATTGGCCTCCGTTACGGAGTTTGGCGAGCATGGCACCTTCAAGGGCCTTGTCCAGGTCGGCGTCGTTGAACACAATCAGGGGCGCGTTTCCGCCCAGTTCCATGGAGGTGTTCATGACGTTCTCCGCGGCCTGGGAGAGCAGCGTCTGGCCGACCTGGGTGGAACCGGTGAAGGAGACCTTGCGGACACGAGGGTCGGTCATGATGGCGGCGACCACACCGCGTGAGTTGCCGGTGACGACCACGTTCACGACGCCGGCCGGAGTGCCGGCCTCTTGCAGGACCTGGGCCAGGAGCAACGATGTCAATGGTGTCTGCACCGCGGGTTTAAGGACTGTAGTGCAGCCGGCCGCGAGGGCGGGGGCGATTTTCCGTGCGCCCATCGCGAGCGGGAAGTTCCAGGGGGTGATCAGCAGGGACGGTCCGACGGGGCGTTTGGACACAGCAATGCGGTACTGGCCTCCGGGTTCGACGCCGTACTGGCCTTCGGAATGAAGCCTGCCAGCGGACTCGGCGAACCAGCGGAAGAACCCGGCACCGTAATCGACTTCGGTCTGGGCCTCTGCCCATGGCTTGCCCATTTCGTCCACGATCAGCCGCGCGAATTCATCGCGCCGGCCCAGGATTCCTTCGTAGGTGCGGAAGAGGATGTCGGCGCGGTCCCGGGCAGGAGTCGCGGCCCAGGCACCCTGAGCCGCGACGGCAGCATCCAACGCCGCCAAACCGTCCTGGACCGACGCATCCGCCACCGCGGCGAACGCCTCGCCCGTAGCAGGATTGATAACCGGAACCGTCCGGCCAGCGGTGGCCGGAACCCATGCTCCGCCGATGTACAGGTCGGTCCTTGGCAAGGTTGATGTGGCGAGTGGATTCATGCTGGAGTTCCTTGAGGTCAGGAGGAATTTTTCAATTGGGGAAAGGCAAGCCCAGGAGAGACAGAGTGAGGGGCTAACCTGTCGATTGCCGCGATTCCTGAGGAAGTTGAGATGGTACGAAGCTGACCGCGCCGGGATAACTTGGAATCCATCCGCACTAGCGGTATCCATGCCCAACTGTAAGAATGTTAACATTATGGAATCCGGAATTGATGCGATTGTCAAGAGCGCAACCTTGCGCGCACCCCTCAAGCGACGCGGTATGGCACAAGATGTCGCCGACCGAATACGATCGGCCATACTCCACGGCGAGATTGCACCTGGGACCAGGCTGAACGAGGTGGAACTCGCGACCTCTCTGTCGGTCAGCCGAGGACCCGTCCGTGATGCCATCATCCAATTGCGTCAGGAGGGGCTGCTTCAAGGTGATTGGCACCGTGGATCCCGCGTCACAGTCTTCACCCGCAAGGATCTCGACGAGATCTATTCGCTGCGCTATTCAATGGAGCTCTTGGCAATCAGGCGTCTTATCGAGCATCGCACCGATGACGACCTGGAGATCATCAAGGCTCACGCCGAAGCTATTGAAAACGCCACGGCCGACGGCGATCCCGCGCGGATGCTGCACTCGGACATTGCTTTCCATGATGCTATCTATGCCTGCGCCCGCCATGAGCGATTGATGAACGTCTGGCTAGGCCTGAGGTCGCAGATCGCACTCCTGCTGCTCAACAGGCAACACGGGCATGACGACTATAAGGAACTCATCGGCCCGGAACACTGGGAGATGTACAGAGTCATCAAGGACCGTGACGGCGAGAAAGCAGAAGAGCTGGTCCGAGCCCACATCCAGACCGCGTTCGAGCGGGTGGAGCTCAGCATGGATGACGAGGAAGCCGCTCGCCAGAAGGCCTGACGGCCCTCACTCGCCTTAACCAGGCCGGGGCCCGCCCCTCGCGGGCACCCCGACCGGCCGCGCTAGTAGAGCCGCCGGCGCCGGCCGCGCGCGCCGCTGCAGTCCGTCCAAAATAAAGGACTCCGATCAAAAGTTGGCTCTTGCATATCGCGCTTCCGAAGAGTACTAATGTTAACATTCTGAAGTTAGGTCATTTTGTGATCCCCGTCGCGGTGACCGTTTCCCCACTGCCCAACTAAAGCCCAACTAGGCGTTGGCTCGCTCGGGGCGCCGGTTTTGGCACCGGGCGTCGGCTGTGTGCGAACCACGGTGCGGGCAGAAACGTCCACCCCAGTAGAACGAACGGCAACTCATGGAAACTCGCAAGGCAACACTCGGTGCGCCTGACAGCACCGACGCAAGTCCAACCGCAATGATCTCCGTGCGGGGAGTCAATAAACATTTTGGTCCCCTTCACGTTCTTCGCGAGGTCAGCCTCGACGTTCAACGTGGCCAGGTTGTCGTGGTGCTTGGCCCGTCAGGTTCGGGCAAATCGACACTGTGCCGGACCATTAACCGGCTGGAAACCATCGATTCCGGAACCATCGCAGTCGACGGCAAGCCGCTTCCCCAAGAGGGAAAGGCGCTGACCCGCTACCGGGCCGACGTCGGCATGGTGTTCCAGTCCTTTAATCTCTTCGCCCACAAGACGATCCTCGAAAACGTGATGCTCGCACCTCAGAAGGTGCGAAAAATTTCAAAGGTGGCCGCCCGGGAGCGGGCCATGGCGTTGCTCGACAGGGTCGGCATCGCCAACCAAGCCGACAAACTGCCAGCACAGCTTTCCGGCGGCCAGCAGCAGCGGGTGGCCATCGCACGGGCCCTGGCGATGGAGCCGAAGGTCATGCTGTTCGACGAACCCACATCCGCACTCGACCCGGAAATGGTAACCGAGGTGCTGGAGGTCATGACATCGCTGGCGAAGGGTGGCATGACAATGCTCGTCGTCACCCACGAGATGGGATTCGCCCGCCGCGCCGCAGACAGAGTGGTCTTCATGGCCGATGGCCAGGTCCTCGAAGACACCACCCCCACGCAGTTCTTCTCGAATCCATCGTCCGCTAGGGCGAGGGACTTCCTCGGCAAGATCCTCAGCCACTGAGACATCGCAGTCTCTCCCCTAGCGATTACTTCGCAAACTTCATTCCTCATAGCAGAAACGAGACTACCCATGAAAATCAAGTCGCTTATCACGATTTCGGCTGCGGCTCTTCTACTCGCCGGGACCGCCACAGGATGCTCTAGCGCCGCCGGGTCGGGTAACAAGGGCCTAGAGGAAAATGCAAAAGCGGGAAAGCTGACCATCGGTATCTCTTATGACCGTCCCGGTCTTGGTATCAAGAATCCAGACGGAAGCTTCAAGGGCTTCGACGTCGACGTCGCCAAATACGTCGCCGCCAAATTGGGGGTCCAGGAATCTGGCATTACCTGGAAGGAAGCTCCCCCAGCCCAGCGCGAAAACCTCATCCAGAACGGACAGGTTGACTATGTTGTGAATACCTACAGCATCAACGACGCCCGCAAGGAGCGGGTGGCTTTCGCGGGTCCGTACTTCCTGGCAGGACAGTCACTGCTGGTAAGGGCCGACAACACCGATATCACGGGCCCGGAATCGTTGAACGGGGGAAAGAAGCTGTGTTCCGTCACAGGTTCCACGCCGGCGCAGAACATAAAGAAGAACTACAGCAAGGACGCCCAGCTGCAGGAGTACGATTCGCCGTCGGCCTGCGTGGAAGCCCTGAAAAGCGGTGCCGTTGACGCCATGACAACCGACGACAGCCAGCTAGCCGGGTATGCCTCCGTTAACCAGGGGAAGCTGAAGCTTGTTGGCAAGACCTTCAGCAAGGAGAGCTACGGCATTGGGCTGAAGAAGGACGATAGCTCCGGTCGCGCAAAGATCAACGACGCCATCGAGGCAATGATCAAGGACGGTTCATGGGCCAAGGCATTCAAAGTCAACCTCGGCCCTTCAGGGTACCCGCTGCCAGCAGCTCCGGTAGTCGACCGGTACTGAGCCGCTCACCTGCTGTCACGACAGAATCGACAACCACGTGGAAATTCTCACCGAGTACGGCCCCCAGCTGATCCAGGCTTTCATCAGCACGATCCAGCTCACGATACTGTCCGCCGTCGGCGCTCTACTTCTGGGGACCGTGCTTGCAGCCATGCGCGTCTGCCCCGTCTGGGCACTGCGGACACTTGCAACGGGGTACATCAACATCGTCAGGAACACGCCGCTGACACTGGTCGTCCTCTTTGCCTCATTCGGTCTCGCCCAGCAACTCGGAATCACGCTGGCGGACCCCAACTCGCCCACGTCCATCACGGACAGTTCGTTCAGGCTCGCGGTCCTTTCCTTCAGCCTGTACACAGCCACCTTCGTCTGTGAGGCTCTGCGGGCAGGGGTAAATACCATCCCCGCCGGGCAGTCGGAGGCCGGTCGTTCGCTCGGGCTGAGCTTCATACAGGGGCTGGCCTTCATCATCCTCCCCCAGGCCTTCCGGTCCGTTGTCGGCCCCCTTGGCAGCATCCTGATCGCCCTGACCAAGAACACCACGGTGGCGTCCGTCATTGGTGTGGCCGAGGCGTCGCTCCTCATGAAGGAAGTCATCGAAAACACATCAGCCTTGATCGTGGTTGGCCTCATATTCGCCCTGGGGTTTATGGTCCTCACCCTTCCGACCGGGGCCCTGTTCGGGTTCCTGAGCAAGAAACTGGAGATAAACCGATGAGCACTGGTCACGCGCTGAAGAACCTCTATGATGAGCCCGGACCTCGGGCCAGGACACTCAATCTGCTCGTCAGCGCCCTGTGCCTGCTCGGAATTGCTGCAGGCCTCTTTTGGATCCTCTCGACACTCAGTGACAAGGGCCAATTGGCGGCCGAAAAGTGGCAACCCTTCCTCACGGCGGACATGTGGCACACCTACCTGCTGCCCGGCATTATGGGCACCGTCCAAGCCGCTGCCCTGGCTGTGGTTTTGGCTATTATTCTGGGGATCCTGTTGGGCATCGGACGCCTGTCAACGATCAGGACCGTTCGCTTCGGATGCGGTGCAATCGTGGAGTTCTTCAGGGCCATCCCACTGCTGATCCTGATGATATTTTGCTTCCAGCTCTTCGCAAACTACTCGCTGTTCCCGTCAACCGAACTCGCGATAGCCGCCGTCGTGACTGGCCTGACGCTCAGCAACGGTTCCGTCATCGCGGAGATCGTGCGTGCCGGCATCCGTTCCCTGCCCCGGGGCCAGGAAGAAGCATCCGCGGCCCTGGGACTGAGCGGCGGCCAGACAATGCGGATCGTGCTCTTGCCCCAGGCCATCACGGCCATGCTCCCACCGATCGTGGCCCAACTTGTTGTGGCGCTCAAGGACACCGCACTGGGCTACCAGATCACCTACGTGGAAGCCGTAAGGCAAGGCATACAAGCCGGATCGGCTTACGCGAATTACATTCCGGCGTTGCTCGTCATCGCCGCGGTTATGATCGCCATCAACCTTGCCCTCTCACAATTGGCAACAACGGTCGAAAATCGTCTCCGTAACGGCCGGAAGTCGCCCCGCACACCTGCACCGGCCGAAGCACTCGCCACGACGGCGTAGCCACCATCTACAAGAAGGAAACCATGACACGCCTAATTGTGGTTGGAGTCGATAGCAGCCCCAGCGCACTTAAAGCCGCACGTTCCGCTTGCACTATGGCGGCTGTGCTCGGCAGTAAACTCCATGTGGTGACCGCCTTCGACGGCGACCGGCTCCAGGAGTTCGGTTCCGGCAGCGACCGTTTGATGGTCTCCAACGCAGATGAAGCCGAGCAGGTGGCAAAAGCCGTGGTCGCGTGTTTGGGCAATACAGGAGTGGACACTGTGCCGTTCGCAGTGCGCGGGACACCCGCACAAGCTTTGATACGGCACGCGGAGGTGCACCACGCACAAACGATCGTGGTCGGTAACAAGCGGATGCAGGGTCTAGGACGTGTCCTTGGAAGCGTGGCCAACAGCGTAGCCCACGGAGCCCCTTGTGACGTTTTTATTGTGAAGACAAACGGGACCTAATTCAGCCATGTGCAACCAGGCCCCACATTGATCCCATTTTTGACTCCAGATCGGCGAGCTGTTCCGCTGGTTTTGTCCGGTTTCGGCGCGGTGGGCCAGTCGTTCATCGAAGCGACCAAGGCTCGGCAGCAAGGAGACGTCCACGTGGCGGCAATTCGAGGTCGCACATCGGAAATCCTCCTCGGACCGCAGTCCAACGTGCCAGACCGCACTTCGTGGGATCCGCTCTCGTCGGTAGACGTGACCCTTAAGCGCACAGGAGCGGCCATCCTTGTCCAGGCTATTCCGTCCTCCAAGGAGGCGCACCAGCGTGCCGTGGAGGAAGCCACCACTGCCCTCCGACGCGGTGTACATGTCGTCACCGCAACGAAGAGCCACCTCCTCACTCATTGGCGCGAGTTGGAAGAGGCAGCACAGACTGGGGGCAGCCGGATCCGCATCTCTGGCGCGACAGGAGCGGCATTGCCGACGGCTGACCTTGCCCGTGTCGGCCTACAGGGCTTCGACTGCCAGGCTCTGCGAGCCTGCCCGAATGGCACATCAACATTCGTCCTGGATCAGCTATCCAACGGAGGAAAGTTCCAAGACTCCGTCCTGGAAGCCCAACGGCGCGGAATCGCCGAGGCAGACACGAGGGCGGACCTCACTGGGTCCGATTCCGCGACCAAGCTGCGACTTGTTGCCGGCCTCCTATGGGGCTGGGATGTCGCGCAAATCAAGGTCGAGACTGAGTCGATCGACGAAGGAACCTCGGCGCAAGCCTTCCTCGCCGCTCAACGGGGCCTCCGTCTGCGTGCCGTCGCGTCCGCGTCACTCCATCAGCCAATGATGGTCAATGTGCGACTCGAACGCGTGCCACCGAGCGACCCGTTGTTTCACCTCACCGGACCGGAAAAGGCAATGGTCTTCCACTGCCCAGAAGCCGGGGACATTACAGTGCAAGGCGGGCGCTCAAGCCCTATTGGAGCAGCAATGGCGATGCTGAAAGACGTTCTCAACCTTACCGAGAGCGATCCTACAGGCTACAACTAAACCTCAAAAGGCGGTTGCCGCCCCTCGTCGGGGCATCGGGACAACTGCCGGGTGGCGTGAGCGCCGATCCAGGCAGATGGTCCGAACATATCCCACGAGGATGTCCCTCTTGAAGGTCTCGGGGAGCCATTTGAGGAGATTGGGGCGCAGCAAGAACGGCGATCATCGCCATGCACCAAGCCTTTGCGCGGCTGTCTTCCCCGTTGTGCAGGGGACCACCTACGGGTCCTTGCCCGTTTCCTCCGGCCCAGTCGTGCGCGGATATCCGTCGAGGAGAAATCCGCCGTGGCTGTCGCTCTTATTGAGGCGATCGCGGGCCTGCTGCTGGTAACACGGCTCTTCGCTGGCGAAACCGCTTCTGACCTGAATTAATGCGTTGACGAAACGCCTGTTGCCGCGAGGGCGCAAGCCCTGGCGGCAACAGTGCTCGCGGACACTGCGCATTCGATTCGCGTATACGGTCTTGCCGGGTTTTATATGCTGCAGGCGGTGAGCGAACGGTGGAATGGCTAGGGTGACGGGCAGACTCTGATCCTCGTGATTGTATGTGCCTCCACGGCGTCATGTGAGTACAGGAGCGGAAAATATCCGTCCTTGAGCCACAAGTCGTATAGGTCTGAGTAGTGAGGACTGCGAGGGTCGCCGTCCTGACCGGGGGTGTTGATCGCGACAGAACGGTCCCACTCTCCAACGTCTACGATCACCCGAAACGAGGCTCCTGTCGCCTGTACTCCTGTTGCAGGGGTCGGGGCGGCCAGACCGACTGTCTCCGAGTTGCCTGACTTTGGTCGCGGCCCCAGCGAGAGCCAGTCCTCTTCCCGGGCACCCAGAATCGGGAACAGCGGATGACGAATGAGCGACTGGTTAGAGTTGCCCCATTCCCAGTTGAGCTGATTCTGACCCAACTCAGACTGCAGGTTGACGACGGCCGCCGCAAGCGTCTCTTCCATGACGGCGTGCAAGCGCGCAGGGTTGTGCGCCAACTGACGGAACAGCCTCATGTCCACCGTCAGATCTCCGATAACTTCCTCCGAAGGGGAAATGCCAGCCAATGCAGGGGCGCCTCTGTGGTCTTCGACCGCTCCTTCCAGCGCGTCGGCCAGCAAGTAGTTCCTGAGGGGTCCTCGAACCCAGCGCTCAAAGAGTGTAGCGGCACCCGATTCCGCCGTGTAACGGGCGTCCCAGGCCCTGAGCATCCGCCGGCCGATTTCGGCCATTTGCGACTCAAAGGGCTGCTCCGGCAGGAGACTGCAAATCTCCCGCGCAGGGAGGCTAGCATAGTCGTTCTGCAGACTCATCGAGGCGGCGACATCCATGCTGGAGTTGCTGTCCAGGACTTCGGAAATTCGCTCCATTCGGTACGACGCGTACCATTCGTATGAGACCTCCACGGGATTCCAGTCTTTGGAATCTGGCAGATTCATCTCGTTGGCAGAGGCAACCCAACCCCGTTCCGGGTCGATGATGTTGGGCAGGGCGCTTGCATCCTGGAACCCGGCCCACTCATAGCGGCCATCGCCAGGCACAGGAAGGAGTCCGTTCCAGTTCGGCCTTACGGGCACGAGCGCGCGTGGGGACCATCCGATTGAACCATCCACGTCCGCATAGACGTGGTTGACGCCGGGGGCTCCCCAGCGGTTCAGCGCGCTCCGTACGTCGTCAGCGCTCTGATATTTGAGGTTCTGCAGGCTCGTCAAGTATGGCGCCATCCCCGGCTCCAACCATGCCGCCCGGACTGCGAAGGCAGCCATGCGGTCCGCGTCGGTGTGGATGATGGGTCCGTGGCGTGTGAATTCGAGTTCTACATCGACCGGCTCCGAATCCCTGACGGCAATCGTCTCAACTACTCGCTCGGTACGAACCCATGAGTTGTCGTAGCGATACAAGGACGGATCATCTGGGTGGAGTTCATAGACATATAGGTCCTCTTGATCGGCGTTCCAGATCGTCAGACCGAAAGCGACCGCACCGTTGTGCCCGATAGACACTCCGGGCAGCTGCGGCTCTCCAGCGCCAATGACATCGAACTCGGGGCATTTGAGATGAACAATTTGCCGAAGTGAAGGAGCTGTCATCGCACGATGGGGATCGTTGGCCAGCAGCGGGCGCCCAGTCGCGGTCCGGTTTCCGGACACCACCCAGTTGTTGCTGCCCTCCGGGGCAAGCGGCTTGTACTCCCCTGCCCCGATTTGTCCGGTCGCTAGCCGGTATACCGCAAGGATGTCTTCACTGATGAGCGAAAGATCGAGACCTTCTGGAACGGATACGCCGACAGGTGGAGACAAGTGCCGGCGGAGTTCTTCCGCTTCCAATCCGAAGTCGCGGATAGTGATGGCACGCTTAACTTCTTGTTCGAGGTTTGCGTAGAGACCGTGACTGCGAATCCGGGTAATGTCGCTGGGTTCCCAGTGATCAGGCTGATAACCCAAGAGCTCAAATTCGGGCGACAGCCTCGATGGGTCGACTTTCGTCAGATCGATCCAGGCGTTGATGCCGGCAGTGAAGGACTCAACGATTTGACGGGTATCATTTCCGTACGCGAGCCATTCTGCACGCATGTCACCGCGGTAAAGGAATAGTCGCGCGGCGCGGTCTCTTTCGATGTAGTCCGGTCCCAGCACTTCGGCTATTTTCCCAAGCCCTTTGCGCCGCCACCAGTCCAGTTGAAACATTCGGTTCCGGGCCGTGATGAATCCCTGCCCGAAGAAAACGTCGTCCGAGCATCCTGCTTCGATGTGGGGGACGCCCCATTCGTCGACGGCGACCGATATCTGCCCCCGAGTACCCTGAATGAAAAAGGTTTCCTCGTTCACTTACTGCTCTCTGTTCCTAGTACTGTCTGCTGACATCCATCATTGGAATGCAGCTTGGCTGACGCGTGGATACGCCCCATCATGGGAAGCCCACCGTCCTCTTTAATGGACCTTCAGTCCGCCCAGGTATCTCGCACGTTTTCGAGTGAAGTCAGCCAGACGCCGTCGTGGTTGACGATGTGTTGGATGAATTTTTCAAAGGCGACTATGTGGTGGGCCCTGCCGATCGTTCCTGGGTGGACGGTGAGGCAGAATACCCCTCCCGGTTCATTTTCATAGGCATAATCGAATTGGGTCGTCCAGTCTTTGACGAGTTGGTCAATAGTGAATGGACCGTGGTTGATGCCAGGTATGAACTCAAGATGAGGGAAGTCATCCAAGTACCACGACACGGGCATCTCGATAAGGTTCACCGGATTGCGGAAGGTATTCCCGTTCTCAAGGTCTATTTCAACGCGATGTGGAACGTAGGCCTGAAAGTCCCGACCCATGAGCGATGAGTCGTAATCGAACCCCCACGACTCAAGAATGTCAAACGTCGCATCACTAAAGTCCCATGCCGGTGACCTAAAGCCCCTGGGGCGTTTGCCTACGTACTTCTCATGCTGACCGATTGCGATTTCCATGAGCCGACGCTCCTCGTCGGGATCGAGACTCGGAATGTTCTCGTGATAGCAACCGTGGGCTGCAATCTCGTGGCCTGCCTCAAGAATGCTTTCGAACCTGGCTGGAAAGGTGGCCATGGTATGGGTGGGGGTGAAGAAGGTGGCCTGGATGTCATATTTGTCGAACACGGCGAGCAGTCGCGGAACTCCAACTTCAGCGTCGAATTCACCACGAGACAGATACGATGGCGTGTTCCTGCCGAAGGCGCCATGCCACGCGGAATGGGCGTCGAAGTCGGGTCCGATGTTGACGGCTAGCCGTTTCCCCTCGGGGAGGTTGAGTGGCATGGGGTTTTCCTTGGTTTGTCGATGGAACTACGGGTGTGCTGGTGAGTCAGGACAGGGTGAGCCCGCCGTCAACGACGATCTCGGCTCCTGTTATGAAGCTTGCTGATTCGGAGGCGAGGAATGCCGAGGCAGCCGCTACCTCGATGGGTTGACCGATCCGCCGGAGAGGTGATTCCGCGACATACGCGGCGTTCGTTGCGGCTGAATTCAAGGAGGCCATTCGCGTCTCGATTAGTCCCGGAATCACGGAGTTGACCCGGATTCCACGGGGCCCGAGTTCTTTGGCGCAGGCCTTAGTAAGGCCCCGCAAGCCCCACTTTGAAGCGGTGTAAGCCACGATGCCCTCGAACCCGCCAATTCCCGCAACGGAGGAGACGTTGACAACGGAGCCAGTGCCGGCAGCAGTCATCGCCGGCAGCAAAGCTTGAATCCCGAGTAGCGGACCGTGGAGGTTTACGCCGATATGCGACATGAAGTCCTCAGAGGAGACTTCTTCGACCCTGGCGGGTCTGTAAAGGGCAGCGTTATTGATCAGAATGGTTGGCGCCTCCTGGAAAGTCGAAGTCGCTGTCGCTACGCACTCAGCCCAGGCGCCGGCGTCGGAGACATCAAGGGTGAGGTACGTGGCTCCGTCACCGAGGTTCGCGGCAGCCTGTTGCCCCTCTTCGGTATCGATATCCGTCAACACCACACGCGCGCCCAACGACAGCATGTGCTCGGCGGTGACCAACCCCTGTCCGCGTGCAGCGCCGGTGATCAGTGCAACTCTTCCTCGAAAATCGAGGTTAACGTTTGTGTTGATGGTTGAGCTCACCTGGATGTCGTCCTTCTCTAGATATTTCCGTCGATTTTGGGTGTGGTGGAGGAGCACCTGTCGTGCGCCAGCGCGGGTCGCAGCCGCAGGTGGTACGTGTGGAGGTGGCCTCAGGGTGAGGAAAAGAGCCCTTGCCCGCCGCCCATGAACAGGTCTGCTCCCACCATGAAGGAAGACTCGTCAGACGCCAGGAACAGCACGCCGTAAGCGATCTCGCGTGGGTCGCCTATCCGTTTCAGGACAGGATTGGAATCCTTGTACTCCTGCTCACGAGCGGCGGGGTCGGCGGACTGTGCAATAACTGAACGCATCATCGCCGAATCGATGGTGCCGGGAGACACACAATTGACGCGGATGGCGGGCCCGTAATCGACGGCCATCTGCTTGGTCAGCATCAGCACTCCCCCTTTGGCCGCGTGGTAGGCCGGTAATGTCCGGGAGGCGAAGCTGCCGAAAACGGAGCAAGTGTTGATGATGACGCCGCGACCTGCCTCCAGCATGTAGGGCAGCACGGCTTTTGAACCTAGGAAGACGCTGGTCAGATTTGTGGCAATGACTTTTTCCCACATGTCTTCCGGGAACCGGTGGACAGGTTCGTACACCCCGGCAATGCCCGCGTTGTTGTGGAGGATATCGATGCAGCCGAATTGTTCAACTGTTGCGGCAGCCATCGCCTGGGTGCCTTCCCGGGTTGAGACATCCGCTTGCATGCCAAACGCACGACCGCCTGCGGTGACAATCTCTTCTGCAACGCTGGCGGCCTGAGTGCCGTTAATATCTATGCAGGCAACGGCAGCACCCTCCTCGGCGAGCAACATCGCCGTAGCTCGGCCAATTCCGTTTGCCGCACCCGTGACGAGTGCGGCTTTCCCAGCCACACGGCCCGATCCGACGCTCATGGATTTCCCCAAGCGACAATGGTGGTTGTCGGATTCATGCACACCACTTTCATGTTCATCCTCTTTACTAATGTGAGGGCTACGGGCCTGGACCGGGGCCGGGAGGTGCCAAAGGCCGTGTTCCCGGGCCCGGACCGCCGCGTTTTTGCATCGAGGGGCCTCGGCCCCTCGGTGTTCTCGATGGGTCAGTCGGACTTTCTGGCCCAGGCGTCAAGGCTCACCGCGAGTGCGATGATGGCGCCCATAACCATCTGCTGGTAAACCGGGTCCACTCCCAACAGGTTGAATCCGTTACCGATGAAGGCGAGCATGAGGACACCCAGCACTGTGCGCCAGATGGCACCGTATCCGCCTTTGATGGAGGTGCCCCCAAGCACTACTGCGGCAATAGAGGTGAGTGCGAAGGACGCGCCGGCGTCGGCTTGTCCCGTGCCGATCCGACTGGCGACCATTACGCCTGCTATGCCCGCACAAAGACCGGAAATAGCGTAGGTGGTCGCCGAGATCTGTCCGGTCTTGATTCCGGAGAGTCGCGCTGCCTCGCTGTTGCCACCTGTGGCGAAGATATACCGGCCGAAGTTGCTCCTCGACAAGGCGATGCTGGCCAGGACGATGGCAAGGAGGAACAGCCAGATTGTCCACTTGACGCCCATAAGCGTGTCCCTGCCGAGGACCCTGAATGCCTGGTCCTCCACAGTGATGAGCGTGCCGCCGGTGAGCGCCAGGGCAAGGCCGCCGAACGCCAGAGAGGTCGCCAGAGTGGCAATGAGCGGGTTGATCCGCCCGAAGGTCACCAGGCCGCCGTTGATTAGGCCCAATACTGCGCCGGCGAGAGCCCCAGAGACCCACCCGAGTAGGACAGACCCGGTGGCGTTCGTGGTTTGGGCCGCTATCACTCCACCGACTGCGAAGATCGCTGCGACAGAGAGGTCGAACCCTCCGGCGATGATCACGAGCGTCTGTCCGAGGGCAATAATGCCTACTGGCGCCCATTGGTCAAAAATGTTCAGAGCGTTTCGCGGTGTGAGGAACACGTCGCTGGATACGGACAGCAGAACGGTAAGGACCAAGAAGCTTACGATGATGCCGTACTCGCTCAGGCTTCCGCGGCTGAATCTAAGATTCGCCAGGCGAGGTTTTGTGCCCATTGGGCTCAATTTTTCGATTTTCTCACTCATGATTTTCTTCCTGTACCCAAGATCATCGGCATCACGACCTCTTCGGTCGCATCGTCGGCGTCGATCTGCTCTACGATTTCGCCTCGTCGCATGACGAGTGTGCGGTGTGCAAGCCCCAGCACTTCCTCAAGCTCTGAAGAGATCAGCAGAATCGCAATCCCTTCAGCCGCGTACCTGATCAGTAACTCGTAGATGGCGCGCTTGGCGCCGACGTCGACGCCGCGGGTCGGTTCGTCGACTATGAGCAACTCAGGCCGCTTAACCAGCCATTTCCCCAGCGCAACCTTCTGTTGGTTTCCACCTGACAGCGTCGAGACCGGAACGGTATGCCGCCCTGCCGTGGCACCTACGTCGCGCAGGGTTCGTTCGGCAACGTCGCTGGCTCTCGAAGGCTGAATGATGCCCCATCGCGAAACTGTCGGCCGATGGGCCATGAGTACGTTGTCGCGGACTGTCGCCCCCACGACCAGGCCTTGGTCCTTCCGGCTTTCCGGCAGCATCGCTATTCCGGCCCGAACGGCTGCCCGGGGCGAACGAAACCGTACTTCCTGGCCATGGAGGAACATCTTCCCGCCTGTGGGACGGTCGGCCCCAAAGATTAGGCGAGCGAGTTCGGAGCGTCCCGAACCGACAAGACCGGCGATGCCGACGATTTCGCCGGCATGGATTTGGAAACTGGCACCGGTGACCGCAGGACCTCGCTGGAGATTGTCGACGGCCAAGACCACAGGTGCATCCGGCTTCGGCCGCTGACGCTCAGGAAAAGCTACGGAGGCAGCACGCCCCAGCATTGCCTGAACGAGAGTATCGGGCGTCTCATCCATGGCCATAGTGGTCCGGACAAGGCGTCCGTCCTTGAGGATGGTCGTCCGATCTGCGATATCAAGCACCTCATGGAGGAAGTGCGAGACGTAGATGATTGTTGTTCCCTGGCGACGGAGCTGATCAATTATTTGGAGCAACTGGCCGGCTTCGTCACGGGTCAGTGCAGCTGTTGGCTCATCCATCACGATGACTTTCGAGCCCCGGGCCAGTGCCCTGAGGATTTCGACCTTCTGTTGTGCAGCAACACGGAGCGAGCCGACGCGTGCCCGCGGATCCACGCTCAGTCCGGAACGTTCACTCAGTTCTTCGTATCTTTCACGAAGATCCTTGCGCGATGCGAAGCCGGCAGTTCCGCCTTCGACTCCAAGAAAGACATTCTCCAAAACGGTGCGTTCCGGAACCAGGGCCAGTTCCTGGGCAATGAGAGTGATTCCATCGTGAAGCGCGTCCCTCGGTGCGCTGTATCTGACTTCCCGTCCATCAACCAGCAGCGCACCGCCATCTGGCGAGTGAACGCCCGCCATCAGCTTGCCGAGCGTCGACTTGCCAGCCCCGTTCTCGCCGACGAGGGCGTGTACGTGTCCCCGCTGCACGGAAACATCGACGCTGTCCAAGGCGAGAACGCCACCGAAGCGTTTGGAGATCCCCCGCGCGATGATCACATCGTCGCGCGGGGTCGTGCTGCGGTCCAGCGAAATCTGTTCTGACGTCGGATGGTTCATTAGCCCGACCACTGTGGCTTGAAATCGGGGTGCTGCTTAATAAAGTCCTTCGTCAGGAGTCCCTCGGTGTAGCCGGCTACCGCGGCCGGGTCAGCGAAGTCGGGTGAGACTTTCTCCCCCTTAAGGGCCTTTGCCACGGCTTCTGCGGTGAGTACTCCCTCGTCTTTCGGGAGCCCGATCGCTGATGCATACCATTTGCCGGACATGACACCCTTGTACGCGATCTCGCTGGCTCCCTGACCGATGACGACGAAGTGAGCGCCAGCAGCGGTGCCGGCCTGGGCTGATCCGTCGGCCATCTGATCGCCGTTGGAGGCGACGACGTCAATATCAGGGTGTGACTGCAATACGTCCTGCATCACCTGGCGGGCCGGATCAGCCAAGTACTCGCTCTGAACCCGAGTGACCACTTGGACGTTCTTGTGCCCGGCGATCGCCTTTTCGAAGCTTTCGAACTTGATCTTCTCGAACGCGACCTTTGGATCGCCGCTCATGTAGACCACTTTGCAGGGATTCTTGCTGGCGCAGGCTTCTGTGGTCGCTGTTCCGATAAGTTCTCCGTAGCGGGTCGACGAGCCGACGGCGCTCATGACCTGTCCATCCAGCTGTGCCTTGTTGGTGCTGATGTCGGGGCCGAGGGGGAAGCCGTTGCTGGCCACCTTGATGCCCTGGCTGATTGCGTCTTCCAGGACTGGGACCAGCGCGGTGTTGTTGACGGCACCGACAATGAAGGCGTTGAACTTTCCTGATGCCAGAGCATCCTGAATCTGTGCCTGTTGTGTGGCTGGGTCAAATTTGCCGTCGAACGCCGTTACCGTGCCGCCGTACTTCTTAGCAACTTCTTCGATGCCGTCGAGGGACGCGGACATGTAGCTGTTCGATCGCGAGCCCATGAAATAGGCGATCTTGGGCGTCGTGTCGGAGGCGCTGTTTGAGGAGCCCGACGGGCTGCCACAGGCAGACAGTGCACTGACCACACTGAGGGCCACAGCGCCAATCGCTACGTTGCGACGCGCACCCGTCAAGGTCCTTTGTGAGAGTCCCACTAGCAGTTCACCTCCAGGATCCCGACATGACGGTGGCCGGAAACCGGCAGTGTATTCGTGCTCATTTATGCTCCTTGCTCAGGCTTGGTGTCGGCTCAGCAGACTGGTATATACGGACCAGATGAGTGAAATGGAACCTGTCCAACTCCGGTGTTACTAGATTTCAGCGGCGGTATTTGCGCACCGCTCCGTGCCTCACGGCATCCCTTCAAGTCTGTGATTCATGTCTCTATCGTCGACGGAGGCGTGATAACTGTCCAATGCCAATTCCTTCTAGGGTGATAACCTGAGGTCATCATGGACTACACGGATGTCATGCATTTCCTGGCTGTCGCCGAGGCAGGGTCGGTTCGGGAAGCGGCGGAAACCATGCACATTTCCCAGCCTGCTGTTTCCCGCCGGGTGATCTCACTTGAGCGCCAACTTGGAGTGCAGCTGTTTCACCGGACGCCCTCCGGGATGATCATCACACCCGCAGGCGACCACCTCCGGGAGATGGCCCTAGACATGCGCAACCGCATCCGCAGAGCGGAGGGCGTCATGGAGGCATTACGCTTTGGCACCCGGTCGTTCACGTTGACCTGTCCGGAAATGACAGCTCATCACTTCATTGCCCCCTACATTGCGGAGGGCGCACCGGTTGCCGCTATCCGGACGGCCATACCGTCAGAGGTTTACGGGGAGCTGAGGAAAGGCGCGGACGTGGCCATTAACACCTCCGAGCCGCCGCCCAATTTGGCGGCACATACATTGAGTTCAACATTGATCCAGGTCCAGTATTCAGGGACCCCACCGTTTCAAGTGAAGAACGGAAACGCTGAGCTGGCCGATGTCGTGCGATATCCGGTGTTGCTGCCGGGGTATGGCAGGGCGGTAGAAAGCCAAGTTCGGCTAACGGCCGATCGGGCCGGTCTCGACCTTAGTTTGGCGACGACAACCACGGACCCCATCATTGCTCAGGCGATGGCGGCCGCTGGCAGAGGCAATGCGGTCGTTATAGAGCCTGCCGCCTACAACCTGCAGCACGCTTTCGTTGTGCATCAGGGAAAACCGCTCGTCGTACACTTTTTCGCCGCCTGGGACCCGGCCCACTATGCGTCTGGGGAAATAGAAGATTTCGTTCACGAACTGACGACTTGGTTCAAGCGATTAACTCCTTTCCCCGCGCACGAAGCCCGCACCACCGGTCAGGATTGAGTGCAACCGGGCCACGCGCGGCAAGCGCACTGAACCTTCGATACGCTCCCGTAAGCGGCAGGATCGCGTCACCCCGCTTGGATGTCCCGTTTGAACGTCTCGGGAAGCCACTTCAGCAGCATGGGAACGGCGATCAGGGCCACAACAGCCATGTACCAAGCTGCCGACGTAGAGGTCCCGGTGGAACTTGCCATCGCCGCCGCGATCAGCGGCCCAGGACCGGCGACGAGGGCAAGACCCAAGTTGTATCCCAGTGCACTGCCGCTGGACCGGGTTGAAGCCGGGAACAGTTCAACGAGCAGAACTACGTTGGTAACGCTGCAGAGTGACTGGCAGGCGCCGAAGAGGATCAGGCCGGCCACGATTGCGATGCCGTTACCGGTGCCCATGAGCAGGAACGACGGAATGGACAGCACCACGAAGCCTACGGTGCCAAGGATATTCAGGCTGCGCCGGCCGTAGCGGTCTGACAGGATTCCGGCCAGAGGGCACATCAGCAGGTAGATGAACAGGCCGGCCCCGCTAAGCATCAGGGCCGACGCACGGTCCAAGCCCAGTGAGGTGGTCAGGTGGTTGTTCATGTATGTGGCCAGGTAGTAGATACCGAGTCCGGAGACACTGGAGAACGCGAAGGTAATGAGGATTGGTTTGAGGCCCTTGGTGCCGGCCTTGGTCAGCGGGGAACCGGCCACGCGCTGTTCCGACTTCAGTCCCTCGAATACAGGCGTGTCGCCAAGCTTCATGCGAATGTACAGCCCCGCCAAGGACATGGGGGCAGCCAGGAGGAACGGCAGCCGCCAGCCCCAGCCCGACAGGTGCTCCGGGGAGAGGGCGGAGCTGAGTCCGAGCGCGACGAAACTGCCAACGATGAACGCCAGCGCTGCTGTTCCGGAGATGAGGCTCGCATACAGGCCCCGCTTGTTGTTCGGCGCGCTTTCCACCAGGTAGGCAGCGGAACCGCTCCACTCACCACCTGCTGCGATGCCCTGAACGCACCGCAGCACGACCAGCAGAACCGGGGCCAGGAGGCCTGCCACAGTGTACGTTGGCAGCAAACCCATCACCGTGGTGGCGCCGCCCATAAGCAGCACCGACCACACCAGAGCTGCTTTCCGGCCGTGTTTGTCGCCGATAGGGCCCAGGATGAAGGCACCCAAGGGCCTCATGATGAAACCCACGGCAAAGACGGCGAAAGCGCTCAGCAGGGACAGGATTGGCGTGCTCTCGGGGAAGAACAGCTTCCCGATAATGCTGGCAAAGAAGCCATATACGGCGAAGTCGAACCATTCCATGAAGTTGCCGACTCCGACCGCGAGGGCAGTCTTGCGGCGCGTTGCCGGAGATATTTCCGTACTGACCGGGAGTGTGGTGCTCTGCATGAACACGAACCTCTCTGTTGACTCCTGTTTCGGGCATGGATTGGCCTCCGCCCCTGTTGCGAGCAAGGGACGGAGGCCAAGTGGTGAGGCGATGGCCCCCGCTCGGCAACGCGCGGGCCATCGGGCTTAATCCTCGTAGGGGTTGGGAATGGCGATGTACTGCGCGGTGGTGTATTCAGCGAGGCCTTCGGCGCCGCCTTCCCTGCCCAGACCCGATTGCTTGACCCCGCCAAATGGTGCCGCGGCGTTGGAGATGATACCGGCGTTGAAGCCGACCATGCCGAACTCGATCTGCTCGGCGACGCGGAGCATCCGGGCATGGTCACGGGTGAACAGGTATGACGCCAACCCGTACTCAGAGGCATTTGCCAGGCGGATGGCTTCGTCCTCGGTCCGGAACGTCGTCACCGGCGCGACCGGGCCGAAGATCTCACTCCCCAGAATCGTCGCGTCGTGTGGCACGTTCGCGAGCACGGTGGGTGGATAGAAGTAGCCTGCGCCGTCGACAGGTGCCCCGCCGGTGGCGACGGTGGCGCCCTGTTCCACGGCTTCGGTAACAAGAGCGTGGATGTCCTTGCGGGCACCGGCGTCGATCACGGGTCCCACGGTGGTACCTGGGTCAGTACCGCGGCCCAAGGTCAGCGCGCCCATGGCTGCGGCGAACTTCGTCGTGAATTCCTCCGCCACGGCCGAATGGACAAGGAACCGGTTGGCGGCGGTGCAGGCCTCGCCCATATTGCGCATCTTCGCTGCCATTGCACCCTGCACTGCCTTGTCCAGGTCGGCGTCGTCGAACACGATGAAGGGGGCGTTGCCTCCCAGCTCCATGGAGGTCCGCAGCACGTTCTGGGACGCGTCTGCGAGCAGGCGACGACCGACCGGCGTCGAACCTGTGAACGAGACCTTCCGAAGGCGAGAGTCGCGCATCAGCGGCCCTGAAATGGCTGATGCGGAAGATGAAGCCACGACGTTCAGCACGCCAGCTGGCAGACCGGCTTCCTGCATGACCTGCGCGAACAACAGCGACGTCAATGGGGTGAATTTGGCGGGTTTGAGCACCATCGTGCAACCGGCTGCAATGGCCGGGGCGACCTTGCGGGTGGCCATGGCCAGTGGGAAGTTCCACGGCGTGATCAACAGGCACGGGCCCACCGGCTTGCGCTGGACCAGGATCTTATTCTTTCCCTCCGGAGAGGTGAGGTAGCGGCCGTAGTCCCGGACAGTCTCCTCCGAGAACCAGCGGAGGAACTCTGCCCCGTAAGTCACTTCGCCGCGGGCCTCTGCCAACGGTTTGCCCATCTCCAAGGTCATCAGCAACGCGAAGTCTTCAGCCCGTTCGGTCACCAGGTCAAAGCCGCGGCGCAGGATCTCGGCCCGTACCCGCGGGGCTGTCCGCGCCCAGGAGGACTGAACGGCATCGGCGGCATCCAGGGCCGCCATCGCGTCGGCGCTGGTGGCATCCGCGATTTCCAGCAGGGTCCTGCCCGTTGCGGGATCTTCAACGGCGAACGTCCCACCGCCGCTCGCGTCGCGCCACTGGCCATTGATCAACAGGCCGGTAGGAATGGTGGAGAGCAGCAGTCGCTCCAGTTCAGGTGTGACGATAGCCGTTTCAGGCATGTGTGGTTCCTTCCAGGGCAAGTGAGTCGAGTTCCCTGCCGTCGTGGTCCGGTTGGAGCTCGTCGAGGATCGGCAGGAGATGGGTCTTAAACAGTGGGTAGTTCTCGGCCATCGGGAAGTGCCCGATGTCTTGCATTGCACCACCCTTTGCTCCCGGGATTTCGGCGATCGCGGCTGCCGTGTCGGCAGGTGTGCAGGCATGGTCGTATTCGCCGGTCAGGAGGTAGACAGGGCATGCTTCGGTGTCAATCTCATGCCCCCTCCCCCGCAGGTCAAGATCCTGGGAGTAGAAGTAAGTGTCACCGCGGTAGATGCCCGGACCCCCTTGGCTGTAGATCCACCACACCTCGCGGCGGGAGAGCTCAGGACTCTGCGGCGCCATAAGGCTCGAGGTCCAGGTCGGTACGGACTGCTGGGCGTTAACATCAGGACGCAGGGACCAGTCCTGGAACCGCCCGTTAACTTTGAGCGCCCCGGACAGACCAATGACTGCACCTATCTCGTCAGCGTGCCTGCGGGCCAGCTCCAGCACAAGCGAACCGGCCATCGAGCAACCGATAACCATGGGCTGCTGAAGGTCCAGCGCCGCTGCGAAGTCACGGACCACGGCGACATAGGCATCAGCAGTAAGCAAGTATTCTTCCTTCCACCATCCTTCGGGGGGGAGGGATCGTCCGTGCCAGGGAAGGTCGAAGGCCACCACACGGAAACGGCTGGTGATCTCCGGATCATTGAGCAGGTGCCGGAACTGCCGGGAATCTGCTCCTGCCGTGTGAAGGCAGAGCAGCACCGGCCCGCTGCCGGCTTCTTCGAAGTAGATGCGCTGGGCGCGGCCTGAAGAGGTGAGGTTCACGTAGCGGCCGACAACGTCTTCGATCATTGCTGCCGGGGTCTCAGTGCTGGACATGAAGGGCCTTTCCGAGGTCCACGAGTCGTGCGAGGACCCTGAGGTTGCGAACAAGTTCGACGTCGGAACCGCCCACCGTGACGTCGGGGCTGTTTTTTGCGAGGGCGAGCAGGTCATGGTGCTGGGGTTTCGGCTGAGGATCGAACACCTGCCCCCAGCCGGCCTGCGTAGCCGAAATGACGATATGGTCCCCGGGCAAATCCTTCCAGGGGGTTAGCACGAGGGTCGCGTCGCGGAAGTTCAGCGCCACGCGCCAGTTTCCCGGTGAGACAGCATCTATCCAAAAGTCGCTGTACTTGCCGATGACCTGAATCTCGCCATCAGCCTGTACCGCGTTGGCGAGATGGGTAAACCACAGGTCCGAAATGACGGGGGACGTGTTGTTAGTTGAAGTCATGAACAACTTTCTGCGTTCGGGCAGCGGACTGAGGGTGTTCAGGCCGGGGACGGAAGTCCCCGGCTTTCCCCGGAGAGATCCTTCAGATGGTCAGTTCGTCCACTCGGGCGATGGCATTGCCGTTCTTGCGCCGGACTGTCTTGGCGGTGGCGATGGCTATGAAGCCAAGCACAGCGGAGATCACCATGTACCACGCGACCGCGTTGCTGGACTGGTACTGCTGGATTAGCAGGGTCGCGATGATCGGCACGGGGGCGGAGGTCACAATGCCGCCGAGCTGGTATGCAAGGGACGTGCCCGTGTAACGCACCTCGGTGGGGAAGAGTTCGGCCGTAAACCCAGAAATCACTCCATAAGAGACGCCATGGAGAATCGGCAGAGCGATGACCAGGGCGGCCAGGATTCCCCAGAAGGTGCCGGTGCTAAAGAGAGCGAAGACCGGGAATGCTCCGGCAGCCACAAGGACGCAGCCGGTCAAAAGCACCTTCTTCTGGCTGTGCTTGTCAGCAAACGTCGCGAAGAACGGCAGAGTGAACACTTGGAGCGATGCCGCGATCATCAAGGCGACGAAGATCGTGCCGGACGGAATGCCGAGTTGCTTGGGGCCATAGCTAACCAGGAACACGGTGGCGATGTAGAACGTGAAGTTCGGAGCGAAGCCACACAGGATGCCGTGCATGAGGGAGCGCTTGTGGGACTTGAACACCTCCAAGGCGGGAACCTTTGGAACCTCGTTCTTTTCCTGGATTTCAGGAACTCAGGTGATTCCGTGACTTTCAGGCGGATCCATAGACCCACGACCACGAGCAGGACAGATGCGATGAACGGGATGCGCCAGCCCCAAGCCAGGAGTTGGTCCTGCGGCATGAGGGCAATGAGGGCAAACGTACCGCTGGAGAGCACGGTGCCAGCCGGGACGCCGGCCTGAGGAAAACTGGCAAAGAAGGCACGCTTGTTGGCTGGCGCGTGCTCCAGAGACATGAGCACTGCACCGCCCCATTCACCTCCAACGGCGAAACCCTGCAGGAAGCGGCAGACCACCAGGAGGATCGGGGCCCAGATGCCGATGGTGGCGTAGTTGGGGAGCAACCCCACCACCAGCGTTCCGAGGCCCATGGCCAGAACGGACCAGACGAGCATCTTTTTCCGGCCGATCTTGTCGCCGAAGTGGCCGAAGAAGGCCCCGCCGAACGGGCGGGCGATAAACGCCACCGCAAACGTGGCAAAGGAGGCTAGGGTGCCTGCAAACGGGTCAAGGGTGGGGAAGAACTGGCTGTTCAGTACCAGGACAGTCGCTGCGCCGAAGATGTAGTAGTCGTACCACTCGATGGTGGTGCCGATAAAGCTAGCCATGGCGACCTTCACCGGTGAAGGTCGCGACGCCAGTGTCGCTGATGATGCGCCCATAACGCTCACCTTTCAAAACAGAGTACGGGTCCGGCTTTCGCGGGATGGTCATAAGACCGTATTACGGTGTTATGAGCTTAGGGGGTGACGTGCCACACGTCAACCGCCGACGTGGAAAGCAAAAAAAGCCCCGCCCGCCACAAGGGCGGGCGGGGCTTTCCGATGGCACCGGGTCAGCCGGCGTGAAGTTTTCGCATCTCACCGAGCGCCGCCTCGGCCGCGTTCCGCACATGCTCTTCGCACGCTTCTCGGGCTTCGTTCGGATCGCGATTGACAGCCGCCGCGGCCGTGATGCGGGTAATCTCGGCAACGGTTCGGGCATCCCGGCCGGGCGCGGCCAACGAAAGCGTACGGAGCATCTGTGTCCGGGCATTCACGCTGCGCAGCATGCGGGCGATCTCGGCATTTCCAGTGCCTTCCAGCAGAACGTCATAGTAACGATCCTTCGCTGCCAAGCGCTGTTCGGGGTCGCCAGAGGCCACGGCGCCCTTGACTTCACTGAGCCTGGCGACCAGCTCGGTGCACTGCGCGTCGGTGGCCCGTTCGGCGAAAAGGCTACCTGCCAGCGATTCAAGCGCACGGCGCACTTCATAGAGGCTCTCGGCGTCATGAATGCTTAGCGTAGCGACCTCGGGGCCCCGATTCGGGACCATAGTCACAAGGCCCTCGGATTCGAGCTGCCTGAGGGCTTCGCGCACAACCGTCCGGCTAACGGAGTACTTCTCGCACATCACCGTTTCCACCAGTCGCTCACCGGGTACGAATTCCTGGGCAACGATGGCGCGGCGCAGCGCGTTGACCACTTCCGTCCGGAGCGGAGCTGCGGTCCTGCGGATGGCATCGATAGTCATAGCATTCCTTCTTGAGGGTTTCACCATCATACGCGAAAACCGGCAATTTGGGACTGGACATGCTGAGTGGTATTACTGTAATACTGGATTAGTACGTAGCCCAGGTCACAAGAATTAGTCCGCCGATAGCGGCGGGGACTGGAGTAGGACGATGAAGTTCAGAGGAGCGGTTCTGGAAACGATCGGGGCGCCGACGCCCTGGGAGAACACCACCCCCATCAATGTGGCCGAACTGACCCTCGACGCGCCCGGACGCGGCGAACTGCTCATCCGCATGGAGGCCGCGGGCGTGTGCCATTCGGATCTCTCGCGCGTCAGCGGCGTGCGTGAATGTGCGGTCCCCATGGTGCTGGGCCACGAAGGATCGGGCATCATCGAGGAACTCGGGGAAGACTGCGGCGAGTTGAGGGTGGGTCAACGAGTCACCATGACATTTATGCCACGCTGTGGCGAGTGCGCCGCATGCACTTCCAGCGGGTGGGCACTGTGCCTCGAGGGAACTAAAGCCAACGCTGAAGGTACGCTGCTTCACGGCGAACGCCGTCTCCGGATTGACGGCCAGCCGCTTGACCACCACGGCGGGGTCTCGGCCTTCGCCGAGTACGCCGTCGTCGACAAGCATTCTGTGGTGCCGCTGCCTGAAGGCGTGCCCGCCGATGTTGGCGCCCTCCTGGGCTGCGCTGTCCTGACTGGCGGCGGTGCGGTTATCAATGCGGCAAAGGTCCGTCCGGGTGAGTCCGTTGCCATCATCGGCATGGGCGGCGTGGGCCTCGCGGCTGCTCTGGTGGCCAAGGCTGTCGGCGCCGGTGAGGTCACTGCTATCGACATGCTGTCCGCCAAGCTGGAAACATCGTTGGAAATCGGCGCAACTGCCGCCTATACGCCGGACGAAGCCGCCGCCGCAGGACTGAAGTTCGATGCTGTTATTGAATGTGTGGGCAACCCGGCGGCGCTTTCCGGAGCCATCAACCTCACAAAACCGGGCGGCCGGACTGTGACAGTCGGCCTTCCCCGCCCTGATGCGCGGCTGGAGATTTCCCCGTTGAGCCTTGTCGTGGAAGCCAGGCAGCTCATCGGGTCCTACATGGGCTCAGGTATTCCGTCCGAAGACATCGCCCGGTACGCACAGATGTACCTCGACGGCATCCTGCCGGTGGAAAGGCTCATCACCGGAACCATCGCCCTGGAAGACATAAACCACGCCATGGATCAACTTCGTGAAGGCAAAGTCATCCGCCAGATCATCAACCTCAAGGAAAGGGCCTCGTGAATTTTACCGATCAGACCGTCATTGTCACCGGTGCTGGAAGCGGAATTGGCCGGGCAACTGCCCTCCGATTCGGTGAGCTCGGCGCGAACGTAGCAATAGCGGACAAGAACGAAGCTGCCGCAGCAGACGTAGCGGCCGCAGCAGGTGCGAAGGCCTTGGCCGTCACCGTCGACGTTAGCGACTCGGCCAGCGTACGCGCAATGGTGCAGACCGTCGTAGACAACTTCGGTGGCATCGACGTCCTCTGCAACAACGCCGGCTTCGGCTTCCCCGGAAGCGTCCTGGAGATCGATGAGGACAACTGGGACCGCCTCATGTCCGTCAACCTCAAAGGCGTGTTCCTCTGCTCCAAGTACGCCATCCCAGAGCTCGCCAAGACCGGTGATGGCAGAATCGTGAACACTTCCTCCTACACGGCAGCCGTGGGAATCCGCAATCGCGCCGCCTACGTAGCCTCGAAAGGCGGCGTCTCGGCGCTGACCCGGGCCATGGCCCTGGACCACGCGGACCAAGGAATCAGGGTCAACGCAGTTGCCCCTGGAACCGTCAATTCGCCCTACTTCGACAAGATGATCAGAGAATCCGAGGACCCGCAGCAGCTCTTGGACGAACTCAACGGCCGTTCCCCCATGCACCGCATGGGCCGACCTGAAGAAATCGCCGAAGCCATCATCTGGCTCGCCGCCAAAGAATCCAGCTTTGCCACAGGGTCCGTCCTGACGATCGATGGAGGAACATCAACATGGTAGAAATCCAACACCATGCCTCCCTTTTCATAGGGCTCGGCAACATGGGCCGCCCGATGGCTATCAATTATGCGGCCGGGCGGGAACTGTTCGTCTACGACACAAATCCCGTGGCCGCCGCCGAGGTAGCGGCGGCAACCAACGGCATCGCGTTACCGGACCTGGAATACATGCCCTCGCACGTCCGGACCGTAATACTCATGCTCCCCAACAGCCGCATCGTCGAATCTGTGCTCCGCACCAGTCCCGGTCTCTTCAAACGGTTGCCCGCAAGATCTCTCATCATCGACATGAGCTCCTCCGAGCCCGAAAGCACGGCTGCCCTCGCGGCCGAGGCTGCAGCTATTGGTATTGATTATGTTGACGCACCGGTTTCCGGCGGCGTCGCCAAGGCCGAGGTGGGAAAGCTGGCCATCATGGTCGGCGGCGACAGCACCGCCGTCGAACGCGCCAAACGTCACCTCCGCCCCCTCGGCGAGACCATCACACACGTGGGCCCGGCAGGCACCGGCCACGCAGCGAAGGCCCTGAACAACCTGCTGTCAGCCACCAACCTGGCAGCCGCAGCCGAGATCCTCAGCGTTGCAGCCACGGCCGGAATTGCCCCCGAAAAGATGCTTGAGGTCATCAACGGCTCCACCGGACGCAGCCAGGCATCCGAGTTCAAGTACCCGCGGCACGTCCTGACGGGAACCTTCGACTCCGGATTTGCCATGGACCTGATGCTCAAGGACCTCAGGATCGCCACGAACCTCATCTCCCAGCAATCCGCTGAGGCGCCAATCGTGCTCACCGCCCAGGCAACGGCCGAGAAAGCCAGGGAACTGCTCGAAAGCGCCCAGCCCGACCACACGGAATTCGTCCGCTACTACGAAAAACTCAACGGAACATCCCTGCGTGCCGGCTGATTGACCGCAGAATTGAAAGGACCCCAGCATGACTATTGACCTCAACGACCAGACCACACAGGCGCAGGAATACATCGACGAGATGGCCCGCAGCCGCGGCTACGTCCTCGACTACCACAAGGTCATGGCCAAGCACGATTTCCCTGTCCTGCAAGCAGCCAACCACGTCGTATCCGCCGCCTATCTGGACCAGCGCACTTTGGATCGCAAGACAAAGGAGCTCATCTTCATTGTGAGCCTCACCGTGATGCGGGCATCCAAGGGCCACATCCAGTCCCACATCCGCGTTGCCCTTGACCTCGGAGTCACCCCGACCGAGATCCTCGAAGCCATCGAAATCTCTCTGCCTGAAGCCGGCGTCGTCGCATTCCAAGCCGGTTTCGACGCATGGCGTGAGGTCATCGGTGCAGACGGAATCGAACCAACCGTGGAGGTCCACGAGGGTGGCAATGGCGCCTCCTAAGTATGACGGCGGTTACCGGGTTGTCGCCGTACGCGTCGGCACCCTGGCCACCGAACGCAGCCATGTCTTCCTCAATTACCGGCTATACGGGGAAGATGACGGACCGGCCACGGTGGACTACTACTTCTGGGTCGTCCAAGGACCGGATACAACGATTGTTGTAGATACGGGTTTCAGTGAGGACGCCGGCCGCAAGCGCGGCCGGACTCTGCTTCTCGATCCGGCCGAAGCCCTCGCCCAGCTCGGGATAGATCCGGAAGCTATCGAAGACGTTATCGTCACCCATGGCCATTACGACCACATTGGAAACCTTGGCCTATTTCCCAACGCCCGGATCCACATGGCCGAGGCCGAATATAGGTTCTGGACCTCACCTACCTCCGGGCACATTCAGTTCTCCTTCTACTCGGAAGAAGGAGAAATCGATCAGCTTCGCTTGGCTGAGACCGAAGGAAGGCTCAAGTTGTTCTCCGGCGAAACTTCGCCGGTTCCAGGAATCAGGCTGGTGGAGGTTGGCGGGCACACGCCGGGACAGGCAATTGTCTATGTCCCCACATCGGAAGGCGAAGTGCTCACGGCTTCCGACGCCGTCCACTTCTACGAAGAGCTCGAACGCGACATGCCCTTCACCGCCGTCAGCGACCTGCCAACCATGTATGACGCCTTCGCTTTTATCCGCAGGGAAAAGCAGGAACGCGGACTCACCGTCATCCCTGGCCACGATCCGGACGTCCTCACACGCTTCCGGGCGTGTCCAGACCTTCCCGCTGGAGCCGGAGTAGTCATTGGCGGGACCCCTTCAACAAACAAGGAGACACCATGACCAGCACATTCAACGTCGTAGCCCGGTACCGGACCAAGCCAGGCAATACCGAAGAGGTCCTCAAGCACCTTAGGAACATGGCGGCTGAAACCCGCAATGAACCCGGGAACATTTCTTACGAGTTTTTCCGCGGAGTCGAGGACGACAGAAAGATTGTCATTCTTGAGAGCTACAACACCGCCGATGACTTCGAACTCCACCGGCAAACGCAGCACTTCCTTAAAATCGGTGCGACCCACATCATTCCCGAACTCGAGTCGCGGACCGTTTCCACGTATGTGACCGCCAACAGCCCTGCGGAAGCACCGTAAGAAGCACCGCGGATTCACACCAACCTCCCCGCCGTCGCCCGGACCAGCCCGAACTGGTCCGGGCTTCACTCTGTGCAGGCCCGCCCCGGTGTACGAAATCCGTCGGCGAACCATACCCGGCTGCTGCCGACGCCATCACCCACCGGCTCCATGGTTTGGGTCGCCGAACGGGACTGCCAAAGCCTTGTCCCTGACCTCCGAGCCGCTTCGCCGAGGTAAGGGACGGTCGGCGATCTTCGTCCCAGAACCGACCCGACAGGACATTCCCATGAAGGCCGTGCGAACCGAAAAGCCGACCATGCCCGCGTTGCTGGTCACCCCGGCAGCGGCCCGCCGGATCGGCCTCGTTAAAGTTCGTGCCATCTCATAGAACCGCAGACAGACCCTGGCTCGGACTTCTCCGGCGTTCTAGCTGAAGATATCGATAACCACTTGAAACGCGGTACATCGGGTCCGTCGGCGACCTTCGTCGTGCCTTGCCTTGCTGGACCCGGGAGCGGTGCTTGGTCACTTTCGCCAACCACCTTCGACGTCCGGGATGTTTGCAACAGAGCACTCGTGAAGATCTTGGGGTTTGAACTGTTCTTCGACCCTGGCCCTTTCGGGCGCGACCTCGCCCTACTGCTCCTTATGACAGCGAGCGGCGACCTCGAAGCCCGCATGTCGCGATTGTCCTGCCGTGGACGGAGAGGGACTGGGCGCTCGACCAATTGGACAACGGGGGTTGGCGGAAAACTCATCCTCACAATCGGCCGTTGACAGGTCACTGCCGGAATCGCCAGAATGCCGCCCCAAGACCTTGGGGCGGCATTCTGGCGTTGGCGGTCTTTACTTAGGCGTCATCGGCCGTCGTTGAGAGCACGCGTCCCAGTCCCTCATAAGCTGCCGGCCGGTTCGACTTCAGCCAGAAGGCGATGAGGAGGCTGAGTACGAACCAGCTGATGCAGAACCATGGGATGAGGCTGACCCAGATGATGTCGCCGCCGAGTGTGCTGAGGTTTGACCAGAGCAGGTACAGGGCGCTTGCTAGCCCGATGGCTCCGATGCCGGGGGCAACCATGGTGCGCCACCAGTGGGCGTGCTCGCGGTGTGCCGGGAGGCTGTGGTAGCGGATGGTGGCGATGGAGCAGAGGATCTGGTTGAGCATGACCCAGAAGGTGCAGGCGATGGCGAACCAGCCGAACACTTCGGAGTATGCCGCCGTGTTGAAGTCGTTTCCTGCGAATTCCTAGGCTGAGGGGGCTGCAAAATAGAACGCTGTGAAAAGCCCCAACACCAAGGCTGCTCCGAAGAAGGTGGCCACGGCAGCGTGGTGGGGGCTTCCGTAGCGGGAATGGGTGTGGCCCAGTTTGCTGGGGAACAGCACACCTTCGCGGGCGATCGCATAGATGTAGCGTGAGACGGTCTGATGCAAGGCAAGGATTGATGCGAAGCACCCGGTGATGATGAGCACGTTGATGCAGTCTACGGCCCAGGGTCCCACAAAGGTGTGGGCGAGGGAGATGTAGGACTGGCCCAACTGTCCGGTGGTTTCCTCGACAACACGGCCCATGCCGAATCCGGTGATTGTTGCCCAGGCCGTGATGAACAGAATGAGGCCGATGCCGAGCACGGCCAGGTAGGTTGCCAGAGGTACGAGTTTTCTTGGGTTCTTGGCCTCCTCGGCATAGTTAGGGACGACTTCGAACCCCAGCCAGGACCAGAAGGCGAAGAAGATGCCGATGCCCGGTGCGATGCCGCCGAAGGCGTTCACGGGATTGACGGGCTCCAGGCTGACTCCTTCGGGGCCGCCATTGATGAAAATCGCACCGTTGACAATCGCGAGGATGGCGATTTCGAAGATGAAGAGTACTCCGAGCACCTTCGCAGAGAGTTCAACCCCGAAGTACGACGCGACAGCGGCCAGTACGAGGGCAAGACCTGCGATAACGAGCCACGGGATTTTGATTCCCGTGGCTTGCTCAAGTGCGGCGGCCCCGAAGTAACCGATGGCACCCAGTACGGCAACTTCCACGCACAGATATCCGAGCATCAAGGACAGTCCCGAGGCGAGGCCGAGGGGCTTGTTCAAGCCGTTGCTGATGAAACTGTAGAAGCCGCCTGTAGCGCTCAGCCGCCTGGTCATGGCTACGTACCCGACGGCGAAGCAAAGCAGCACCACCATGGCGACGATGAATCCGGCAGGAGCGCCGACGCCATTGCCGAACGCTACTGCAAGGGGAATATTTCCCAGGCAACCCACCAAGGGGGCGGCGCTGGAGAAGGCGAGCAAGAGAATGCCGATGAGACCGAGCGAACCGGACTTGAGGCGATGAACATCTTGTTGCTCGGGTGCCGCGATTGCAGCGTTGGTAGTTGCCATGGGGTCCTTCTTCGGGAATTCCGGTGTGTGCTGCAGGGGCAGTCCACCCGAAGGTCATTGGGGATTTGATGCGGTGGGGTGTGATGCGGTCGGCGACTGGCCGAGTCGAGTGCAGGCGTGACGCCATCATCGGTGCCGGGGTCGCCGCACGCGATGAGGAGCTTGCGTTGGGTCAGTGCAGAACTGCTCCAGCAGTATGAGAAAGTGAAACATTTTTGTGTTTCGTCTTTGTGAGTATGGGGTATCCAGCGTGTTTCAGGCAATAGGAAATTTTTAGGGTGCGCGGGTGAGCCGCCTAACCTCTAGACTGGCGTGAAGAGCGTGCCTATGCGCCGGAGTGTAAGGAAAGGCTGTGGAGGGGTTGCGACGATGAGCCAGGCGGCGGAGCGAGAGATGGATGGATCGCATTCCGTCTTGGCGAGGGATACGCCCCTGGCGCCTCCGAAACTGCCACGTTCACTGTCCGAGCTGATGACCGAAGCGTCGGGGACCGTCGGGGCCCACCGCACGGCGGTGCAGAAGCGCAGCCGGTCCAAGATGGAAAATGTCTTGGCGGCGGCGATCGATCTTCTTGTTGAAGGCGGCCCGGAGGCCGTCACCACAACCACAGTTGCCGCGCGAGCCGGGGTGTCGGTCGGATGGCTCTACAACTTCTTCGACGGCCGCGAGGCGCTGCTTGAGGAGATCCTGGTTTCCTGCCTCCAGGATCTCGACAACCGACTGGAACGCGTCGATTTTCACCTCGGTGGCCCCGGGTGGAAGGCGAGAGCCGAGGCAGGCGTTGAGGCCCATATTGAGTTCTTCAATGAGACTCCGGCTTTCCGGGCCATCTGGTTTTCAACGGAGTTTACGGGCCGAATGATCCGGGCGAATCGTATGCACGACAACGAGCTGGCAGCATACCTTGCCCGCACCATCACGCAGGTGCGGGCTGACGCGCCGAAAGTCCCCTTGGACGTAGTCACTCAGATCTTCGTCGGAATGCTGGATAAGGGTTTTGACCTTGCCTACAGGGAATCGCCGGACCGCGGCAACGAAGCACTGCTCGAAGAAATGAAACGGTCAAGCATCGAGTATCTGGCCACCTACCTCCCCTAAGAATCCTGGATCCAACGTTCATGCAGGAAAGCGAGCTACGCCCGGCCGGGAGGTCCCGGCCGGGCGTAGCGGCATTTAGTTTCGCGGTTCAGGAAGACGACATCTTCTGCGCGTACGTGGGCAATGCTGGCGAGGCTTAGCCGCAGGCTCGGCCGACCAGCTGGGTGACCGCTTGGGCGACGGGTGTGGGACCGTCGGTCAGCTCGACGATGGTCCGGTTGAGCGCGGGCGTGTGCAGGGCCGCATCGATAAATGCTGCAACATTGTCACGGTGCACGTCGCCGTATTGGATGGCGGGTCCCGCGGTGACACGGCCGTCGCCGGGCTCGTCGCGGAGCAGGCCAGGGCGGACAATGAGCCAGTCAAGGTCGGTCTGCGCCAAGTAGACGTCGGCGGTCTTTTTGGTCCTCATGTAGTGCTCGAAGCGGTCGTTGACCGGCCCGCCCCGGCCAGAATCGGGGAACGCAGAAACCAGCACGAATCGTGAAACTCCTGCGAGGGCGGCGGCATCAGCTGCCTTCTCGAGGCCCTTTCCGTCAATCAGCGTGGTCTGGTCCAGGCCGGTGCCGTGGGCGCCGGCGGAGAACACAACGGCGTCATGGCCTCGTAGCCGGGCCGCGAGGGTTTCGACGGAGTCTGCAATGAGGTCGCCGAGGACGGGCTTCGCGCCAGTTGCAGCTACGGTTTCCGCCTGGGTGGGGTTACGGAACATTCCGGTAACCTCGTCACCGCGTTCGCTGAGCAGCAGGGCCAGCCGGCGGCCGACACCTCCGGCTGCGCCAATCTGGAACACCTTCATGGTCATCTCCTTGCGTCAGTAAATTTTGTTACAGTGCGTAGTCGTACTGGTGCAGGAATCGGGGCTGGGCGCCCAACGCTGCTGCTGCGTTGTTTGTCCAAGACGCGTCCCGCAACAGGGCGCGCCCGATGAACACGGCGTCTGCGGCGTCGTCGCGGATCAGCTCAGCGGCCCACTCCGGGTCGGAAATGCGGCCGACGGCGGCAACGGGGACACCGCTCCGGGCGCGAACCTGGGCGGCTTTGTCGACCTGGTAATCCCTTGACTCGGGAATCAGTGCTGGTTCTAGGCCACCGGAGGAGGCATCAACAAGGTCGATCCCACGCTCCTTGGCCCATCCGGCGAGGTGGACGGTGTCTTCAACGCTCCAGGCACGCCGGTCATCGTCGGGATTTTCGTTGATCCAGTCAGTGGTGGAAACGCGCAGGAAAACCGGGCGCCCTTCGGGCCACACAGCCCGTACTGCGTCAATGACGGCCAGTACCAAGCGGGCCCGGTTTTCCAGGCTTCCACCGTATTCGTCGTCGCGAAGGTTGGATACCGGTGACAAGAAGGAGTGGAGCAGGTAGCCATGCGCAGCATGGATCTCAACGACTTCGAAGCCGGCCTGATTGGCCAGTCGGGCCGAATGGGCGAAGGAAGACACGACGTCGGCGATTTGCCCGTGCGTCAGGCTCTCCGGGGCGGGAAAACCGGGAAATTCCACAGTGCTCGGGCCCATGGCTTGCCAGCCGCCTGCGGCCTGGTTCACGGGGTTTCCGCCGAGCCAAGGCGGGTTCACCGATGCCTTGCGCCCGGCGTGCGCCAATTGCACTGCCGGCACAGCCCCGCCCGCCCGGATGGCTCCCGCCAGCCGACCGAAAGCCTCCACCTGCGACTCGGACCAAAGCCCAAGATCGAAGGGCGAGATGCGGCCTTCAGGCGCGACGCCGGTCGCTTCGACCATCACGAGGCCCGCACCACCTGCGGCACGGGCAGAGTAGTGGGCAAGGTGGAAATCGGTGGGCTGGCCAATGTGTTCCCCATCGGCTGCGGCCGAGTAGGTGCACATCGGGGACATCCAGACGCGGTTGGGGATGGTTAATCCGCGCAGCGTGATGGGGCTGAAAACGTTGGTCATGCCGATCTCCTTGCAACTTGGTTCGGTGGACATCGTAGTACGATGAGTGTCGTATTAGCCAAACCGTCGTTGGAGAACATCTTGGATAATCAAGGCATGCGCACGCTGGACCACCCGATGCCCGATCACATCCGGATTGACACCGTTCTTTCTGCCCTGGCCGATCCCATCCGGAGGCGCATCGTGAACCAGTTGGCTGACGGGCACGATGACCAGGCATGCATTGCTTTTGCCCTGCCGGTCAGCAAATCCACGTCCACGCACCATTTCCGGGTCCTGCGGGAAGCCGGGATCATCGAACAGCGATACCAGGGAACGGCGATCCTGAATTCGCTGCGCCGCGCTGCGCTCGACCAGTTGTTCCCCGGTCTGCTGGAGGCCGTTATCGCCGCCGAACGTTCGGCGGCGATAACGGCGATGCCCGGAGGCTAGTTAGGCGTAGAGACGTCGATGACGAACCGGTACCGAACATCGGACGCGAGGATGCGCTCGAATGCTTCATTGACCTGCCCGGCGGAGACGAGTTCGATATCAGAACCAATTCCGCGCAGGGCACAGAAATCCAGCATCTCCTGGGTTTCCTGGATGCCGCCGATGATAGACCCCGCGTAGGATTTGCGGCCTCGAAGAAGTGAGAAGACATTCAACGAAAGGGGTTCGGCTGGCGCGCCCAGATTGACCAGCGCGCCGTCGAGCGCCAGCAGCGAGAGATACGCGTCGACGTCTATCGGCGCGGTCGCGGCTCAGGGTGCCTGGGCCGCGACTCCTGCCCGGGACCGCGCCGACATCCTCTTCCGCACCTACGAAGGAATCCTGGGCCGGCGCGATGAATTCGCGCGGCTGATCGTGGACGAAATGGGCAAGCCATGGGCAGAGGCCCAGACCGAAGTCGATTACGGTGCCGGGTTCTTCCGCTGGTTCGCCGAGTCCGCTGGCAGGCTTCATTCCGAAGGCCAGTACGGCGTCGAACCCGGAGGCCAGTACCGCATTGCTGTGTCCAAACGCCCCGTCGGACCGTCCCTGCTGATCACCCCCTGGAACTTCCCGCTCGCGATGGGCGCACGGAAAATCGCCCCCGCCCTCGCGGCCGGCTGCACTACAGTCCTTAAACCCGCGGTGCAGACACCATTGACATCGTTGCTCCTGGCCCAGGTCCTGCAAGAGGCCGGCACTCCGGCCGGCGTCGTGAACGTGGTCGTCACCGGCAACTCACGCGGTGTGGTCGCCGCCATCATGACCGACCCTCGTGTCCGCAAGGTCTCCTTCACCGGTTCCACCCAGGTCGGCCAGACGCTGCTCTCCCAGGCCGCGGAGAACGTCATGAACACCTCCATGGAACTGGGCGGAAACGCGCCCCTGATCGTGTTCAACGACGCCGACCTGGACAAGGCCCTTGAAGGTGCCATGCTCGCCAAACTCCGTAACGGAGGCCAATCCTGCGTCGCGGCCAACCGGATCTATGTCCAATCCGGCATCGCCGACGAATTCATCGCCCGTTTTACCGAGCGGATGGCCGCCAGCACAACGGGTGAAGGCCACGACCCTGCCACCACGCTCGGCCCGCTCATCGATGACAAACAACGGGCCACTGTCCACGAGCTTGTCACGGACGCCGTCGCCAAGGGCGCCACCTGCCTCGCCGGCGGAAAACCGATTAACGGGGACGGCTACTTCTATCCGGCCACTGTCCTGACCAACATCCCCGCGGACGCGGACATCCGCACCGAGGAAATCTTCGGCCCCGTTGCAGCGATCTACACCTTCGACACCGAGGACGAAGCCATCCATGAGGCCAACAACACCCCCTACGGGCTGGCCTCCTATGTCTTCACCGAGAACCTCTCCCGCGCCCTGCGCGTCGCCGACGCCCTCGACGCCGGCATGACCGGCATCAACCGCGGACTCGTCTCCAACCCCGCCGCCCCCTTCGGCGGAACCAACCAATCCGGACTCCACCGCGAAGGCGGCACCGAAGGCCTCGAGGCCTACCAGGAAACCAAATACACCGGCATCCAACTCTAAGAACCAGTTCCGTCCGGCATGACCCAAACAGCCAGGGGGTTCCCGGCGCAATCACTGCGCCAGGAACCCTCTGCTGCATGCCGGAACTACAGAAACCAAAATCCCGAGGAAGGAGACCGCGATGAATGCGGCCACAGGAATCCCACAAGTCGCCATCAGCATGAACTGGTCCGCCCTGTCGGTCGGTCAGCACATAACCGTGAGCGAGCCGGTTGGCGAAACCCTATCAGGCGGTCATCGATTAAATGACGGAGGGCAAAGGCGTGATGAGCGTAGTCACAGAATTTATGGACCTTCGCAAGGCGTTCGACTATCGCGAAGGCGTTGTCATCGCGCCCGCCTAGCGTTTGTTGCGCGCCGGACTTCAGGCCCCGACGATGGAGCCATCCAGCGCGCAACAACCCTGGTCGCGTGCCGCCCACGCAGATGGGGGGTCATCTGCTGGTGAGAGACCGCGGAGCGTCCATTTCTCCGCATACTCCTCAACGAGGCGGGCAAGGCCTACAGTGGCCGGGTCAAGCCGCAGCCGGTCGACGGCCAGCGCCGACAATTGCGCGGCTCGAGTGGCGACGGCAGGATTCTCGAGTCCAAACCGGGCGGCAGCTTCCCAGTCAGGTGACGCGGCGCAGATGTCTTTCGCCGTTTCAGCGGTGGCAGGATCAGAGATGAGCGCAGCGACCACGGCAGCAGGCACGGCCCACCAGCAACCGGGCTGTGCATCCAAGTATCTGACCTCAAAGTAGCCTTTGGGTCGAACGTGGGGAAACAGCGTGCTCAGGTGCTGCTGTAGGTCCGCAACGGTGGCCGGCTGGCGGTCCGGAACTGCCGAAGTCCCCATCGACAGCCATTCGCGGAACGTCAGCCCCGCAGGAGCCCGCCAATCGCCCTGTGACCGACGAATCATCATCAGGGGGGCGTCCAGGGCCCACCGGGCATACGCAGCGCCGGGATCGTGGGCCGCCTTGATATACGGGACGCCCGTTCGGGCCGGGTCGAGGTTGAGCCAGGCGGCAAGTCGCGTGCTCTTCCAGCCGCTCCGTCGTCCAGTGATCCAGGAGGAGTTTGCAAACGTTGCGGCAAGCACAGGGCCGATCGCATACAGAAGGTGCCAGCGCTCACGGATCTCGGCATCACTCGCACCCGCTTCGACGTTGACCTGCACTGACGCAGTCGAGCACATCATGGTTGGGCCGGCCGGAGCCCAGGGTTCGAAATATTGCTCCATGGCAGCGTAGCGGGGGGCTTGTGTTATCCGCTGCGGTTCCCGGTAGGGGGCAACGCCAGCGCCAACTAGGGAGGCCCCCAGAGCGGAGGCCCGCTCCCGCAGCAGTTGCAGGCTGTCGTGCACGGAGCGTACAACTTGCTGGAGATTCGCTTCCGGGCGCGAGCTGAGCTCAAGCTGCCCGCCCGGTTCAAGCGTCAGACTTCCTGCCACATCCACGTGGCTCAGTTCGGAGAACAGACGCCGATGGTTATCCTCTGGAAACGGAAGCTCAAGGGATGGGTCTCCGACGCGGCCCACAAGGAATTCGAGTTCAAGGCCGATTTGTTCTGCGGGACCGGGCGTAAAGCATGAGCGTTGGATCCAGTCCTCGGCAGCGGCTGGAGTCAGGGGATCTTCCGTACAACCGGTGGGGCCGTGCGTGCTGAGTGGGGTCTGGGTGGAAGTCACGTCCTCTGGGTCCTTTCAAGAAGAAGAGGTTGGGTGGGCCGCCACCATTTGCCGGCCCACCCAACCCCTCTGTCGCGCGCAACCGCACGCGGGGCCGCTTAGGAAGGGATGTCGCCGTCGTAGCGCTCCGCGCCGGGGAGGGGGGCAACCCACGGTTGGGCGGACCGGCACCAGACTTCAACCGTTGGCTTGAGCCACGACGTGTCATTCAGCGTCCCCGCTTTGACGAAGGCCAGGCCGGGCATGGCATCGATGCGACCGACGATCGGAGAGCCGCATTCGGAGCAGAACGAACGGTTCGTGTTGGTCTTGTGCTCTTCTCCAACGGTGATGAAGGTCTTCACCGCGTCGCCGGAGATGGTCAGCTTCTCGTCATCGACGCCTACGACGAGGGAATAGGCGCCGCCAGTCTGGCGCTGGCAGTCGGTGCAGTGGCAGACAGCAGTGAACTTGGGCTCGCTGTCGATGGTGTAGGTAACCTCACCGCAAAGGCATTGACCGTCGAGTTTCATGGGTGCTCCTTGAGCGTCATTGGGAAGGGAGTTGTGGAGTCCGCCGCCTCGCGTGGCGTCGGTCACATCCTAAAGTGAAACAATATCGCATTTCACTATTTTAGGGAAGGTCTTGATCTTGGCCGGATGCGCATCTAAACTGAAACCTGAATCTGTTTCAGAATTCTTCTCTAATCGGAATCCGGCACGCAGCACTAGGAGAGAACACATGGGAGTATCCATCGCGGAAGGTAAGAACGCGATCAAGCCCGCAGACTTCAACGCGCCATACGGACTGCTCATTGACGGCGACATCGTCACGACCGACGAGGGCTTCGAAGTCTTCAACCCAGCCGACAACTCGGTCATCGCCAGCGCACCGCAGGGCACCCGGGAACACATGGAACGTGCCATTGGAGCCGCGAAACGGGCCTTCCCCGCCTGGGCAGCCCTCACGGCCGACGAACGAGAAGCGATCATTGTCGAATTCTTCGAGGCGCTCGAAGCCCAGAAGGACGACTTCATTACCTTGCTCTCCCTTGAGCAGGGCAAGCCCCGGCACAACCAGGCCACCTTCGAAGTGAACCTTGCCAACCCCTGGATCCCGAACACCGCCAAGTCCAGGCTCGAAACCAAGGTTCTGGTGGAAGATGACGCGCACCGCGTCGAGTTGCGCCGCTCCCCGCTCGGTGTCGTCGGGGCCATCATCCCGTGGAACTACCCCTACCTCCACGTCCTGTGGAAGACGGTCCCCGCGCTCATCACCGGCAACACCGTTGTCCTCAAGCCGTCTCCCTACACCCCGCTCTGCGCACTGCGGATCGGGGAACTGGCCGCACAGGTCTTCCCGCCGGGCGTTTTCAACATCGTCACGGGTGGCAACGAGCTCGGACAGATCCTTACTGAAAGCCCGGACGTCGGAATGATCACCTTCACCGGCTCCACGGAAACGGGCACCAAGATCATGGCGTCTGCCGCCGGCACGATCAAGCGAGTGACCCTGGAACTCGGCGGAAACGATCCCGCCATTCTGCTCCCGGACGCAGACTGGCAGGATGCCGTGCCCAAGGTGTTCAATGCGGCGTTCGGAAACTCGGGCCAGTGGTGCATCGCGGCCAAGCGCATCTACGTGCACCGCTCTTTCCACGAAGACTTTGTCAAAGCATTCGTGGCCTACGCCAGGACGCAGAAGGTTGGCGACGGCATGGATCCCACCAGCGACCTGGGCCCCATCAACAACCGGATGCAGTACAACAAGCTGCGCGACCTCTTCGAGGACACCCGCCGCAATGGATACGACGTTCCGCTGGGCGGCACGATCGACGAGTCACTGGACGGCAACTTTGTGCCCGTCACGATCGTGAACAACCCTCCGGAAGACAGCCGCATCGTGCAGGAGGAGCCGTTTGGTCCGATCGTGCCGGTCCTCGTGTACGACGATATTGATGACGTCATCGCGCGCGCCAACGCCACCGTGTTCGGCCTCGGCGCCACCGTATGGGGCCGCGACGAGGAACGGGCCCTGGCAGTGGCAGACCGCATTGACTCCGGCAACGTGTGGATCAACCAGGGACAAAGCCACCCGGACCACGCCCCGTTCGGCGGCCATAAGCAGTCCGGACTCAGCGTCGAACACGGCGACGAAGGCCTCGCCTCACATACGAACAACAAGACCGTTGTGATCCGCAAACGCTAGCCAGACCTTCCCCCAAGAAAACCCCAACCGGATGTCTGCAGACACCCGGCCAGCCAAGGAGAAATCATGCCCAAGAACCTCAAAGTAGTTCCGACTGACGAATACGACCAGATCGTCGCGACCGTCCAGAAATACGTCGAAGGCCTGCGGGTCGGCAGCCCCGAAGGCGTAGCCGAGGCCTTCCACCAGGACGCCACCATGTACGGCTTCACCAACGGCCAGCTTCTGGGTGGCCCCATCAAGAACCTCTACGACTTCGTCGCCGAGAACGGAACCGCTCCCGACGTCAAGACGCGCGTGGACATCATCGGCATCACCCAGACCACCGCCGTCGTGAAGGTCGACATGGAAAACGACGCCATTGGCGCCGACTACACCGACTTCCACACCCTGCTGAAGCAGGACGGCGAGTGGAAGATCATCGCCAAGGTGTACCACCAGTACGAGGCCTAGGCCAAGGCTTGTACGGGGGGGAGGCTCGCATGTTGCGGGCCTCCCCTCCGCGTGGTCGCCGACATTACCGTCCTCAACCGCGGACTCGTCTCCAACCCCGCCGCCCCCCTTCGGCAGAACCAACCAATCCGGACTCCACCGCGAAGGCGGCACCGAAGGCCTCGAGGCCTACCAGGAAACCAAATACACCGGCTTCCAACTCTAAGAACCAGTTCCGTCCGGCATGACCCAAACAGCCAGGGGGTTCCCGGCGCAATGACTGCGCCAGGAGCCACCTGTCCTACGCCGCTGCGGCTGGAACCCTCCACGACAAAGATCGGAGCTGAGATGAAAACAGCACAGCGCCTCACAGAGGTGACCGTCAGCCAAAACTGGTCCGGCCTGTCGGCCGGTCAGCATGTAACCGTGACCGAGCCCGTTGGAGAGCCCTATCAGGCCGTCATCGACGTAAAGACCGACGACAGCGGCGTGGTTTGGGTCGAAACCGAGCGGATGCATGTGCGCAGGGCGTTCGACTACCGCGAAGGCGTGATCATCACACCCGCATAGCCTGCCTCAGTACAGGACTCCGCATGATTGATTGGCTCCGTTGACCCTACCTCGCATTCTCGTTTCCGGCCGACCCGTCAAAGTAGGGTGGAAGTGGTCTCCTGCCGCAAATAGCAGCAGCGACTTACTCACCAACTCGAAGCCCGTACGCCATCCGGCAGATCCGCAGTAGCCGCCTAGGCGCCCATCACCAAAGCACGGGTCAACAACAGGACACGAGAAAAACAATAATCACAAGACCCAACGGGCTGATTCGGTGGCGTAGAAGCGTTTGAAGGCCCATCCGTCGGCCAGTGTGCGGTGGTACCGTTCGATCTTGCCGTTGGTTTGTGGACGGTAAGGTCGCGTCTTTTGGCCTTGATGTTCAGGTCCCGGCAGGTGTCCCGCCAGAGGTTCGATTTGTATGCTGATCCGTTGTGAAAGGACTCGCTCGACGGTGACGCCGCGGGCGGCGAACCGGGACACTGCCCTTTTCAACACGGAGGCTGCGGTGGCCGCTGTTTCGTCATCATGGATCTCGGCGTAGGCAACGCGTGAGTGGTCGTCCACGACTGTGTGCACGTAGGCGGTGCCGATCAGCGGGTTGTGGTGGTTGTTTCGCGGCTTTGCCGGGGTCAGAGTGCGGTTCTTCTTGCCTTCCTGCCGGCCAACGTAGCGCCAGCCGCCACCGTCCGGGATGTTGCCGAGCTTCTTCACATCGACGTGGATCATCGCCCCCGGTTTGTCGTGTTCGTAGCGGCGGATGACTTCTCCGGTGCGCTTATCCACGTAATGCAACCGGTTTAGCCAGCACCGGACCAGGACCGCGTGGACGTGGAGGCAGGCATGGCCAGCTTCGCTCCAATCGCGACAGGGCCCAGCCTGTGCTTCCAGCGCAGGTGCACGACCTTGCGAACCAGGTGCGGCGGAGTCCGGTTCGCCACCCGGTGCGGGCTTGAGGATCGGTCGGACATGCCAGCTGCGCCCATCGAGGCATACCTGGCTGCCCACCGTTTGGCCGTCGGCCGGGAGCAATTGAACTGTTCGGCAGCCCGGGACACCGGCCAGCCGTGATCAACGACGAGCCGCGCAACGCGTAACCGTTGGGGTGGAGTCAAAGCGGCATTAGCGTGGGACATTGAGGACCTCCTGGTCGCGTCAGCGGTTGTTCAAACAACTCCACTGCGCGCAGGAGGTCCTCACCCATGAGTCAACGACTCCAGCGAGTCATCACATTCACCCAACCGCGTCCCTGGGCAGAACAGCTAGATCAGGCCAAGATTCATGGCGAGGATGACGGCACGCGTCCTCGTCGAGGTTGCGAGCTTGGTCCGCACGTTTTCCATATGTGTCGAAACCGTTCGAGGAGAGAGAAACAGCTCGGTGGCAATTTGATTGTCCGTGAGCCCGTCCTTTACCAAACGCAGGATTTCGAGTTCGCGGGGCGTTAGACCCAGACTGCGGCTCTGCTGGACGCGCTCGACCATCTCTGCGAGAACTGGGCGGAGCGCCGCCAGCATCGATGTGGTGGGCTCCCGCCACGAGGGATGTTCCGTGCTCAGGTTGCAAGTCCCGATTAACCCCGCTTTGCCTGTCAAGGGCATCGTGACCCCGTTGTTGAATCCTTCCGGCCCAAAATGCATCAGCGCTGGCGCTGAGGCGCGGAACCCCGGCAGGTTGTCCCAGTCATAAATAGTGGACTCGTCAAGCAACGCGCGTCGCGCACCGCCATCATTTATCAGCAGATCTCGCACGATGTAGTCAACTATGGCTTCGCGGTAGCCCGCGCTCCCAACCGGAACATGGGCCCGTGAAAGCGGATCCATGTATGTGAGCAGGATGGCTCCTGCCCCGCTTTCGTGGCGCACAAGATCGAAGTAAGCCGCGCGCCGACGCGCTGTTTCGGCGCTTTGAAGGTCTTGGAGCAAGAGCACCCGAGAGTCGAAGTCCACGCTGCCCCCACGGTGTTGTCTCGAAAAGTGTTTCATTGCCCTGCCAGGTTCGGGCAGGACAGCAATGAGTCGCGTTGTTGGCGTCAATCTTTGCATCACGGGGCTGCGTGTGACGCCGAGTACACCAAATATACGTCAAATACCCGATACCTGATAGAACTTCAGGTTTCTAAGCTGGCTCTATTCCGCAGGGATCCCCCACCCTTTGGACCTCAATTCCAGTCTTATAGGAGCTTTATGCGATTCAAACCAGCCCTCACCGCATGTGCTGTGACGTTGGCGCTAGCGTCCACAGTTACGCTTTCGGGATGCAGCACGCCGTCTTCGAGCGCAACCAGCGCGGAGTGCCCGAAAACGTACACCGTCGGCTTCAGCCACCCGATCGGCGAAGCCGAAGTAATCAAAGCCCTTAAGTCGCTCGCCAAGGACTACTCCACCAAAGTTAGTTGCGTCGAGCTGCTCCTCGACAACACCACAGGAATGAAGCTGGAAAGCCAGCGCGCAACCATCGAAAGCTGGGTAACGCAGCGGGTTGACGCAATCGTGCTATGGCCTGTGGACTCGACGGCATTCGCTGGCCTCCAACGGCAAGCCCAAAGTCAAGGCACCAAATGGCTGACCTATCTGACCAGCATGGACGGTCAAGATGGCAGCGTCGGTTTTGACAACAAGCTCCAAGGCGAGCAGATTGCAGAAGACGTGACAGCTTGGATCAAGAAGAACTACCCCAACGGCGGGGCAACCGCTGCGGTCACAACGCTGACGACGCTTCCGCCGTCCCGACCCCGGTACGAAATCCCGATCAATGCGATCGAAGCGGCCGGGATCAAGGTGGTTTCCGAACAAAACTGTACGGACCAAGCATGCGGTCTGCAGATTGCCGAAGACGCACTTCGCGAACACCCCGATCTCCGTATCTTCGTCGGTCTCAGCGACGAGTCTGCTATCGGTGCAATGAAGGCCTTCAAAAACGCTGGAATCGATCCAGCGCTTGTCTACATAGCGGGACAGGACGGATCTCCCGAAGGGCTGGCTGCCGTTCAGCAGGGCGGCATGTACAGGGCAAGCTCCGCGATTCCGATGGATGACCTTGCAGCCTCTATAGTCGATGCCGCCTTGGCCGCCGTCACAGGCAAGGGTGAAGCCAACCTCGTGACGCCAACCGTTTTGGCCAAGGCCGACAATCCGCAGGTTGTCGCGGACCTCCTCAAGAACTTTGAGCGCAAGGACTAGCGACGTGATACGGGATACTGACGTGCATGAGGCTGTTGGGCCGTACGGCCTACAGCTGTCTGGCATTCGAAAGTCCTACGGGATGAATAACGTCCTCCGGGGCATCGACATGAAAATCACCGCTGGCACCGTACATGCCCTACTTGGTGCAAATGGTGCCGGGAAGTCCACTCTCCTAGGGTGTCTTAGCGGTGCCACGCATCCTGACGACGGCGAGATTGTCATTGGAGGACGTTCATACAGCGGCCTAACCCCAACCCAGGCCTTCGAAGCCGGATGCGCAATCATCTACCAGCATTTTCAATTGATCGACTCACTCAATGTCGCGGATAACATATTTCTTGGCCAAGAACGCCGGAACGCTGTCGGAGCAGTAGATGCGCGCCGGCAGGAGCGGGAAGCGGCGAACATTCTTGAGTCTCTGGGGGTAGACATTAGTCCTCGCGCACTGGTCGGGTCGCTGTCAGTAGGAGAGCAACAGATCGTCGAAATCGCCCGGGCGCTTCGCAGGAAACCGGATCTGCTGATCTTGGATGAGCCGACAGCGGCGCTAGGGCCGCATGAGGTCACTGCGCTGATCCGACTCGTGAGGCGGCTGGCCACGACACAAGGACTCACCGTAATTTACGTGACACACCTCTTGAACGAGGTACTACAGGTTGCTGATGCCGTGACCGTGCTCCGGGACGGCCAGGTCTATTGGACGCGCGCCCGGCAGGACCTCGAAATGCAGGACCTGGTGGATGGTATCTCCCCTGGAAGTGCCCTCACCGGAGCTAAACGTGACTGCACCCCAGGCGAGCCGATACTGCAATTGACTAATCTCCAGTGCACGTTTACCGGACCGCTCACCACAACCGTCCACGCAGGCGAGATCGTGGGCTTGTTCGGACTCCTTGGTTCGGGAAGGACGAACCTCCTCGAGTCCATCGCAGGCGTGAGACGACAGGTAGAAGGAACTGTCAGCCTCTCAGGCGCTCACCTCGAAGCTGGTTCACTGGCGAAGGCTGCGGCCGCCGGCGTCTCCCTGGTTGCTGCCGATCGAAAGGTGCAGTCACTTTTTGGCAGTATGACCGCAGAGGAAAATGTGCTGCTCCCACACTATCCTCAGCTTTCCAAAGGCTTTCGCAGCCCGTCTCGGGAGCGGGCCTCGTTTCACAGCATCGCAAGAAAGATCCGGCTCCACCCGGTGGCCCCGAAAAGTCCCGCGGACTCGTTCTCGGGCGGAAATGCACAAAAGTTGGTCGTCGGACGGTGGGCTGCTGACCTTGGAAACACATCCGTTCTGCTCCTTGACGAACCAACCCAGGGCGTTGACATCGGCTCGCGCCACGAGATCTACGAATTACTCCGCGCGTTTGCCTCTAATTCTCATCGCTGCGTGATCTTCGCATCGAGCGAACCCGAGGAACTTCTTGCCCTCGCAGACAGGGTCTTCATTCTGGTGGACGGTGTCCCCACCGAAATTGCTACCGAGGACATCACCGAAAGTCACCTACTGTCAGCTGCCCACGGCAGCTTTGATGGAGTGGAAGGAAGGACAAAGTGACAGCGTTGGAATCGACCACCGTTAGCGCGCCAAACAGTGCTCCAGTGGAACCAAGTATGACGACCAAGAGACTTGTCCTACGGGGCATCAACTGGTTCATGCCAGCAGCGACCATCGGTCTCATGGTGCATTTCTCGGTCGTCACGAAGTCGTTCCTCACAGGCGGCAATCTGCTCGCGGTCCTAACCCAAAATGGCCCCACCTTCATTGTTGCCGTCGTCGCGGCGGTCCTGCTGATGGCCGGGTACGTTGATCTTTCGGTGGGCTCAACTTTGGCCCTCGCGGGGGTCTGCTCAGGGTTGACGTTCCTTAGCGCTGGCATCATTCCCGGGCTCATCGTCGGGATCCTAGTAGGGACGGTGATAGGTGCAATTAATGGGGTTCTCATTGGCTGGCTCAACCTATCGCCATTGGTAGTAACACTCGGAATGCTCGCAGCTACTAGGGGCGTTGCGCAGTTTCTCGCCCCCGATTCACTGTACGGTTTTCCGGCGGACGTGAATGTCTTGGGTAACGGCTCAGTCCTTGGGGTGTCCTATCTCGGGATCGCCGCCCTGTTGGTCATCGGGATAGCCCTGGTCGCTATGAATCGCCTCCCGATTGGACGCAGGATTGTCGCCATAGGCGTGAACTCCCGAGCCTCCTACCTGGTGGGGATCCCTGTGAAGCGCATCTCCGTCCTCCTTTACATTGTGGTCGGGCTTGCCGCCGGGCTCGCCGGCGTCCTACAGGTAGCTCGCTTGGACAGTGCACCTTCAGGCACCCTGGGCGTCGGATTCGAAGTGACCGTCCTAACCGCCGTGCTGCTTGGCGGCATACCCTTCAACGGCGGACGAGGAAGCGTATTAAGGGTCGTTCTCGGTGTGTGGCTCATCGCAGTTCTAAAAAACGGGCTGACGCTGCTGAATCTGGGTCCGGAAATCGCCGGGATAGTAACTGGAAGTGTCCTGGTACTGGCCGCCGGCCTCGAAGCTGTTCGCTTCTGGGTACAGCGGACCAAATGACCCTCATCAATTCGGCCGCTATTCACGGCAACAAATCATAAACTTAGGAGATCCCATGGAACTGGACGTCGTTGCTGACATCCCGTGGATGAGCGCAACCCAAATGAGTGAGAGGGTGCGTCATCAGGAGTTGTCGCCCGTTGATATCGCCGCATCCATGACTCAACGTGTCAAAGCACTGAATCCCGAGCTGAATGCCTACGTGACTTTCGACGAAGAACAAATCCATAAGGACGCCCTTCGCCTCGAAGAGATGGCTGATTCAGAAGCGCAGCAGCTGGGGCCACTTCACGGTGTGCCATTCTCCGTCAAGGAACTGACCGCCATGAAGGGCCTACCGGCAACGTATGGTTATCTGCCACTAAAGGGAACCTTTGCAAAACACGAAGCTGCCGTAGTTAGACGGCTCAAAGCAGCAGGGGGCCTTTTCTTGGGAAAGACCAACATGCCCGAGGGTGGCTACTACGGTGGAACTGACGGTCACCTTTATGGCGCCACACATAATCCTTGGAAGCATGGATATTCGGCAGGCGGTTCGAGCGGTGGTGCCGCTGCGGCTGTTGCAGCAGGACTGGGCCCCCTTGCCGAAGGAAGTGACGGCGCAGGGTCGGTTCGGATCCCAGCGTCAATGTGTGGCGTTGTTGGAATGAAGCCTACGCACGGCCTTATCCCCCAGACAGTTCTCGGAGGACGGTACTACACCTGGATCTACCATGGCCCGATTGCCCGGACGGTGGCTGATGCCGCGCTTATGCTCAATGTCATGGCAGGTCCGGATGACGAGGACCCGACCAGTCTGCCCAAAATAGATGTCGACTTCACGGAGGAGATCAAGAAGCCGATTGGTGGCTGGCGGATTGCGTGGTCCCCGGACCTTGGCCTCGGTTACGTCGACCCCGAAGTTGCAGCAATTTGTCGATCCGCCATGGATGCTTTCGAAGAACTTGGGGCCGTTGTCCAGCAGGCCACCCCCGCATGGGACGGTGCAGAGGAAGCGATGTGGAATGGTGTTTGGCTGCCGGGTTTTGCCGGTCAGACAGATCTGCTTGACTGGCCCGCCATGGAGGGGCAAGTGGATGAAAACCTTCTGGAGATCATGAGGCAGTGCAGGACACTCAACGGAGACGACAAGGGCCGGGCTGATCTTTACCGGGGTCAAATGTGGAATACATTTCGGGAGTTCATGTCAGGCTTCGACCTGCTCGTGTCACCCACATTAACTTCCGCGGCTTTCCCTCTCGAACAGTTCGCTCCGAGCTGGCTCGAGGGCAAGCCCCTGCGCGAGCAGATCCTTGGATGGCTACTCACATACCCATTCAACATGATGACAACTCCATCTATTACAGTGCCGGCAGGGTTCACGTCGGAGGGGCTCCCTGTTGGGCTGCAGATTTCGGGCGGATTCCACGCTGACGCGAAAGTGTTGCGGGCTGCAGCAGCTTTCGAAAGCGCCCGGCCCTGGTCGCATAAACAGCCGTCGCTGCTGGAAGAAAGGACGGTCTAGGGTACGAGGCGTAATGCGGCGCACCTGGTGTGCATGATTGTCTCCGACCTCCGGCCCTTGGCGGAACGATTCAATCCGGACTCCGCGCCGAGGTAGGCCGCCTCGAACATCTCGAGCCCCATTTGTACCGCCCCTACCCAGCCGGACTGCCCAAGTCGCATGAACCTGTATTGAGGGTGGCCAAGAATCCCGCGTGGCAGCGGGCGGGCACTTTCGGGACTCAGAGGTTGTCTTGCCACTTAGGCAGCAAGACTTAAGTGGCAAGACAAGAAAATGCTGCGGCTCCTGGGGGAAACCCGGGGATCCGCAGCATGTGATTCAGGGTTTAGCGGCAGCGCCATCCGAGCATGCCTTGGCTGGCCCAGGGGCGGACGTTGGCGGTAAAGGCCACGCAGTAACCACGGTTGACTGAGAATGTCAATCTGATTTGAACCCACTCCGCCTTGGGATCGCAGCCTAATCGGAGACCACCCCGGATAGCCGCGGCAGGCCCGGACACTGATAACTGGCGCGGCCGCTCGCACCCTGTGAATATCAGCTAAGCGTCATGTGGCTCTGGCAGGAAGTTCGTGAACGGTGACAGAGGGTCGCTGCGGTGTTCCCATGCCTGGACAAGGCTCTGGCGAAGCAGGTGGACGGGACGGTGCGGATATCGTCCCGGACCCGTGCGACAGTGCGTTCACGCGCTCGGACTGCGGGTTGCAGTCGTGCAAGAACCCTTCATTTGGCGGCTAAGTCACAGCTTGGATTGCCGGTTTCCTCGTCTTGACGTGTTCATGTTCAAGCGTCCGGGTTGAGGAAGAGTTCGTTGTGCCCATTTTTCAACGAGTTGTGTCACGACGTGAAGACCTGTTTATGTGGATTGGCCGCCCCGTCGATAGTCAGGATTGTCCCGTTGGTGTAGCCCGAGCGAGGCGACGCGAGAAATGCCGCCGCGCTGGCTATTTCCAAGGCGGTGGCCGAGCGGGCGTAGGGCAGGGAGGCGTTGAGTTCCGGCCAGCGATTCGCGTCGCCCAGTTCGGTCTGGGCTTTGCCTTGAGCATCATTTCGTTTCTGGAGGTGGAAACCGGTCCGGGGTTGATGCCGATGACGCGCATCCCGTCACTACTTGCGGCCTTTCCCAGGGCTCGGGTGAATGCCATGAGCGCGGCGTTGCCGGTCGATCCGGCGATGTAGTCCGGCCGGTAGAGTTCCCCTGCTACGCCGATGATGTTGATGATAACGCCCTTCGACTTAGCGAGGTTGGTGTAGAGGGCACGGGTGAGGCCGATGTAGCCAAAGACCTTGAGGTCCCAGGCATCCCTCCACTGCTGATCGTCGATCTCTTGTAGGGTTCCGGGAGGAATGGCCCCCGCGTTGTTGACCAGAATGTCGATCCCGTCGACGTTGGCGCTGAGTCTTGTGTGTTCGGCGGCTGAGGATAGGTCCGCGGCTTCTACTCGGACGGGAACCTCGTAATGCCGGCGGATGTTGGCCGCTTCGGTTTCAAGCCGGCCTTTGTCACGGCTGACCAGAATGAGGGCGCATCCTTCGCCGGCCAGTACCCGGGCCGTTTCCAGGCCGATGCCTTGGGACGCTCCGGTTACGAGGGCGACTTTCCCACGTATGGACAGGTCCATCTGCTTTTCCTCTCGATGGTCTTATTCGGGTATGGTCTGGTCGCCGGCCGATATGGCGGTTGGCCAGGGGACGGCCGAAAAATCCGGTTTCTCCCGGGCGAGGAAGCTGGTCACGCCAATCCGGTACTCATCGCTTGCGTATGAGCGCTCGTACCAGGAATTCGCCACGGCGTCTTCCTGCCCTTGACCTGCTGCTGCACGGCCGACCAGGACCTTGGCGCCGGCGGGTGACGGGGGCTCCTCCGGTGACTCGACCGAGGACGGCATTCCAGCGGGCTTCCACGTCTTCGGTCAGGTGGACCTCATGGAGGAGGGAAATGCGCAGGGCTGTATCTGCTTTGACGATTTCGCCGGTGAGCAGCAGCAGTCGCGCCCAGGCGGCACCAACTTCTTCGACCAGTCGCGTCGTGGAGGTCTGGCTGTAGACGATGCCGAGTTTGGCCGGAGTGATGCCCATTTTTGCCGTGGTGTCACCGATTCTGATGTCGCAGGCGAGGGCCAGCTCGCACCCGCCTCCTACGCACCAACCCCGCACCAGGGCAAGGGTCGGTTTGGTGCATTCGATGATGGCGAGTTCGGCTTCCTGCACGGCAGCGGAGTAGTGACGCGAGTTCGCTGCCCCGGACCTGACGGTGCTGAATTCGCTGATGTCCGCGCCGGCCGAAAAGGAATCCGCGGTCCTGCCGGAGAAGGCAATCGCCCGTACCTGGTCGTTGCCTTCAGCAAGATGAATGATGCGGGGCAGGACCTGCCACATTTGCAGGTTCATGGCGTTTTTGCGTTCGGGACGGTCGAATATGACATGCAGGACCCTTCCCTGCAACTCGACGGCAATCCCGGCCGGCAGGTTGATGCCTTCGAGGATTTTGAGCGTCACCACGGTGCTGGTTTCGCTCATTGCGGAAGTCCCGTCGAGGAGAAGGTCATGGCTGCGGGGTGGCGTCTGTTCCAGCGTCCGCTGTGAACTGAGAGGACAAAGGACCGGACGGAGCGGTTGAACTCTTCCGGTTCTTCAAGGTTGATCGTGTGTCCGGTGTTGGGGAACACTCTCCATGCCGCTGTTGGCAGTGCTTTTTTGAGTCTGAAGTTGGCTTCAATGCAGCCGTCGTCCTCGTCACCGGTCAGGATGAGGATCGGTTTTTGTGCCTCGCGCAGACCTGGAATGAGCTCGTCCAGGGAAGGACGTTTGCTCTGGACTCCTTCCATGGTGCGGGCAGAGCCTTCGCTTGAATGGCGGGCAAGCCCGTCTCGGAACAATTGCCAGGCCTTGTCGTCCTTGGTCCTGAGCTGGATGCGGGTGGGACCCTCGGCGTACGGGCCGGCCAAGGTGGACCAGCCACTTTCACGAAGCCGCCCGGCGAGGCCCATCGACTCAGCAACGAACTTCTCGCGGGTGTCGGGGTCTGAGCCCCAACCGCAGCCGGCCACCGTCGCAGAGAGGACGCGATGCGGATGCAATGCGGTGATGTTGGCCGTCGTATAGCCTCCCATCGAGAGACCGACAATGTGGGCTGCATCGATGCCTTCGGCGTCCAGGACGGCCAGCACGTCCTGGACGGCGTGCTGCTGGGAATACGAGCCGGGACCTGGAATATCGGAGGGGTGATATCCACGTGCCGCATACCGGATGCACTTGAAATCGGCGGACAGCTCTTGGACTTGCGCGTCCCAGCTGTCCATGTCTCCGGCGAATTCGTGGATGAAGAGCACCGGTATGCCCTCACCGTCCACCCGGTAGGCGATCGCGGTTCCGTCCGCACTTGTGCTGAGGCGGGTCATGACAGGGGTCCTGCCGATGGATGAATCACGGTGCGTCCTCCGGATCCAGCCTTCATGCGGTCGAATGCGTCTTCGACGCTGTCCAAGGCCAGTCTTTCGGTGATTAGGCCGTCCGTGACGAGCTGGCCGGACTTGACCCATTCAATGAGGCGGGGATAGTCGGTGCCGGGATCCCCACCTCCTGCGACGCAACCAACAAGCGAGCGGGAGAAGTAGAACAGTTCGAGCGGGCTGAACGTGACCTGGTCGTCCTTGCTGCCGATGCCCACGACGACCGTCGTGCCGCCGCGGCGCGTCATCTGCCAGCTCTGGCGGATGGTTGCTCCTGCACCCACACAATCGATGACTGCATCGGCGCCGCGGTTACCCGTGAGCTTCCGGACGCGCTTTGCTATGTCCTCGCCGGCTTCGACGGCGACTGCCCCCAGGGTTTCGGCGATTGCTAGGCGCTCTTGGCTGCGGTCGATGGCGATGACCTGGGATGCACCACTGAGGAGCGCCCCTTGGACGGCGCTTAGGCCGACGCCTCCAAGTCCCACTACGGCCACTGACTGGCCAGGGACTACTTTGGCGGAGTTCACAACGGCGCCAACGCCGGTTGTGCTGGCGCAACCGAGCATGGCGGCTTGGTCTGGATCGATTCCTTCGATGGGCATTACCGAACGTGCAGGAACGACTGTTTGCTCGGCGAAACCGGCGACTCCGAGCCCGGCCCAGACGGTGTTGTCTTCAGCGTCAAGTGCCAGGGGCCGCTGGGTGTTATCGGCTGCATGCTCGCACAGGTGCTTGTCTCCGGCTTTGCAGAACCAGCATTCGCCACAGGACGGGTTCCACAGCAGGATTACGGTATCGCCTGCTTTTACCGTTGTGACGTCCTGGCCGACTTCCAGTACGGTTCCGCTGGCCTCGTGGCCGAGTACTGCGGGCATCTTTTGCCCCAGGGTCCCGTTGGAGAGGGAGAGGTCTGAGTGGCATACTCCGACGGAGTCGATCCTGACGCGGACGTCGTCGGGTCCGGTTTTCCTGAGCCTGATTTTTTCGACTTGGCCCTGTTCACCGGGTTTGCGGTGCACAAAGGCGAGGATTGCCTCGGCGTAGACGTCCTCGGGAGTCAGTGGCTGATTGGTGCTCATCGCTGTACCGCCTTAAATTCGCAGAATTCTTCAAGCCCGGCCTTGCCGAGCTCGCGTCCGTGGCCGGACTGCTTGTAGCCGCCGAAGGGCGCCAGGGGGTTGTATCTTCCGCCGTTGATGTCGATCTGGCCGGTCCGGACCCGCTTGGCCAGGGCAACCGCGTGGGACTCATCGGCAGCCCAGACCGCGCCGGAGAGTCCGAAGACTGTTCCGTTGGCGATCTCGATGGCTTCGTCTTCGTCGCGGTAGGTGATCACCGCAAGCACGGGGCCGAACACTTCCTCTTGGGCGAGGCGGGAGTTGGGGGTGACTTTGCCGTAGATGGATGGCTGGACGTACCAGCCTTGTTCGGGAAGGTCTGTGGCATCGCTTCCGCCGTGGATGGTTTCGAAACCATCGGCTTCTGCTTGGCGCATGAAGTCAAGCACGCGGGTCTTCTGAGCCTCGGAAATCATCGGGCCGACACGTTCGCCGGGCACGTATTTGCGAGCGGCTTCCGCGGCCAGGGCCTTGACTTCCTCGTACCGCGCCTCAGGGACGAGGAGCCGTGTCCACGCGCTGCAGGTCTGGCCGGAGTTCAGGAAGCTGTTGGCGACGGAGACCTTCACCGCCGTTGCCAGCAGCGCGCCCTCCACGTCTTCGGCAATCAGGCTGGCGGACTTCCCGCCCAGCTCCAACGACACCTTCTTGATGGTGCTCGCCGCATCCCGGGCAACGATCCGCCCGACGTTGACCGATCCCGTGAAGGACACCATGTCCACGTCCGGGTGCAGGGACAGCTGCTCGCCGATTAGGGAGCCAGGTCCGGACACCAGGTTGAAGACGCCTGCAGGGAATCCCGCGTCGTGCATCGCGTCGGCGAAGGCGTAGGCGGTGAGAGGGTCAGATCGGCCGGTTTGAGAACGATGGTGCAGCCTGCGGCCAGTGCCGGGACGATCTTTGCGGTGATCTGATGGAGGGGATAGTTCCAAGGGGTGATCGCAGCGACCACGCCGACAGGTTCCCGGTAGATCGTGCTGTTTCCGACTGACTCTTCAAAGCTGTACTGCTCGAGGAGGTCCGCGGTGGTCCGCAGGACCGTGATGGGAAGCTGCAGGTGCACCCGTTCTGCCAGCTGTCGGGGTGCTCCCAGTTCAGCGGTGATGGTGTCGATGAACGACTCCCGGCGCTCTTCGAGGATCTCGGCGACACGGCGCAGCAGTGCTGCGCGCTCGGCAGGAGCGGACTGGGACCAGCCGGTGAAAGCCCCGGCCGCGGCCTGGACTGCAGCGTCAACTTCCCCGGCGGTGGCTTCGGGAACCTGACCGACAGCCTCGAGGGTAACCGGGGAGAACACGTTCTTTCGGGTTCCGGCAGCGGGAGTCCACTTGCCGTCAATGTACAGTTCGTCGCGATTCATTTTTCTCTTTCTGGTTCAGGAGTTGGTGGAGTCAACATCGGTCAGGGAACGCTTGTAGGTTTCAGGGGCCCAGGCGACCGCGGCCATGGTGATCACTGCGCAGATAGCCAGGTAGATCGCGACGGGAATCCATGAGTTGAATTGGGCAAGCAGTGCCGTGGCGATGATGGGTGCCATTGACCCGGCGAATACGCTGGCCAGCTGGACTCCGACCGAGATGCCGGTGTAGCGGACCCGGGTTGGGAAGAGTTCTGCGTAGAAGGCCGCTTGCGGACCGTACATGAGGCCGTGAAGGATCAGGCCGATGGACATCGCGGCCACAATCACCAGGAAGGAGCCTGTTCCGAGCATTGGGAACAGCGCGAAGGCGAAGATCAGCATGCCTGAGGCTCCGATCAGGTACGGGACCTTGCGTCCGACTTTGTCTGACCAGGCGCCGAACAGCGGGATGAGCACTGTTTGAATTCCACTGGCGATCATCAGGGCGACGAGGGCCGTTTCACGGTTGGATCCAAGCTGGGTGACATAGACGAGCGCAAAGGCTGTCACGGTGTAGTAGAGAACGTTCACGGCGAAGTGGCCGCCCAGAGCCTGGAGCAAGGCTTTGGGATGCTTTGTTAACACTTCCTTGACCGGTACCTTTTGATGGCCGCTGGCTTCATCTGCTGCCTTGGAGGCCTCGAAGACCTTGGGCTCGGATACCGAGATCCGGACCCAGTAACCGATACCCAACAGGAGGGCAGAGAGGAGGAAGGGCACACGCCATCCCCAAGACAGGAACTGCTCATCAGGCAAGGTGGCTGCAAACAATGCCAGCACACCGGCGGCCAGGACGTTACCCAGCGGCGCGCCGACCTGCGGCCAGCTGGCAGCGAAGCCGCGCCGACCGGGCTTTGCCTGTTCTGCCAGGATCAGGACAGCACCGCCCCATTCACCGCCGAGTGCGACGCCCTGGACGACGCGCAGCAGCGTCAAGAGTACTGGTGCCATGATTCCGATGGCCGCATAAGTGGGCAGTAAGCCGATGAGGACCGTGGATCCGCCCATCATGAGCATGCTGACAATCAACAGTTTCTTGCGGCCCAGTTTGTCTCCAAAGTGACCGAAGACGATCCCTCCAAGCGGCCGGGCGGCGAACCCGACGGCGTAGGAGCCGAGAGCCAGCATCGTGCCTACGAGAGGGTCGCTGTCGGGGAAAAACAGCTTGTTGAATACGAGTGCGGCCAGCGACCCGTAGATGAAGAAGTCGTACCACTCGATGGTGGTGCCGACCAGGCTGGCCGCGATGAGGCGCCGCATGCTGGTCGTGCCTGTCGTGCCGGATTGTTGGGGTTTGGTGCGGGTGGATGCCATGGCGTTCTCCTTTGAACGGGGTGGGGCGAGGCCTATGGTTGGGGGAAAGTGAGCTGGAGGAGTTCGGCCCGGATTTCCGCGTCGTGCTCCCCAAGGGCCGGAGGTGGCCTGTGCACGGTGGCGTGTTGTCCGTCCAGGTGCCAGGAGCCCCCAGGAACGCTGAAGTTCTCGCCCGAAGGTCCCGGGAAGGTCAGAACGAGGCCGCGGGATGCCGTGGCTGGATCCTCGAAGACTTCCTTGAGGTCCCGGATGGGACCGCCCGGCACTCCCGCCTCTTCGAGCGCCTGTACAAGTTCGGGGCTTGTCATGGCCGCGGTACGGGCGTTGAGCACGCTGTCCAGCTTGTCGCGGTTGTTGCAGCGGTCTACGTTGTTCCGGAAGTCAGCGTCGCTGAGCAGTCCGGGGAGGTCAAGAGTTTCGCAAAGCCGGGCGAACTGGGTGTTGTTGCCCACCGCTATCACGACGTTTCCATCCAGTGTTCGGTAGCAGCCGTAGGGGGCGACGGTGGGGTGGTGGTTGCCGCTTCGCCCGGGGGCGATTCCGGTAGCGAAGTAGCGGCCGGCCTGATAGGCGAGCATGGAAACCAGGGTGTCTTGCATGGCTATATCAACCAAGGCCCCTTTACCGGTGCGCTCCCGGCGCAGTAGCGCGGCCAGGACTGTCTGGACGGCGTTCATGCCGGAGGCGACATCACCGACCGGAACGCCGGTGCGCAGAGGCTCTGAATCCGGCATGCCTGTCAGGCTCATCCACCCCGACGTCGCCTGAACGACCTGATCGTAGCCGGGCTTGGGCGGCTGGTCCGCGCCGTAGCCGGAAATCGAGCAGTAGACAACTGAGGGGTTCAGCTCCCGCACGGCAGCGTAGCCGATGCCCAAACGGTCAGCGACCCCTGGCCGGTAATTCTCGATCACAACATCAGCGGACTTGATCAGCTCGAGGGCGACACTGCGGTCCTCTTCTTTTTAAGGTCAAGGGCAATGCTGCGCTTGTTCCGGTTGATGGACAGAAAGTAGGAAGCTGCCTCTCCCACGAAGGGCGGGCCCCAGCTGCGCGAATCATCGCCGCTGGGTCGTTCAACTTTGATCACGTCTGCACCGAGATCACCGAAAGTCTGAGTGGCGAAAGGTCCGGACAAGGCGGTCGTGAAGTCGACGACGCGCATGCCCTCCATTGGCAGAGTCGTGCTGACGGCCGCATCGCTGGGGCTCAGATGGGTTGACATCGTAATTCCTTTCGTCCCATAATGTGGAACAGTGTTCTACAAGGCGGAATGATGTTAGTCACAATGATCATGGAGGTCAAGCATGAAATCTGTCATCCAGGCATTTCGGGTTCTTCAGGAGGTCGCTGAAACACAGCCTGTGGGTGTCAGCGATTTGGCCCGTCGGCTGGACCTCCCCAAGTCGACAGCTCACCGGTTCCTGACGACCCTCGAAACCGTTGGCTGGGTTGCCCGAAAGTCAGGAAGCCAAGGTGGGCAGTGGGTGCTGAGTGCAGCCCCGGCCATCCTGGCGCAGCGCGTGGCCGCAGACAGCAACCTGCGGACCGCCGCCAAACCCGTCATGGAACGGTTGCGAAATGCCTGCACCGAGGCGGTACATCTGGCCGTACCGCAATCGGGTGAAGTGGTGGTCATTGACCAGGTTGAATCCACCCAGCCGGTACGGATCCACTGGCCCGTTGGCCAGCATTCCCCTGTCCATGCCAGTGCCAACGGCAAGGCGATCCTGGCGTTCTCAGGGGGGCAGCAGCGGGCAAACCTTTATCCTGAGTCCTTTGAGGTGTTCACCCCGGACACAATCTCCTCTGCCGAGGAATTTGAGGCGGATCTTGCCCAGGTGCGTGAGCGCGGGTTCGCCATCGTCCGCGGTGAGCTCCGGGAGGACATCTGCTCCCTTGCTGCCCCCATCTTTGGCGGCCGCAGCAACCCGGTCGCGTCATTGTCGGCATTTATGCCGACGTACCGCATGCCGGAGGATGAGGGCATTCTGGGGGCGATGGTCCGGGAAGCTGCCGCGGAAATCAGCGCCGCCATGAAGCTCGGTCAAAACGGATAGCTCAGCCGGTTCCCTGAGCATCGACTGCAGCCAGGCGCTGCAAATCTGCTGTGACTTTCGGAGGAAGCCTAATCGCCCGCCCATTGCGGGCCAGGACTATTTCAGTCATGCCCGTCGCGTAGTCCAGGTCATTGAGTGACCCGTGAATCCGGAAGCCGATACGGAACGTGACATGAGAAACTCGGCCAACGCCAAGCTCAACGAACACTGGAAGGTCCCGGTAGAAAAGTGGACGCCAGAAACGGACATGATGCTGGACAATCCGGAGTTGAATTCCGGCCCCGAGACCCGAAAAAATGTCGAAAGGCGCCGGTGCGTGCCTGATCAGACCAGCCCCGGGCGGTGCCCCAAGCAGCGTGCTGCGAGCCTCCCCCGCGATCCGCAAGACCGCGACGTCATCGACCAAGCCCCCAGGGCCGGCATCGGTAAACCTCAATGAAATGGCGGTCATCACCACGGCAGCCACGCTCTTTTCCTCTAGTGCTGCGACGTACCAGCGAATGATCTCAGGCCTGCACACGTGGCCGCCGGTCCACCATATCGGGCGAATGATCCGAGGTTGCTTGACCAGACGGGATACTGTGACTAATCTCATTCCACGCAGAGAGACGGTGTTCCACAATATGAAACACCCATAGTTGTCAAAACCAACACCGACAACCATGTAGCGCTGTGTGCGGACCTAGAACTCCGCCGCCTAGCCACGCCAGGCAGTCTCTTTCGTATCCTCTACTTCGCTGGCACCACAGGGCAACGATGCCCGACCCCGTGCCTGCGGCTGACTCATGAAAGGCTTGGTATGGTTGCTCAGCTCACAGCACTGGTCATCTTCATAGCAGTATTCGCGGCCGGTTCGATCCGCAAAGGGCACATCGGCGTGCTATCCCTCGCCGCTGCCTGCGGCGTCGGACTCTCGCTGGCCTCGATGTCCCTCAAAGACATCATCGGGGGTTTCCCTGTCGGCATCATGATCCTGCTGGCCGGGGTGACGTTCTTCTTCGGCATAGCCCAGGCCAACGGCACAATCGACCAACTCATCGATCGGTCCATAGCAAAAGTCGGAGACCGGGCCGCTCTTTTCCCCATCCTGTTCTTTGCCCTTTCGTGCGGGGTAGCAGCCATGGGGTCGTCCCTGGCCGCCCTGGCACTCGCACCGATAGCAATGCCTCTGGCAAAGAAATACATGATCGACCCCATGCTCATGGGCCTGGCCATAGGTACCGGACTGACAGCCGGAGCCTTTGCCCCAACCAGCCTCTTCGGAATCATCAGCTACGGAACTGCCAGAGAAGCTGGCATTGACCTAAACCCACTCGTGCTCTTCACCGTAGCCATCGTGACCAACCTCGTCCTCTTGGTTGCCGCGTTCCTCATGTTCGGCGGCACCCGGCTGCCGCGCAGCCAGCGGACCCAAACCCCCCATGACATCGAAACCTCTGGATATTCATCTCCCCTTCAGGAAAACCGCCCTTCCAGCCCAGGGACCGTGGCCACCAGCGTTGATGCGCCAGTCGACACCAAGACCAAAGCAGCACGGCTTACGACGGCGCAGATCGCAACCATCACCTGCATAGCCGGGCTCCTCATCTCCTTAATCTGGCTTGCTCTGACCGGCGGGAACCCCGATGTGGAATTCTGTGCTTCGCGTTCGGTGCTGTCCTCACCCTTCTCGACCCGGCCACCAGCAAGACCGCAATCACCAAAATTGATTGGCCAACCATCCTGCTGGTCGGCGGCGTCATCACGTACGTGGGCGTCTTGGAACACATGGGAGCCATCGAACTCATCGGCCATTTCGCCGAGGCCGCCGGAACCCCCCTCCTCAGCGCCTTCGCACTGTGCGTTGCCGCCGGGCTGATCTCCGCCTTCGCCTCAACCACCGGCATGCTCGCCGCGATCATTCCACTGTCTCTTCCCCTCGTCGCAACCGGAGGCATCCCCGGCTGGGCAATCATCACAGCACTCGCCATCTGCTCCGCACTCGTGGACCTCTCTCCATACTCGACAGTCGGCGCAACAGTCATCGCCACCGCTCCAGAATCAGAACGGGCCCGCATGACATCCAGACTGATGCGTTGGGGCATGAGCATGGTGATCATCGGCCCCGTTGCTCTGGTGGGACTGCTCGTACTGCCCGGAACCCTCTAACCGAACGTCTCCGCAGCCAACGCTTGGGCGAAAGCCCGAACGCGTTTGCTTCAATAGGGGCACGTAGGAACCGACCCAGATTTTCTGAACGTGGCGTGGCCGCTTGTACGTACGCGACAGGTGTTGCCCTAGAGACTAGGGCGCTAGCAAGCGGACGCAGCAGTGCCCGCGGGTAATTCCCAGAGGCACTGCTGCGTCATACCCGTGGCGTTGGCTATAGCGACCGACCCTCAATCGTTCCGGATCAACTAACGCGGTCTAGTCGGCGGCTTGTTGGGCTAGTGTGTGGGCGAGTCGGTAGGAGTCTGTTCCGGTTTCGATGATGGTGCCGTTGAAGGTGAGCCGGTCCACTATGGCCGCGCAAAGGCGTGGGTCGGTGAAGGTTTTGGTCCACCCACAGAAGGATTCGTTGGTGGCGATGGCAACGGACGCTTTTTCCTCGCGTTCGGTGAGGACCTGGAACAGAAGCTCGGCGCCTCGCTTGTCCAACTCCATGTAACCCAGCTCGTCAATGCAGAGCAGGTCCACGCGGCCCGTAGCGTGCGATGGTTTTGGCCAGGGCTTTATCATTCTCGGCCTCCACGAGCTCGTTCACGAGCCTCGTAGCGAGGGTGTATTTAACCCGGAAGCCCTTCTCCGCCGCGGCCGTGCCGAGCCCAATGAGCAGGTGGGACTTGCCGGTGCCGGAGTCACCGATAAGGCATAGGGGCTGCCCCTTGCGTATCCAATCTCCGCTGGCCAAGGTGTGGATCGTTGCCGGGTTGATGTTCGTGTTCGCTTCAAAATCCAAATCCCCAAGCCACTTATCCCTCGGGAAGCCAGCTGACTTGACCCTTCGTGTCGAGGAACGCCGGTCACGGTCATCACACTCCGCCAGAAGTAGCTCCCGCGAGGAAGCCCTGATATGAGAGCTGTTCCTTGCCAGCGACATGGAGTGCTTCGTCCAGGACCGCCCTGATCGTGGGCAACCGGAGCCTCCGGCAAGCCTGGTCCACCGCAGCGACGGCGGCTTGCTCGGTCAGTCCACGGCGTCGCCGCAGGGCCTGGGACACGACAACAGGCGTGGTTGGGCTCATGAGATCTGCTCCTTGGAATTGGTTGCCGGTCCGGATGCGGTGGCACGTTTGGCCAGTAGCTGGTCATACCCAGCAACCGTGGGGACAGGTCGCTTCTCCGGTGGCAGACCAGCGATCACAGCTGCCGGGTCGGCAAGACGGCGCTGGGTGAGACTGACAATCCGGTGCTCGACGATTTCTTCTTTCTCGCCGGAATCGCAATCGGGCTGGACCCACCCAGGCGCGCTGCGTTCAGCGGCCACGCGCTTGGCCTCGACAGCGACAACGTCGGCGCTGACCGCGCCCACCGATAGGGCAGCGGCGATCCCGGCAATGACTTCGGTAGCGTCCATGACCCTGAGTAAGAGCAACACATCGATGAGTTCCAGGATCGCTTTGGTGTCACCGTCGGTTTTCCGGGCGGCAGCCCAGAACGCGTCATGAGCCGGAGTGAACACTCCTGATTCACGGGCCTGCGCCAACGCAGTGGAGCCCGGAAGCGCGCCAGGCTTTATCCGGAGTACTTCAAGGTAGTGGTCCAGCTGCACGCATTGCCGGACCCTGCCCACGGTCCGTGGGTGGGTCGCGATCGGCGTCCGGCCGTCAAAGATCTTCACCTGCGTCGCCTGCAGGGACACCCGGACTTTCCGATTGACAAACCGCGCCGGAACCGAGTACTTCATCGAACGGAACGAGACCAGCGACGATCGATCGACCCGAGGCGTCAACACCAGGCCAGGATCAAAGCCCCCCACCGGCAGGGGTGCAAGCAGAGGCTGTTCCACAGCGAAATCGTCCCCAATGGTGCGGAGCCTTTGTGCGATCCTCCGGGCGTCCTCTTCCGCGTCCCAGACCCTGAGCCTGTCATTGAGCTCAGCCAAGGTCTTCACCACCGGCACGGGAGTCAGGAAATTCCGCCGGAACCTGCCAACTTCGCCTTCGATCCCACCCTTTTCATGGGCGCCGGCGATCCCAGGCTCACAGTAAAAGGCATCGAAGCCAAAGTGCGATTTGAATAGGACCCAACGCTCGTTCTCCACCCGCTGCCGCCCGGCACCATAGACAACCTTCGTCACGGCTGAAGTGAGGTTGTCGTAGCGGATGTGTTCAGTCGGGACACCACCCAAGACCTGGAACGCGTCGATATGACCCTCCAGGAAGGCCTCCTGCACACAGGTCGGGTATATGCGATGGACGGACTTTCCAGAATGACTTAGCCGGAAAGCGAACATGTAACACCGGGTCCGCACCCCGTCCAGATCCACCCACACGTCACCGAAATCGACCTTAGCCTCCGCGCCCGGAGCGTGTCACGGCACTCCGCGACTCGGCCAAGCACTTTCGTACAAGCACCTGGGCCCACCCACTCGACGCGGCAAAGCATCGCAAGGAGATCGCCCGAGCCGTCAGTGACGAGCTCTCCAGCTACCCCACCGCTTTCAGTACCCGGAAATCAACCTGACCGGCTACCTCTCTGCACTCAACGAGATCAGCGAGATGGTGCCTGTGGACCTGTCCGGCAGTCTCCGGGACGCCCTGCACGAGCATCTTCAAACATGCCGCGCCCGGGGCGTGGCCCTCGCATCCGCCAACGATGACCAGTACCGGGAAATGGCCGTCACAATGGATGGACTCCCCAGCCACGCACTAATTGATGAAGCCACTTCCCTGCTTCGACGCACACCACCTCCAGCAGAACCGTCCTCCGCAACGGTAACGGCCGAAGACCTGGCACAGCGATTCAGAACGGCACTGGCCAATTACGACCTCCCCGACTGGAACGTACAAGTCAGCCTCGACATGTCCTCAAGGGCGAGCGTTAATGGACCCCTCAAACGCATGCGCATCCGCGCAGACGCGACCTTCACAGCATGCGAAGCCAACCGACTCCTGGTGCAGGAGGTGGGCGGACACGTCCTGCACTGGGCCAACGCCTCTCGCCAACACCAACCACTTGCCTTCGTGGCCCTAGGGTCAGCCGTGGCAACCGAAGAAGGGTTGGCATTGTGGGCCGAGACCAAAATGCAACGGCTGGACACCTCCGCACTCCGCACCTACGCCGCACGCGTCATTGCCGTAGATCAAGCACAGACGAGCGGAATCCTCACTATCGCAGCAGGCTTGCAACAGCACATCGGGCAGCCTGCAGCCGTGGACATAGCCATCAGAGTCAAACGCGGCCTGAGCAACCCTAACAACAACGGCGGATTGACCAACGATTGCGGATACTTGGGCGGCCTAAGAAGGATCGAAAAACTCGCCTCAACCAATAACCACGGCCTAGAGCTCCTCCAAGGAGTCAAATGGTCAACTGAACACCTGTCCCTGGCCTTGGAATTGCACGCCGAAGGCGAGTTGAAGCGACCAGAACTGCACCATGACTCCACTGCACTTAACATCTTCAATGCCTAGCCATTCATCTTGGCTGAAGGAGGAGGGATGTCAGCCGTCTTGAGCGCGCGCGTCCTGGCCTTGCGGGCCACGAATCCGATGGCCTGGCGCTGAAGGCGCCGGGCCTTAGGTCGTCGCTCAGGAACCCGTAGTTCAGGTCACCTCGGCAGAGAACGAGTTCACCTGTTCCCGCGGCTTCCTGGTCCACCAAAGGCCCTGGCATCCACGAGTTGGAACCGAAGGCCCATGCTTCCCCAGGTGGATTTCCGCGGCATCGTTTACGCCCACAGGGGTATGCACGGCTGTGACTACTGTACGGTCCCTGCTATCGGTGCGATTTGGATCGGGCTTCCAAGTTCACCAAATTCACCCCCACGGCAAATTCACCAAATTCACCAGAATTCACCTGTAGGCTGAGCGCATGTTAGACATAGAGAATCCCTTCCGTCCAACGGCCGGGGCTACACCACCGGAGGTCATAGGCAGGGCCGGGCTTCTAGATGAATTCGAGTACGGTCTTCGACTCGGCTCCGGGGCACCTGGTCTGCTGTCCATCTTTACCGGAGCACGGGGCATCGGCAAGACGGTAATGCTTGGAGCCGCCCATGACGTTGCCCGGGAACACGGATGGGCTGTGGTTTCAGAGACCGCGACCGGGACATTCATGGGCCGGATCGGCGAAAAAATGCGCCGCCTAAGCCAAGAGCTCGGAGACGGACCTGAATCGCGACGACGTATCACGGCCGTTACGGTCGCCGGGTTCGGCGTCACGACACAGCTGTCACCGGAACGCCAGGTGGACTGGCGTGAGCTTGGGGAGGATCTTCTCACGCTTCTGGACCAACGCGGAACCGGGCTCCTCATTACCGTAGATGAGATCCACGCCGCCGACCGGACGGAGCTGTCCCAACTGGCCGCGAACGTCCAGCACTTCATCCAGGACCGGCTGCCCATCGCGTTAATCTTCGCCGGTCTGCCGTCTGCGGTATCGGACCTCTTAAACGAGGGCGTCGCGACGTTCCTTCGCAGGGCAGACAAGATCGACCTTCACGCAGCCGCGGTTCGTGATGTCGAAACATCATTCGCGGAAACATTCAGCAGCGCCGGGATCAGCATCACCCCCGACCTGGTAAGCAGGGCAGCTACGGCCACAGGGGGCTACCCCTTCCTTATCCAACTCGTCGGCTACTTCCTTTGGAGAGAAGCTGAGATTCACGAGGCTTCCCTCTCACCTGCCGCAGTCGACAGAGCCGTAGCCGCCGCCATTCGTCGCAACGAGCGCGTGGTGATCGAAGCTGCCTTGGTGACGGCCTCCAACAAAGACCTCGAATTTCTTCAAGCCATGGCCGTTGATGAGGACACCTCAACAGCCGGCGATATAGTTCAACGGACCGGGTCCAAGCCAACGCTTGTGGCCAAGTACCGAACCAGGCTCCTTGCCGCTGGGCTCATTGAGTCAGCCGGTCACGGAAAGGTCACCTTCGCCATTCCCGGCCTCCGGCAGTACCTTCTGAAGAATCTTCCGTCCTGACGGCACCAACGTGCAGCAGGGGAAGAAATCCGTGCCGGATCTCGAAACCCTGTCACGGCGTCACGGCCCGGCGGACCCGGGCGTGGGCTAATTATCCAGACACCATCTGGACAAATACGAGCCACTGACGGCACTCAGGCGTGTGATCATATCGATCAAGGCATGCCCGGCACGGCGAGCTTCGTGCCGGGCAACAGGCCTTAGCGGCTGGACCGTTCTTCGTTTTCTGCGCGCCGAGCGCGGCGCCCGGGCTTGCCTTCCGTGCCTTGGCGGGCGCATTGGCTGCCAGTGCTTCCTGGGGGTGGGTGCCTTCGCTGCGTGCTGCTGCGAGCCTGCCCTTTACCTGCTCGTCTGTGGCCGTCCCGGCAAGGGATGCCGCGAACGCCTGATGATGGGCTTCGGAACCGTACTCGGCTGCCGGACCGTTTTCGGTCTTTGCGCCTTCACTTTCAGGCCGTTGGCTGTTGGTGCCGGTGACGCTGTTCTCGATCTCGCGGCCCATGGCCTCGATACGGGCGAAGAGTTCGGCTTCGGTGCGTTCGTAGCGCTGCTCGAGCGGCTGGTCGGGGGTGCCGGTGAAGCCGCCTTCGGCGAGGAGTTTGGCTTCGTGCCAGTCTTTGGCGGCGTTCACGAAGGAGGCGTCCGTGAAGTGGTTGTCGCCGGCGCCGTTGAAGTTCGCTGTGGTTTCTTCGCGGAGCTGGTCGATGGTGGGGCCGTTGATGCCGTCTTTGCCGATCAGGTACAGGCGTTCCTTCACGATGGTGTCGGCAGCCTCGAGGGCCTCGGGAGTCGTGGCGTCCTGTGATGCCTGCAGTGCCGCGACAAGGGCCTGGTTGGTCAGGTACTCGGCGGGGACCTGGTGCTTCTCCATGACGGGTGCAAGCATTTCGGCCTTGGCCCAAAGGTCTTCGGCCTGCGCCGCGACAATGAGTGCCATTGCCTTGTCGTGCTCCCGGACGCCTTGGAGGCGGGCCTGTTCAGCGCTGACTGTTTCGACGCCTGATGCCAGGTATCCGGCGTCACTGCCGACGTCGCGGGTGTTGATGCCGTAGCGGCGGTGAACCTCGTGACGGATCCGGTCGGCCGCGGCCAGGGCGGCGGGGTCGTGGTCATTCCAGCCCTCGCCTTCGCCGAATTCGAACGCTGGCTGACCAGGGAGCGGCAGCGGGAAGGCATCGCTGGCTAAGCAGCGGGGAGCCTACCGCGGAAGGAAAAAGACCCTCACCCCGGAACGGGCGGCCGGGCTGGTGCAGCGGGCGGCCGCCGGAATCCCCAAAGCCGTCCTCGCCAGTGATTACGGCATCAGCAGGCAAACGGTGTACCAGTGGGGGCCGCCTTCCGGGCCGCCGCCTGAGTGGAGGTGCGTCGCGTGACTGGGCACTGCCCCTGACCACGCCCCCGCGCCCTCCGGAAGACGACGGGCCCACCGTTAGCCGTGGACCCGTCGTCTGCCCGGGTTTTTGCCCGGTCCAGATTGTTGGAGGTCAGCGGGTACGGGTCCTTGGTTTGGGCTCGCCGTTAAGGGTTGCTGGTGTCTTTCCGATGGTGTCCAGGTCGAGGTCCTTTGATTCTTTGGCGGCTGCGACGGCGGCTACCGCGATGAGGGTGGTGACGACGATGATGGCGACCAGGGGCCAGGTGCCTCCAGACCAGAGGACGAGGGCGCTGGCGATGACCGGGGTAAATCCGGCCAGGAGGATGGCTGCCGTCTGGTACCCGACGGAGATGCCGGTGTAGCGGACTTCGGTGGGGAACAGTTCGCAGTAGAAGGCGGGGAGTACGGAGTAGACGGCGGCGTGGCCGAGGGTGAGGAAGATGGTTACGCCGGCGATGATCGCGAACGGGTTGCCGGTTTGGATCATGGCGAAGATGGGCCAAGCACTGACGGTGATGACGGCCGCGCCGAAGAAGAACGTGTTTTTTCGGCCGATTTTATCCGAGATGGCACCGAAGACAGGGATCATGGCGATGTTTAGAGCAGATCCGATCATGACGGCGACCAGTCCGTAGCTGGCCGGGAGCTTTAGGGTCGTCGCGACGTAGGAGAGCAGGAACACGGTGAAGAGGTAGTAGTTTCCTGCTTCGGCGAAGCGTGAGAACAGAGCGATGATCAGGGACCTGCGGTGCTCTTTGAAAACGACCGGGATCGGCGCTTTTGTTTTTCCTGTTTCCGTTCCGCTTCGGCCTTGGCGGCTAGGAAGGCTGGGCTTTCGCTGGCGTTGAGGCGAATGTAGAGACCCACGGCTGCCAGCACCACGCTGACGAGGAAGGGCAGGCGCCAGCCCCAGACGATGAACTGGTCCCCGGAGATGGCACGGGAGATGGCTACGGCCCCGGTGCCAAGCAGCAGCCCGCAGGAGACGCCGATTTGCGGCCAGGCCCCGAAGAATCCGCGGCGTCCCTTCGGGGCGTTTTCGACGGCAATGATAGCAGCACCGCCCCACTCGCCGCCGACGGCGAAGCCCTGGGTGAGGCGAAGGACGCACAGCAGTACCGGAGCCCAGAACCCGACGCTCTGGTAGGTGGGGAGCAAGCCAATGGCTGCTGTGGAGATGCTCATGATGAGGAAAGTCAGGATGAGGGTGGACTTGCGTCCGATCCGATCACCGAGGTGGCCGGAGACGAAAGCTCCGACGGGTCGGGCGAGGAAGCCGACGCCGAAACTGGCCAGGGGCCGCGATCTGCGATACACCCGGTTCGGTGGAGGGGAAGAACAGGGTGCCGAAGACGAGGGCGGCGGCCGTTCCGTAGACGGTGTATTCGTACCATTCGATGATTGCTCCGACGGTGCCGGAGATAAGGCTTTTGCGGCGGACCTGATCAGGGGTCAGGCCGGCGAGGTGTGCTGTTGTCATGGCGTTTCTTTTCAGGATGCGGGGGTGGATTTGTCGCCGGCTCAGGCGCTTGTGTTGTCCATGAGGATCGCGGCGCGGGTGACTTCGCGGGCGAGGGACTTTTCGAGGGCCTCTTGGACGCCGTCGAGGGTGAAGGTCGCGTCGATCATGGCGTCAAAGGGGTACTTGTCCTGATGCTCAGCTAGGAAGGTTAGGGACTTGTAGAGGTAGCGGCCTTCGTAGCGGTCCACGTGCTTGATGGTCATGGCTTTGCGGGTGACGTAGCCTGGGTCGAACGGCACCGTCCTGCCAGGGGAAAGGTTGCCCATGACCAGGTAGCGGCCGCCGCGCCGGATCTGCCGCAGTCCTTCGGCAAAGGCGTCGGGGACGCCGGTTAGTTCGATGGCGACGTCGGGGCCTTGACCTCCGGTGAGCTGCTGGAGGGCGGCGATCCTGTCCTCGAGGTCCGGGATGTCTGCCATGTTGATGGCGTGGTCGGCCCCGAAGCGCTGGGCCTGTTCGAGCCGGGGTCCGGAGGGATCGATGACGATTACGGTGGCGCCGCGTTCCTTGGCGACGGCGACGGCGTTCAGGCCCAGTCCCCCGGCACCCTGGATAAGCAGGGTTTCGCCGTATTGCAGACCGATCTGGTCAATGCCGAAGGTGACCTGGGAGAGGGCGCAGTTGGCGCTGGCCGCTACGGAATCGGGGATTTCGTCCGGGACCTTGTAGACGTGCTGGCGTGGGTGGATGTAGTAGTGGGTGCCGAAGGCGGCGTGGAAGTGGGGTGCCTCGGCGGGCTGTTTGCCGAAGAATTCGTAAGCGTTGTCGCAGAGGTTCGGTTGTCCGCCAAGGCAGCGGGCGCACCGGTCGCAGGTCTGGAAGTACGTGGCGACGATGCGGTCGCCGGGGTTGAGCGGCTGACCGGCGTTATCGGTGGGCCGACCCTCACCCAGGGCCGCGACGGTGCCGACCATTTCGTGGCCGAGCCCGCCGCTTTTCTTGACAGGGTGTTTGCCGTTCCAGATGTGGAGTTCCGAGCCGCATACGTTGGCCCTGGTCACTTTCATCAGAATCGCTCCGGGTCCCGGGGCGGGAAGGGGGTACTCGGCGTAGTCGAGTTCGCGGGGGCTGGTCATGACGGCAACGCGGCCGTAAGCGGCGTCAGACATCGAGGATCTCCTTGTTGTCGCCGACGGCGACGGAGAGTTTGCCCGTGTAGTAGCGCATCTCGCGGTTGAACTCGAAGTCCTCGGCCGCGGTCTGCAGCACCAGTGCGAAGTCATGCATGGATTTGCCTTTCATCCTTGAAAGCCGGAGTGGTGGTTGGGGTGGCGAGATATTCGTACATCCTCGTGTGGTCCTCGGCGCCGTGGCCGGAGTCGAGGGTGAATTGCCAAATAGTTTCGCAGTCGTGGCTGAACGGGGCTTCGACGCCCAGCGAATCGGCTAGGGCGGTGGCGATCTTGATGTCTTTGGTCATCAGCCCGATCGGGAAACCGGAGCCGAAGGTGCCCGAGAGCATGTACTGTGCGACCTTGTTCTCGGAGGTGTTGCTCCGCCCGGAGGAGGCGTTCAGGACCTGGGTCAGGGTTGCCGGGTCGATGCCGAAGCGTTCCCCGACGCGGAGGGCTTCGACGGTGGCAGCGACCGAAGCCGCGGAGACCAGGTTGTTCAGGGCCTTGGCTGCGTGTCCGGAGCCGGCGTCGCCGACGTGGATGACGGATTTGCCCAGCACGTCGAAAATGTCCTTGGCCTGGTCCAGGTCCTGCCAGCGGCCTCCGACCATGATGGCGAGCTGCCCGTTTTGGGCTCCGCGTACCCCGCCGGAGACGGGGGCGTCCAGGTACCGCATTCCTTGTAGTTCGAGCCGTGCGCCGAGGTCGCGGGAGCGAATAGGTTCGGAGGAGGACATGTCGATGAACAGGGTGTTCAACGAGGCGGCCGCGGCCACTCCCCCGGCGAGTACGGCTTCGACGATGTCGGAGTTGGGAAGCATCGTGATGATGATGTCCGCGTCCTGCCAGGCCTTGGCGTCCGTGGCCGTCCGGGACGTGGGGTGCTGGTCCTGGAATCGCTGGACTGCGCCCTTGTCCCGGTCGTCCACGATGAGGGTGTGGTTCGCGTCGGCGAGCCGCGAGGCCATCGGGAAGCCCATGTTGCCCAGGCCGATGAAGCCGATGGTGCTCATGCTTCGGCCTCCATTTCCTTGAAGACTTCACGGGCGAGGCGGAAGCTTTCCAAAGCGGCCGGGGCTCCGCAGTAGATAGCGACCTGGAGGAAGACTTCCTTGATCTGCTCCTTGGTGACACCGTTGCGGACCGCACCGCGGACATGGACCTTCAGTTCGTGCGGCCGGTTCAGGGCGCTAATCATGGCCAGGTTGATCAGGCTGCGCTGGGCGCGTTCCAGGCCCGGGCGGTTCCAGACATCGCCCCAGCAGTACTGGGTGACGAGTTCCTGCATCGACATGGAAAACTCGTCCGCGCTGTCCAGGCTGCGCTGGACGTACTCGTTGCCGAGGACATCACGGCGGGTGGCAAGGCCCTTGTCGAACAGTTCCTGGTTGATGGTCGTGGTGCTCATTGCGCTACTCCTTGTGCTGCTTCCTTGGCCGCGTTGAGTGGGGTCTGGTCCCACACCGCCTGGATGTTGGTGAATTCGTGCACGCCCAGGTAGGAAAGTTCCCGGCCGAAACCGCTCTTCTTCACCCCGCCGATCGGGATCCGGGGGTCCGAGACGGAGAGTCCGTTGATGAAGACCCCGCCGGCGTCGATTTTCCGGGCCATGGCGCGGGCCTTCGCACTGTCGGCAGTCCAGATAGCGGCACTGAGTCCGAACTCGGAGTTGTTGGCCTTGGCCAGTGCGTCCTCTGCGTCCTCGGCGGCGATGACGGTCGCGACAGGTCCGAAGATCTCCTCTTTGAAGGCGGTCATGGCTTCGGTGACGCCGGCCAGGACGGTCGGGGCGTAGAACGAGCCGGGCCCGGGGATGCGGTGGCCACCGGTCAGAAGCTCCGCTCCTTCGGCAACGGAGCGCTTGACCTGGTCATCAACGTCAAGCAGGCCTTCTTCCTTGGCCATCGGGCCGACGAAGGTTTCGGGGTCGGTGGGGTCCCCGACTTTGAGGCTTTCGACCCGTCGGGCGAGCTTGGCGGTGAACTCGGCATAGACGGGGCGCTCGACGATGATCCGCTTGGCCGAGATGCACACGGCCCGCGTTCACCATCCGCCCGGTGGCCGCAGCGTCAACGGCTTTGTCCAGGTCGGCGTCGGCAAGAACGATGAACGGGTCCGAGCCGCCGAGTTCCAGAATGACCTTCTTCAGCGCACGGCCGGCCTCCGCCGCCACGCTCTGCCCCGCGACGGTCCCGCCGGTAACGGCGACGCCGGTAATGGCTGGATCGTGGATGATCGCCGGGACCTGGTGGCGGTCGCAGTTCACAACCGTGAAGGTGCCCTTCGGAAGCCCTGCTTCCTCCCACAGCGACTCCAGCGCCAAAGCGCAGCCGACCACGTTCGAGGCGGGCTTCAAGAGGTAGCCATTGCCCCCGAGGATGATGGGGCTGCGCCCCTGAAGATCTGCCAAACCGGGAAGTTCCACGGCATGATCGCCAACACTGTACCCGTGGGCAGGTAGGAGACGTAGGCTTCCGGACCGATGGTCGTCGCCGTGTCTTCCAGCATGGCCGGCCCATGTTCGGCGTACCAGTCAAGCATGTTTGCGCACTTGGTAACCTCCGCCTGGGCCTGCGTGACGGGTTTGCCCATTTCGGCGGTGATCACACTGGCAACCTTGGCCGTGTCGCGGCGCAGCAGCCCGGCAAGCCGGCGGAAAACCTCGGCCCTCGCTGCAGGGGTGGTGTCGCGCCAGACGGCGAAACCTTCGGCGGCGGTCTGGACAATGCCCGCTACGCCCCGCTCATCCAGGTAGGGGTAGGCCGCGACTTCCTCGCCGGTAGCCGGGTTCGTCGACTTCGCGACGGCAACTTCGATGGTGCCCATAATGGTGTTCCTTCAAGTTCGTTTGTGATGGGGCTAACAATGACTCTAGAAGCCGCTGTCACCTTTATAAATATGAAGTTCCCGAAGCTTCACTTCTCAAAAACAGAACGATCGAAGGATGGCTGGGTTCTCCCCGCCTCCTTCCTTGCCCGGTGAGACGCGTCGTGACCCGCAGACCGGGGAGGCGTGTCCGGGCGGTTGTAATGACGCGCAGAGGCTGTCATCATTCTCTAAACGTGATGTTTCAACATGATCACTTCACTCAGAGAGAACGAGGACAATGGAGATCTCACAGCTGGAAATCTTTCTTGCCGTGGCGGAGACAGGCAGCATCACCAAAGCCGCAAACAAACTTCTACGCGCTCCGTCGAACGTTTCGACGCGGATTCAGCAGCTGGAGCGAGAACTTGGTGTCAAACTCCTGGTCCGGGACAAGCGGCAAAGCTCCCTCTCAGCCGATGGGGAGGTCTTTCGCGAGCATGCCCAAAAGATCATCGACATGTGCAACGACGCCAAAGCCTTCACGGCCCAAGGCGAACCCCGCGGCAAGTTCCGTCTCGGCGCCCTAGAAAGCACGGCGGCCGTCCGAATACCACCGATCCTAGCCAGCTTCCATCTCCGCTACCCCGCGGTCGACGTCGAACTCGAAGCAGGCTCCTCAGGAGTGCTGTTCGACCATTTGCTGAATGGTCAACTCACAGCAGCATTCTCTGATGGAAAGCCAGCTGTACCTTCACTCACCGGCATTAGGGCCTTCGCGGAGGATCTCGTAATCCTCACCCCGCAGACGGTCACAGAGATCAACGACGACTTCAAGGCATCCCACCCGACCGCATTCATGTTCGGCACGATCTGCTCCTACCGCCAGCGCTTTGAGGACTGGCTCGAGTCTCAGGGAATGGTCCCGGGACGAATCGTCGAAATCTCCTCGTACTACAGCATGCTTGCGTGCGTCGCGGCCGGCGGCGGTATCTGCATGATTCCCAAATCCCTCCTCGAGACGCTGCCCGGAGCAAGCCGCGTTCAGGTGCATGAGATAGAAGGCAGCCTCGGCACAGCGGAAACGTGGCTGATGTGGCGGCGAGACTGCCGGTCCGCGAACCTCAAAGCCTTCATCACCGAACTCAAGGACCACCTCAACACGGCAGAGCAGACCGCGGCCGCGGCCGCCTAACGGGCGAAGGCCCCGCCGCGTCCGTGTCCATGCCCGCCCTAAACCCCCACGACGTTGGATCGCCACCCCTCGGCACACGTTGCCCTTTCTTGTCGGCTTGGCATACACCCAACCTGACATCAGGCAACTGCCTAAAAGGTGTCAGAGTAGGGTCAGATTTCGCATTATCTGACGCAGCCCGGCGAAGGTCCTAGATCTCAACCTGACACATCCAGCCCTATGACGGTCCTTCATCGCGACGCTTTTCGAGTGGATCCTTGGCGGCAGCTTTTCGTGGGCATGCTGTCCTCTCGGTGTGCACACGCCCTGCCCGAGATACTGCTCGCTGGCGGTGCCTCATCGCGACACTCAGCGGATAACAAGAAACGCCCCGGCTTCTAGCCAGAACGTCTAGCCTTCTGCCGTGGCGCTCTTCGGGTCCATGGTCACTGTACGCAAAACTGTCACCATGAGTCCTGATGTTCCCTCTGTCCTTGATGAACTACTGACAGAAGAACCAAAGCCGCAAGAGTCCTTTCCCTGGCTTCGCGACAAGTGGAGGCAGGAACTACATGACCTACCTGAGGTGCTCGAGACCTTGGATGAACTTCCGGATCGAGTTGACCGCCAGTCCACGCGCGACGTTGTGTTGCACGAACTTGCTCGGGGGCGTGTGCTGTCTGCCTTCGTCCCGGCCATGGTCTGGGGATGGGGCACGACCGCTTTAGGTCCACTCCGCACCCGGTGGGTGCTGACCCAAACCAACGATAGGAGTGCACCCGCCTTCCGTCTATCAGTTCAAACGTCAGTCGCCGAGCGCCTGGAGGCTGGTTCGCTGATAGTGCGTAAGAAGGGGCCCTTAGATGCCTTCAGGCTCATGAATAACGACGGGAAAATTAAACATCTGGGTCCGTCGTACTTCACGAAATGGCTGTATTTCTGTTCATCATTGCAAGGGCCTGACGACGCTACCGCTGCCCCGATCCTTGATAAACAAATAGCCCGTTGGTTTCGCGAACACGCCCTTATCGACCTGAATCCCAATAAGTCCGCTTCATACGCCGAGTATCTGGAAACACTGAACGATTGGGGGAAGCCATATGGACGAACCCCCGTCCAGGTCGAGAAGACAATATTCAAGCTTGCAACAGGCCGGGGCTGAAGGCCTCTTTATGAAGAGAATCCTCCGTCGGACCTTCGGCGCCGCAGCCACAGTCGCCTTCCTCATCGGATGCCTCTGCTTCTTCAGCGCCTACCTTGCCTATGAAGAGGCGGGAAAATGGCTTTCTCGTGTCACATACAATACCGAGTGCATTCCGTCCGGCCCGCCCGGATGTGCTGAACTACTGCGGCAACGGCCCAATTGGCCGTACGGAGTAGAAATTGAGGACAAGGATCTGTTGATCGCTGGGGCCAGCACCTTGCATAACACCGGCTCTGGGGTCTTGAGTATTGGCGGACTCTCCATGGCTGCAGCGGGAGTGTTACTTGCCAGCGGCATCTTCTCAAAGGTACCCACGAGCCCTAGCAAGGAAACCCGCCCTCGGGGAGGGGAGCTGCCCAGACGTGCCCCTGTCCCACACCGGGCCCGGGAGCGCTGCAGAAGGATGTAGGGACGTGCACCCCAACTTCGAACTGGATGCCACTAACCGAAGCCTATGGCGGGCAAGTTAGATGACTACTAAGCCCACGGTTCCGGGTCAGTTATAGATCCGGAGACGCCAACTTCAGTCAGACGGATGGCGTTGATCCATAGACTGCCAAGTCTCGGCCCGACCCGACGCCAAACATTTACGAAATCGCAGCCTTGAGTGAGACGCCGGACGCCGGATCTATCTGACGGAGTTGGCGAAAGCCCATGTAGGCGTTACCAACTACATTGAGACCGTACACGCCCCACTGACCGTTCAATTTGATTGCCACTTTCGCAACCTAGCAACAGCGAGCCACCCAACAGTATCGATCTGATTCTGCGAGGACGCACTTTAGCATTCCGTTCAAACCATCGGGCGCTTACCCGCTGGAAGATCAAGGCGCTGTCGCCTCCAATACCGCCGTCAGCGACATTCATCCTCAGGCCGTTTTATCGCCCACGAGGGCCGGAATCCTTCGGGCCAAGAAGTCGTATCGTCCCAGCAATGAGCTTCTTCAATTTGTTCATGTGTTAAGCCCACCGCCTTGGAGAAGTCAGCTCCCCTTAGGTGCGCATGATGGAAATGGGCACCCTCAACCTTGGCGTGCATGAGATCCACGCCTTCAAAGTCGGCCCACTCCATGCAGGCACCACTCAGGTCAGTCTGCGACATGTTCGTTCGACGCAGTTGAGTGCGTTGAAAGTTACCGAAGAACCACATGGAGTGGCTCAAGTCTGCTCGCGAGAGGTTCGCGCCAATGAGGGAAATGTTTTCGCCCTGAACGGAGCTCATATTTACGTCAGTCATATCGGCGCCGTCGAAGTTCAGACGTGTCCAACTAAGAGGGTGCGGGATCGTTCGAGGACGGACGTGCTGGCGTGTGGACATCAGGACCCTGAATATCACGGCCCTCAGGTCCGACTCCGGCCTCGACACGGACTTCAGTTTGGCACCCGCAACTATGCCGGCCCTGTTTGGATTTGCACGCACGTGGGTGTTGGACTTCACATATGAACACAGGACGTCCACGCACACTTGCGCTTGCTTTCTAGCGCGTTCTCGGAGATTCGATTGTTCGCCGAAGGCCACCCAGTCCTCAGCCAGAGCCATGAGTGAATAGACTCCTCCCAGCTTGACCGGATCCTGTTCCTTATTGCCCAATTGCTCTACTGCCGTTACGAACCTGTCATTTAGTGCGGACTCCATCTGTCGCTGGTGAACACGCTCAGCTTCATCCTGGGTGTGGTTCAACTCTTGACGAGTGAGACCGCGTGTCTTTTCCGTTGAAAGGTAGGTAAGGATGGCACCTAGCAGAACCAGGGTTCCTGCAATGAGGGTCGCCCAAGGTTGCGTCAACGAGTTCTTACACAAGGTCACTTCGCTGAGGGCAGGAGTACGACATCCGGCAAAACCGCCAACGTAAACCGTCCCTATGACGACCGCCAGCAATGAGACGAACAACAGGGGTCGCTCCGATATCCAGCTACCCTTAATGTTTCCAACCTTGCCACCCTCTTGTTCCCGTGCCTTGCGGGTCATACGTGCCAACGTTTCCCTTCATCAGTTTTCCAGCCCCGGCCTCTCCGGTAGCCAACGCTGGCTATGTTCGAGGAGAAGGCGAACTACCGGCCACCCGGTATTTGGCTCTCGGCCTACAGCGTCGTTAGCGCGCTTGGGGGGGCGTTTAAAGAGGCATGGGGAGCGGCGTCGTTGGACGCGGCTCCCCGGCCTTAGCTTTCGGTCCTTTGGACCTGACACGATAGTAGCGCGCGTTAGAGGCCATATCAAAGTTTGAGGGGTGCAATGGTGGTAAACCTGCTGCAGGCACGTGTGGTGGAGCAGATAGAGGCGTGGACGCCATGGGATCGGCGTGTATGGCACACGGGAACAGTACTGGCCCTGCAAGAGCTCGTAGAGGCATCCAGTTGGTCCGTAAGGGGTGCGCTCTCTGACTCAGCCGTGCAGTGGTTGCGTTCTAGCCTCTTGCCAGAGCTAGGACGTGACCATGGTTTAGCAAACCCGGCGATCCGAACGCAGCTTGAGACAGTGCTAAAGCATCCACTGAGCTACGCCAGCCAGCGACGACGACAACTTGAGCGAATTACCGAGTACGTGGCCGGGCATTATCTCGACGGTTGGCTGGAGGCGGCGAAGAAAGGATCAGTTCATCTTGAGCGGGGCTCCCGCTACATGGCGTCTTACGCGCTTGACTTGGGATTCCACCCTGAATACTTACGGAAGGTCATTGCCAGACACTCCGAGGCGACCGAAGAGGAACTGATCGAGGAGCTCCGACGTTTGGCTGCCCGTCCGGCCGCAACGTTCAAAGGCTGGGTCCTCCTGTTGGATGTACCTGAACGGGAGCTGATGGAACAACGATCCTCGTGGATCGATCCGACGGAGATGGCTCGACTCATGCGCAGCATTGGCGAGCAACCACCTCGAAATCAGTCAGGGGGGCTTTGGTTCGAAGTCTGCGCAAGGGACGAAATTGCCGCGGCTGAAGAGGTGAGGGCCCAATTAGAGAGACTGCTGAGTAGGACCCGCTTTCTCCGAGTGCCGAAGCCGCTATCGTACGTCCCTAAGTGGTGGCGTAAAGAAGGGAAAGCTGTTTCCCTCAGAGCCCGTGGTCCAGCCATCAATGCGATGTCCCTGGCGAAGTCGGGACTGCTATATGAGGACCGTCTAGCTGGCGATGCACACGGCAGAATCGACGATGCCTTCGAATTGGCTTCTCATCTGATCGGATCACCCGCTCCAGTGGCAGTTTCCAATGCATGGGCCGCCCTGGAGTCCCTTCTGATTGACCCTGGGGAGTCCGACCAGGCTGTGGGAGGGAGAGTGATCGTGGCAACCCGGGCGGCCAAGATATTAGCCGCTGCCTGGCCTCGAGCAGAATTCACTCGTATGAGCTACCGTCTGCAAAAGTCACCCTCGCTCGACACCAAAATTCGAGCAGGGCTCGATGAACTCGGCGATGATAACGTCCTTCGTTGCGCTCTCCTGCTCCAGCACTGGGACCAAATCGCGAACACTCCAGATCTAAGCCCTGGGGACCAAGCTGCGGTGCAGAGAATTGCCGAGCTCAAGCAAAATCCCCAAGCTGTCTTGAACCGCGTTGAAGGATACATGGGTGGAGCGCTTCGTCGGTTGTATCGTCATAGAAATCTCGTAATGCACGGCGGAGAGTTACGCCCGTTGCCCTCTCCGCGACCATACGAACTACCGGGCCACTGGTTGGAGCTCTGTTGGACAGACTTGCAGTCGCTGCGCACCTTCGACGCGAAGATCCCCTCCATGCACTTGCGCGTACCGAAGTGGCGCTCCAGTCAGTCAAGTCAACTAAAAATCTAACTTTCCTTCTGGAAATGTGACGGCCGCATGTCTATCTGCAATGCAGCTCCGGAACCTGGCTGTACTGAAGTGAGCATGGGTCCCATGTCTTGGCCTCGTTCGACGTGCCGGTTGGTATTCAGTCAAAAGCAGGCAGGAGCGTGCGCACGCACCTGAGACTCAGTTCGCTCGCGAAATGCTGAGGGCTCTGAAGACAATGCAGCTGCTCTAATCGAGGCTGAGTCAGAACAGGCCTGTTGGCGGTCGTTCGGAGGGCAGTGCGGCTAGTTTTGCGCGGTGTCCGTCGTCCGGATTGCAGCCCTTGAAGGGACGGTCGGGCTGAGAGGAGGACGGCGTTACTCCTGCACCTCAAACGCCCGGGGATTGCGGAACGTCTTTCATGCCTACTCCTGGCCTTACTCGCACAGTTGTCGGCTGCTGGAACTAGGGTCAGATCTCCTCAAGGTCGCTTCAGCGGAACTTAACGCCGATAACAGCGCATATGTTCGAATGGCGACCCTGCACGCCTCCCGAGGGACGGCCCATGCCGGCAGAAGCCAACGGCACATGCTTCCAGTCATGTTGGCCCGGGACTACGGGATCAGCGGGGAGACTGTGTACCTGTACGTCCGGAAGTCCGCCGCGGTGTCAGGTGCTGCCCCCATTTCGGGCCCGCGCCGACGCCTCCTGCTTCGTTCCGCAGGCCAGGATCCGAATGTCAGTGACGTGACGCCGTTCCGGCGCCAGGCCGCCGTCACCTTTCTTGATGTGCCTGGTCGATCTGCTCGCTGCTTCCTGCCGCTATCGCAACGTTGAGGTCGTGGGGGCCGAGCCTCTGGTGATGCTCACGTAGCCCGCCTTGGCGCCTGTCACCCGGACCGTGAGGGTCTTTCCACGGTCGGCGGCGGCGGGCTTGTAAGTGGAGCGGGTAGCCCCGGCGATGGCCACTCCGGACCGGTACCACTGGTAGCGCAGCGTGACGGGGGCCGGCGTCCAGGCGCCCGGGACCACGGTGAGCATGTATCCGACGCGGGCGGTGCCGGTGATCCTGGGAGCCGGGGCGCCTAACGTGCCCCGGGCCACGGCCGTTGTTCCGGGGGAGGCTTTGACCACGCTGGTGTAGCCGACTTTGGAGCCTGTTACCCGGACCGTGAGTGTCTTGGTGATGTCGGCCGCGGCAGGCCTGTACGTGGCGGCGGTGGCACCGGCGATGGGCACTCCTGACCGGTACCACTGATAGCGAAGGGTGACCGGGACCGGACCCCAGATACCCGGGGTCCCCGTGAGCGTGTACCCGACCTTGGCGGTGCCAGTGATCCGGGGAGAGGCTGCCACCAGCGAGCCACTTGCGACTGCTGCCGTTGCGGCGGAGGTTTGGGTGTTGCTCCCGTAGCCGATTCTGGCACCTGTCACCCGCACCGTGAGGGTCTTGGCGATGTCGGCGGGAGCGGGTCGGTAGCTGGATGCGGTAGCACCTGTAATGGCTACGCCTGACCTGTACCACTGGTAACTGAGCGTGACGGGCGCCGGACTCGTGTGCCGGGACTGGCAGTGAGCGTGTATCCGACCTTGGCAGTGCCGGTGATCTTCGGGACGGCCCCGGCAAGTGAACCGCTCGCGACTGGTGTTGTGGCAGCGGAGGTTTGCGTGATGCTTGCGTAGCCGGCTTTGGACCCGGTGACCCGGACCGTCAGGGTTTTCGTTACGTCAGAGGCGTTGGGGCTATAGGTGGTGGCCGCGGCGCCGTCGATGGCGACCCCGGCCCGGTACCACTGGTAGCCGAAGGCGACGGCGGCCGGGTTCCAGGTGCCGGGGATGGCAGTGAGCATGTAGCCGACCTTCGCCGTGCCGGTGATTGTGGGAGTGGCACCGCTCAACGAACCGCGGAACGTCGCAGACCACGTCGAGGGTGCGCCCGTCGACAGGACGAAGTCCACCGCAGCCCGCGCTGTAACTGTGACCGTGCCGGTTGCGGGGTAGGTGCCGGCTGGAATGACGTTTCCGTCCTTGAGGTACTCAATGCCGGGCACCGATGGGATGGTGAACGCATCGCCGTTAGTGCCGTCGAGGTCCGTGAAGGTGACGGCTACGGGTGTTGCCGTGTAGGGCGTTGCCTTAAACGTCGCGGACCAGTACGTGGGTACGTTCGGGGCCAGGACGAAGTCTGTTTTCGCCCGCGCCGTGATCGTGACAGTGCCTTCGCCAGGGTAGGTCCCAGCCGGGACAACGTTGCTGTCCAGCAGGTACTTCCACGCCGGCCATCGCGGGGATGGTGAAAGTGTCGTGCTGCATTCCGTCCAGGTCCGTGAACGTGACCGGCGGGGCGCTGCCGTGTAGGGGGTTGCCTTGAATGTGGCGGACCAGGACGCGGGGAGGTTCGGGGCCAGGACGAAGCCCGGCTGCGCCCGGGCCGTCACCGTGACAGTGCCCTCCCAACGTAGGTTCCCGCTTGAATGATGTTCCCGTCCAGCAGGTATTCCATGCCGGTGGCCGCAGGGATAGCGAAGGTGTCGTGCTGTGTTCCCTCCGGGTCTGTAAAGGTGAGTATGACAGTCTGATCGGAGCCCACTAGGACGGCCCGAACGGTACCCACCAGCCGGACATGCCGAACCTAATGACGGCTTGAATGGTACCCACCTGTGAACGTTGATCCATCCAGTGTTGGATCGACGACGGGAGGGCCGGGATGGGGTCAAGAGTGGAGTTGTTCGCGCAGATTCGGAGGGATGCCCGGGTGGAGGGCGCGTCAATCCGGGAGCTTGCCCGCAGGCACCAGGTGGCGCGGAAAACCGTGCGTAAGGCGTTAAGTTCCCCGGTCCCGCCAGAGCGTAAAACTCCTGTACGGTCCTCGCCGCGGCTTGATCCTTATAAACCGACGATCGACGCCATGCTCGTCGAGGACACGACGGCGCCGAGGAAGCAGCGTCACACTGCCCGGAGGATTCTTGCCCGGCTCATCGAGGAGCATGGAGCGGACGAGTTGTCGTATTCGACGGTGCGTGACTACGTTCGGGTCCGCCGGGCGCAGATCGATGTGGAGGCCGGCCGCCGGGTTGAGGTATTTGTTCCTCAGGAGCACGCCCCGGGCGCGGAAGCGGAAGTGGACTTCGGTGAAGTCTGGATCGTGCTGGACGGGGTAAAGACGAAATGCCACATGTTCATCTTCCGGCTTTCTCACTCCGGCAAAGCCATCCACCGGATTTACCCCACCCAGGCCCAGGAAGCGTTTCTGGAAGGCCACGTCGAGGCGTTCAACGAGATCGGCGGCGTGCCGGTCAAACATATCCGCTATGACAACCTCACCAGTGCCGTCAGGGCCGTGGTGTTCGGTCAGGGGCGGAACCGCCTGGAGAATGACCGGTGGGTGTTGTTTCGCTCGTTCTATGGATTTGATGCCTTTATTGCCAGCCAGGTCTTGCCGGCGCTCACGAGAAAGGCGGGGTCGAGGGCGAGGTGGGCTGGTTCCGCCGGAACCGGCTGACCCCGATGCCCGTGGCGAGGTCCCTTGATGAGCTCAACGACTGGATCCGGAGCCGGGAGGTTCAAGACGATCAGCGGCGGATTGATGGCAGGATCCGCACTATCGGCCAGGACTTCGCCGCCGAGCGCCCGTTCCTGGCACCGTTGCCGGCCGACGAGTTCGATCCCGGTCTGGTGTTGAACCCGAGAGTGGACCGGTCCTCAATGATCACCGTGCGGATGGTGAAGTACTCGGTGCCAGCACGGTTCATCGGTCGGCGGGTCCGGGTTTCATTGCGGGCATCCGAAGTTGTGGTGTTCGACGGCCGCGCGGTGGCGGCCCGGCACCAGCGGATTATTGCCAAGGGCGGGCAGTCGGTCCAGTTGGACCATTATCTGGAGGTCCTCAAGACCAAGCCCGGCGCTTTGCCTGGTTCCACTGCTTTGGCCAGGGCGCGGGAGTCGGGTGCTTTCACCAGCGCCCATGACGCCTTCTGGTCTGCCTCGCGCAGGGTCAACGGTGATGCCGCGGGGACCCGTGAACTGATTGACGTCCTGCTGCTGCACCGATCGATGGAAGCCGAAGACATCGAGGCAGGGATCACCGCAGCCCTTGGAGTAGGTGCCGTCAGTGCCGACGTCGTGGCGGTTGAAGGCCGCCGACATGCCTCCAGCATCCCTGCTGGTGGGTCCCGTCCTGACCGTCATCGCGGTGCTCATGCTGAAGCGAAAGTGCAACGAGTTGTCAGCCTGACCCAGCGCCGGCTGATGGACCCGGCGGCGGTCATCGCCGGGCTCCCTCCAGACAAGCGGCCGCTCCCGGCGATCAGCGCCTATGACGAGCTGCTGGCCAAACGCACCGAACACTCCGCAGGAACCGCGTCGAAGGAAAACATCTCATGAGCCCCACCGCACCGGCCACCACCATCACCCCAACCCTGCGACGGCGCCGCGGTCTGACTGAGCAGGCCGCGGTCGCGGCCGTGGACCAAGCATGCCGCCGATTGCGCCTGCCCACCATCCGGGCGGTTCTGGACGAAGCTCTGACCGTCGCGGGGAAGGAACAACTCTCTTACCAAGGCTTCCTGGCCGAGCTGCTGCTGGCCGAATGCGATGACCGGGACCGTCGCTCCTCAATCCGACGCGTCAAAGCCGCGAACTTTCCCCGGGATAAATGGCTCGGTGATTTCGATTTCGACGCGAACACGAACATCAACCCCGCTACCATCCATACCCTCGCTACCGGCGAATGGATTCGAAAAGGTGCACCGCCATGCCTGATCGGGGACTCCGGAACCGGCAAATCCCACCTGCTTATCGGGCTGGGCACCGCCGCGGCGGAGAAGGGATACCGGGTCAAATACACTTTGGCCACCCGGCTCGTGAACGAACTCGTCGAAGCCGCCGACGACAAAGTCCTCGCCAAGACCATCGCCAGATACGGCCGAGTGGACTCTGCTCTGCATTGACGAGCTCGGCTATATGGAACTGGACCGGCGCGGCGCCGAACTCCTCTTCCAGGTCCTCACCGAACGCGAAGAGAAGAACTCCATCGCCATCGCTTCCAACGAGTCGTTCTCCGGCTGGACCAAGACATTCACCGACCCGCGCCTCTGCGCCGCGATCGTTGACCGGCTGACGTTCAACGGCACCATCATCGAAACCGGCACCGATTCCTACCGCCTCGCCCACAGCCTGACAAGGAACGCGCACTAAAAGGTAGCCGCGGCCGCCCGCCCCACGAACACATAGGTTGTCGTTGACCACTTCATGCCGCGCAACAGGACAGTTTGGAGACGTCAGTAGTGAAGGACTGGGCTGCTATCTTGATGCCTTCGGCCATGGTCAGATAGGGGCTCCAGAGATTCGCGACCTGGATCAACGGTCATCCCGGCCTCCAGAATGTAAATCCCTGCGGCGGCGATGTCCCCGGCGTCCTTACCCACGACAGTGATCCCTACAATCCGACCCGTGTCCGCGTCGGCAACGATCTTGATGAAGCCGCGGGTATCACGGTTCACCAGCGCGCGAGGGATAAATTTGAGCGGCAGAACCCGGCACATGCACCGGATCCCTGCCTGGTTCGCTTCCCTTGTCCGTCATCCCGACAGCGGCCAGGGCAGGGCTGGTAAACGTGACCCGGGGCAGGTGCCGGTAATCGACCTCACGCCCGGCACCCTCAAAGGCGTTCTCCACCATCAGGCCCCGTGCGCGGCGGCGACATAAACGAACTCCGGGTGACCCGTCACATCACCCGCGGCCCAGATCCTCGGATTAGTACTGCGAAGGCTCCCGTCGACCAGGACTTCCCCGCGGTCCCCGGTTTCAACGCCGACCATGCAAAGGTTCAAATCCTCCGTGACCGGGCGCCGGCCTGTTGCCATGAGCAGGCGCGCGGCCCTGAATTCCTCGTTTCCTCCTGAGACGGAAGCATCCACGACCACGTCCCCCGACACCTCATCGGTCCGGACCGAGGACGCTGTCGCTCGACGGACGACCCGGATGCCCTCATCGGCGAAGACACCGGCGAGGGCATGCCCGGCTTCAGGCTCTTCGGCCGAGGCGAGCTTGGACCGGACCAGGATGGTCACCTCCGTGCCGAGCCGGGCGAAAAGCTGCGCCTGCTCCAGCGCCACATACCCGCCGCCCACCACCAGCATCGAAGCGGGAACGTCCTGCAGCTCCATCGCACTCGTGGACGTCAGATAATCCACCTCGTCCATTCCCGGCACTTCAGGGATCCAGGGGGTGGAGCCGGTCGCGACCAGGTAGTGTTCCGCGCTGACTGTCTCGGTGGTTCCGCCCGGGGCGGTGATGTTCAAAACCGGTGCGGCTGCGGTTCCGGCGAACACCGCCGTCCCCCCGCTGCAGGTTCCATCCATAGCCCGCGGCGAGATCCACATACTTCTCTGACCGCATGGATTCGACCAGTGAGCGCTTCCCGGCGACCAGTTCGGGCATATCCACCGGCTCTGCGGAGGTGCTGATACCGGGGAACCGTCCGGAAGCATCGAGGGCGACACATGGCGGGCTTCCGCGGCGGCCAGCAGGGCCTTGGACGGGATGCAGCCCGTGTTCACGCACGTGCCTCCCACAGTGCTGCGCTCCACCATCAACACCCGCTTGCCACGGCTGGTTGCACCGGATGGCCGCAGCGAAAGCAGCCCCGCCGGAACCGATAATGGCCAGGTCATAATCGAAAGATGCTGCCGACACGAGGGACTCCTGAAGATGGAAGGGAAGCAGCCGCCAGCACACCTGTTGCTCAACCGACCGCCATGTGCAGCCTTCAACCGAAGACCAGCTCTGCATCCCATTCTCAACCTTCCCCTACACTGGAATGTCAACGAATCGCCGTCCTGGCCGCCTGCTAAGAAATGAGTTCATGATGCGTATCGGTGAGGCCGCGGCAGCGGCAGGGATGACAACCAAGACGCTGCGTTTCTACGAGGACAGCGGGCTTCTCCCGGCAGCGAAAAGATCCTCTAACGGCTACCGGGACTACCATGACGACTCCGTGGCCAGGCTCGAATTCATCCGCCGCGGACGGGCCGCAGGCCTCGCCCTGACCCAAATACGCGCGAAATTCTTAGCCTCCGTGACGCCGGAGAAGCCCCCTGCGCCCACGTCCAAGACCTTCTCTCCAACCAGCTGGCCGAACTGGACCACCAGATTTCTGAACTAATGGCGCTGCGATCCATCGTCGCCGGCCTTCACGCCACTGCCGCGTCCGGGACCGACGCAAGCTGCGATCCCGAACAAATCTGCAGCTACCTCTGACGCACTACTCCGCCAGACGCCAGCTTCCAACAACCGGGACCCCGGGTATCGTCCCAACCCGCGGCAGTGTTTTCACAGACCCAGAAACCACGCCAAGAACCCCTTAGACACCTCACAACATCATCCCCGGACGTCCGGACGGGTGGGTACCGTTCCGGGCCGTCCTAGTGGGCTCCGATCACGTTGACACAATCAAAAGCGTCACCGCCGCGGGAATTGCCGTGTACGGGGTGACCTTGAATGTGGCTGACCATGTCGTGTCAAAGCGTCCTGGGTCAGCACGTAGCCCGGTTGGGCCTTCTAGCAGTCGCGGTGACTAATTGTCCTTGCCAGGGTAGGGTTCCCGGCGGAGTGATCGTCCCGTTCACCAGATAGTCAACGCCGACCACCGCAGGGATGGTGAAGGTATCGTCCTTCGGTGCCGTCGGCGTCCCTGAAGGTGTGACCGCTGGGGTGCGTAATGTCCGGCCAGTCCTTGAGGGTTGTGGATGCTGTAACTTTTTCACAGGGGAAAGCAGTATGTCTGCCTCTGGCGGGTCGACGGCACGGGCAGTGATTTCCCCACGGTGTAGTTGTATCCCCGGCGAGCCCGGTGAATGAAACGGTGGGCTGCGTTACGGTCTGCGTCTGCAGCAGGGACCCATCCGGCGAGTGAAGCTCGACGTAATAGTCATACTTGGGTTCCCACCACTTCGAGAGGCCACGTTGACGTGAAATCGACCTTCCCGACCGTGGTCACTGGATCGGTTAATCATCGTGGGATCAGGAATTAC